>JAOZRT010000077.1:9989-13498 GCA_029940035.1 Desulfobacterales bacterium
AAGCGCAAATAACATGCGAAGCATAAATATCGCCCGCATGGCTAACAACATTCATTTAACCGAACGATGGGATGACGATCCTGTCAGGTATAGCGAGTCGGATCGGCCACACCGGCTTCCGCAAACCCCTTCCTGCGCAGGAGGCAGCTGTCACAGGCGCCGCAGGCCCGGCCGGACGGGTCCGGGTCGTAGCAGGAATGGGTCAGTCCGTAGTTGATGCCTAGCTGACGCCCTTTTTGAATGATTTCCGCCTTGGTCATGTGAATCAAAGGGGCATGGATTTCAACCCGGGTCGTTCCCTCTACACCCGCACGGGTTGCCAGGTTGGCCATTTTGGCAAAGGCTTCGAGGTATTCAGGGCGGCAGTCGGGATACCCGCTGTAATCCACTGCGTTTAAGCCCACGAAGATGTCTGCAGACCCCAGCACTTCAGCCCAGGCAAGGGCATAAGAGAGGAAGATGGTGTTCCGGGCGGGCACGTAGGTGATGGGGATCTCCGGGTTGCCTTCTTTGCCTGTCAGTCTGTGTTTGGGGACCGCAATATCATCGGTGAGGGCGGAGCCGCCGATACCCGTGAGGTCCGTCCGAATGACCAGATGCTGTTTTACGCCGAGTTCCCGGGCCACGCGTTCGGCAGCGGTAAGCTCAAAGGCGTGCCTTTGACCGTAGTCGAAGCTCATTGAGTACAGGGCATAGCCCTGTTCTTTGGCGATGGCCATGACCGTGGTCGAGTCCAGGCCTCCGCTGGAGAGGATCACGGCGGGTTTCACTTTGTTCGGCATGTGTCAGGGTACTCCTTTTTCATGTTTGAGGCCGTACTGGCCAATACTACGTTGTCATTACGCCTGCGGCTGTCATTAGCCCTGCGGGCGATATTAATTACCATGAATGACACCGAAGGCAAATTACTCATTCTTTTATACCCCCCGGTCGATTTCGGGCCAGAGCACCTTGTGCAACTGCAGCTGAAGTCTGACCCGCAGACCGTCTTCCAGGATCCAAGCGGCCAGTTCATGTCCGGCCAGGTTGTCCCGAACAGGCGAAAAGAGTATATTGCCGGGTGATACCTTTACCGGGATGCGTGGTAGTATGCTTTTTGCATACAGGTAATCCTGGCGACTGCTGACGACAAACTTTACCTGATCGGACGATGACATCCGTTGCAGGTTGGCGAGGTCGCATTGGTCTGACTCGCCGCTGTCCGGGCACTTGATATCGATGATTTTCATGCAGGCTGGGTCGATTCTGCTGATGTCCAGGCTGCCGTTGGTTTCCATGAGCACTTGAAAGCCTTTATCGAGCAGCGTCTGGACAAGTTGCCTGGTATCTTTTTGGAGCAGGGGTTCGCCGCCGGTAATTTCCACCAGGTTGCAGCCGAATTCAGCCACTTTTTCGATTATCTGGTTAACGGTCATGGGGTGGCCTTCTGAATAGGCGTAACGCGTGTCGCAGTAGGTGCAGCGCAGGTTGCATCCGGTAAGGCGCACAAATACGCAAGCCTGACCTGCGAACGTCGATTCCCCCTGAATGCTGTAAAAGATTTCATTGATAATCAGTGCCATCAGGCATATATACCACTTTTAATGCCAATTTGAAATGTGATGACAGATTGAGTATGCAATATCAGCGGGAAAAACAACCAGGCCGGATTATTAAGCTGATTTCGGTTTTTATTGGACAGCTGTCGGGCGTGGTGATCGTCTTGATGTTTCTGCTGCTGACCAGCGGAATCTTAAAGGCCGAAATCCAGGTCCAAAAGAAAGATATTGACCAGGATGGCAGAATTGATCAGACAGCGTACCTTGATGATGAAGGCCGTTTGAGCAAACTTCACATCGATACCAACCAGGACGGCTTTGAAGATGTTTTTCAACTTTATGCGCAGGGGGCTCTGGTACGGATCGAAAGGGATACGGATTTCGACCGTGTAATCGATACCCGTGATCGGTTTGAAAAGGGGAAAAGAGTGTCCCAGGAGCGCCTTGACCGGAACAATCGCGTGGTTCAGGCCATTACATTCGATGCCCAGGGTCAGGTTGCCACAGTAAAAACAGATACCCGTGATGACGGCAGATTTGATACGGTTCACCTATATGAGAACGGTCTCCTGCAGGCATCGACCCAGGATACCAATGGGAATGGGCGGGTCGACACCTGGGACTTCTTCCGGGAGGGGCATCCCCACGAGAGACGCAAGGACGTGAATGGCGACGGCCGCGTGGACGCAATCACACAGTTCGGTCCTGATGGTTCGCCATCAGCAAGCAGCCACGACACAGATGGTGACGGTCAAATGGAATTTGTCCAAACCTACAGGGGCGGCCGGGTGGTAAAACAGGAAACCGATGGAAACCAAGATGGGAAACCGGAACTGACGACACTATTCAAAAACGGGCAGCCCATTGAAGAGCAGGTGGATGTAAACGAGGATGGCACCATGGACCGCCGGGTTACCTTTGCGGGTGGCAAGCCTATTTTGCAGCAGGAAGATACTGATTTTGACGGCAGGATGGACACGGCTTATTTCTTTGATACCAAGGGAGAGCGGGTCCGATCCGAGCATGACACAACCGCCGACGGCCGTCCCGATACCTGGCAGTTTTATACCAGGGGAGCGCTCACGGCCATGGAGCAAGACCGGAACAGTGACAATGAACCAGATCTGCGGTTGCAGTATAAAGCCGGCCGCCGCGATAAAATGATCAGGGATGACGATTTTGACGGCCGTTTTGAAAATACCCAGTGGTTTAACCGGCCGCAGTGGCAGGTGGTGGTTGAAGTCGATGCGGACGGTGACCATGGAATCGACTCACGCTATTTTTACAAAGACGGCATCCTGAGGATTAAAGAAGTGGATGAAACTTCCCGCGGGGGTATTTTTCTGCGCGAATACTATGATGCAAAAGGGGCTCTCGTAAAAAGTGAAGAGGCACAGGATGCTGCCGGTCCTGTCTCGATAACGTGGCATTTCGATCCTGGTGGCAATCCAATGCGGGCGGAGAAGGACAACAACACCGACGGACAAGTGGATATCTGGTTTTACTATGAAAAGGGCAGGATCATCAAGGTAGAGGAGGATTCCAATCACGACGGCAAGGTGGATCTGTGGGAATCCTATGACAGCGGTGAACAGATGATCATGCGCAAAAAGGACCTGGATTTCGACGGTGTGGGGGATGTGGAGGAGACGTTTTGAAACCAGAGGCCGGAGGACAGAGTGCCAGAGCCACAGAAAACAGAGCCTCAGAGGTCAGAACCTCAGAGGTCAGAGCCCCAGAGGACAGAAATCCTGTAGACGGCATTGCGTAGTCAGTGGCCAGAACCACAGAAGAGCAGAAATCTTAGCCGCAGACAAAACATTTTTGATGTTGCTTCGGGACTGCATAATGCAGATAGCAATTTAAAATATTGATGCCAGAAGTGTGTTGCTTTTCGCAAGTATTATTAAAAGTCCGCGTTTGTCTGCGTATGTCTGCGGCAAAAAAAGAAGACAGAGGACAGAAGCCGGA
>JAOZRT010000077.1:13598-16487 GCA_029940035.1 Desulfobacterales bacterium
ACCAAACACCAAACACCAAACACAAAATACCATTGAACATAGAATTGTAAGGAGGAAAACATGTTCGATTTTCTGGCAAAAGGCGGATTACTGGTAATACCGATCCTGCTGTGTTCCATTTTCGCCTTGGCAATTTTCCTGGAAAGACTGATACGCTTCGCGCGTCTCAGAAAGCGGGGAGAGGGCCTGGCGCGTAAGGTTGCCGACCTGATACAACAGGGAGACGACGCCGGCGCCTACGAGGCCGCCGTACAAAGCAGTTCCCCCATGGGACATGTTCTGATCCAGGCCCTGGAGGTTAAAAACAAGGAACGCGAAACCCTGGAGACGGTCATTGCCCATGCCACCGAGAAACAGGTGCGGGACCTTTCCAGCTATCTCCAGGCTCTGGCCACCATCGGTAACATCTCGCCACTTTTGGGTCTTCTGGGAACGGTTATCGGCATGATCAAAGCCTTTATGGTGATCCAGGAGATGGGCGGCAAGGTCAATGCCGCTGTACTGGCCGGCGGCATCTGGGAAGCGATGCTCACCACCGCCTTGGGGCTGTCAGTCGCTCTGCCCATCATTCTGGCCCACAGCTACCTGGTATCCCGGGTCAATAAATATGAGGCGCGGCTTCAGGATGGGGCCGTGACCTTCATGAAGGCCATCATTACCTGACCTTGCATGAAATTTGATGAACTTTTTACATGTCTACTGAAGGAGTAGGGAGTCATGCTGTTTCGAAAAAGAGAAAGGCAATTCTATCAGCTGCAGGCGCCTCTGACGTCGCTCATCGACATCGTGTTTTTGCTTTTGATCTACTTTCTGTTGACGACCAATTTCATGGTGGATGAAGGCATCAAGATCAAGCTTCCCACGGCCCACGCAACATCCCCGCAGACCCAAAAGGAGATAACCATTGTGGTCGATAAACAGGGCAGGACATTTCTGGAGAATCAGGAGGTTCCCTTGAATGAATTGTTTACTGTACTGAAAGAACGCCTGCAGGGCAAGCAAGACGGCCTGGTCGTCATCAAAGCCGACCGGGCTATTATTCTGAACAAGGCGGTGCGGGTCATGGATGTAGCCAAAGCTGCCGGTGCAGGCCGACTGGTCTTGGCCACGGAGAAAGCGTTTTAATCCGTGCAATCCATGTCAAACCATATGCAGCCAGATGACGCCACAAGGCCCAACTGGCTCCTCAGGGGACTGATCGTCATTTCGCTGCTGGTGCATGTGGTGCTGTTCATGCACATAGCTAAAATTTACCGCCCCCGGTCGTTGACCTACCTGGAATTGACCATGCGCAGTGTGGTCAAACCCATGGCCAGGGAGATCCCGCGCCCCCGGATCAGGCCACCCGCCAAATCGCAACCTGATAAGGTGTACACCCCCATCACAAAGCCTTTCAAGATCCCTGTCAACCCGCCTCCCAAGGCAGCCCGGTTGCAACCTGCACCTGATCTGTCACGGGAATCCGTACCAATGCCCCACCCCCCTGTTGTCAGGGATTTGAATGTATCCGAATGGACCCCGGTAACACCGGTGCAAGAGCAGGTGGCCCTCCCGTCGAATGCGCAACCGGAAATTGCCAAAGAGGATTACCGGGACGTTGTCTACAGAAAAATACGTGGCAGCGTAAAATATCCGGTTCGGGCAAAAAAACGCAACCTGCAGGGGCATGTGACCATCGCCGTGACCATCGATGCAGACGGCAATATTGCCGAATTGGAAGTTACCCAGAGCTCCGGACACAGAGAACTCGACCGTGCCGTTCTAAAAGCCGTCAGAGAATCCGCACCGTTTTCCAGCCCCCCTGACGGCCCGGTGATCGTGATTATTCCCATCCAGTTCCGATTGATTTAACCCCATAGTTGCATAAACAACCTGGCAAAGTATATATAATAAATTGTTACTGCCAATGGTTTTTGGGCAGTCAAGGGATTCATTGTCACGACATATTCAACCCATGAGGTGATCAGATGAAAACACGAACCTGCGTATGGAAACCGGTTAAAGCGATGTTGGTCATATGCCTGGCGATCGGCATGGTGCTGTTGGCGGGACCTCAACAGGATACTGCGGCGGCCGCAGACCTCATGGTGAAGATTTCCCGGTTGGAGAAAGCTCTGGACTTGATCGATTCCATGGGGATGTCGGACACAGGAGAACTGCCAACGGCCGCTTTCAGGGACATGCTGCAGGAGGTGGATTGGATAGATGATGAACGCTCGATTGTCCTGTCCTGGAATAAATCCAAAGACCGGCTTTCTCCCGCCATACTGGTTCCGTATCGTCAGGCCAATCCTAAATTCAAAGAGGCTTACAATGCCTTGTCCCGCAATAATTACTATATCCTGTCCCTGCCACCGGGAGCGTCGGAGACTATCCCCGAAAGTGCCGAAAAGGAGATGGCCGAGGCGTCGAGGGTTGTATCTGCAGCCACTGTTTCATTGACCTTGGCGCTGCGTAAGTTGATTGCCGGCAACAGGGACAACATCAACAATATTCTGGAAACCATTGGCCGGATGTCATCACAGGGCCAAACAGACCCGCTTGCTCCGACAGCCGAAGAGGTCCGGCAGATGCTGGCCGGTTTAGTGGATGCCGCCGAACAGATCGATTGGCTTTCCCTCAGTCTGGATTTGAATGAAAATCAAATAAAAATGGTGGTCGAAACTGTGCCGGTCAAGAACGGCAAACTGTCTACCTTCTTTACAAGCAGCGGAATGACTACCCGTCTGGATGGTTATCGGCCCGTGCACGATATTCTCTTTCGTTCGCGCAGCTACGATATGGATGCGGCCCTGGATATGCTCGATATTGTTTTCGGCTCTTTTTATAAAAAACGGGGCATCAATTTTGCGGATTTGATAGAAATGGCGCACCATTTTACAGGCGAAA
>JAOZRT010000357.1 GCA_029940035.1 Desulfobacterales bacterium
CTTCGAGCTGAAACGGGTCCGGTGTGAAGGGCTGCTTTGCGGGTACGCCGATGGATGCAAAGACTTTTTTTAAATTTGCATCGGCGCCCGGCCTGATCGTATATTTCTTGAGCGGGGCCGGAGAGCCGCGCCGGCTGAATTTTGGTTTTTCTTTTCGGCCTGAGCCGTGCATGTATTGTTTTTTCATGGGATCCTGTTGTGGAGCCACTGCATGCTTACCGCGAGGTGTCTTTAATTAGAAAAGGTTCTGATCCAATTCTTGAACATGACGTCCTGAATTTTGTAATAACCGTTTTTCAGGACGATGTCGCTGAGGATGAGCTTTTCCAGGGCGCGGCTAACCTGTGAACCTGCTTTGAGGCCGACGGATTGAAGGGCGTTTGCATAATACATATCCTTGCCGTTGGTAAGGACGATGAGTTTTAGCGTTTTTTTCTGATTCAAAGACAGAGAATCCCAGAGATTAAAAAATTCATTCTGGCTGGCTTGAAGAACCTTTCGCTCTGTCTCGGCAACCGTTTTTCCGATAATTGCCGTATGGGTTTGCTCCCACAGATAAAATAAAAATTGTTGCACATACATGGGGTGGTTTTCACAGCGTGAAACGATCTCCTCGATGAGATCGGCTCCGATCTTACGGCCCGCTTTCCCAAACAGTTTTTTGGCCCATGCAACGTAATGGCTGGTTTCTATAACTTCCAGAGGATAGCTTTGGGCCAATTTATAAAAAGCACGATTTTGATTTGTAAAAATATCATTTAAAATGTGGCGTTTGCTGCCGCAAAATATATAACTGATATTGTCGTGCTGCTGAATGATGGCCCTGAGTCTCTTTTCGAATCCTGCCTGTTTATAATTTGCAATCTCCTGAAATTCGTCAAAAACCACCACGAGTTTGCGATGTTCTGAAAAACTGCCCAGTAACTTCAATGCATGCACCGTCACCGCTTCATCATAACTTGAATCAAAAGAGATGGACATACCGGGCGAACCGCTGACGGGATCGATGGATACACCGAACTTAACCGACTGAATGGCACCGCGGACCAGCTGGGCCAGTTTTTCAAGCCTGGATTCGATCTGACCCAGGCTTGTCAGGGCAGCAGTGGCGAAATCTTTTTCAGACAAGGTTCCGTATAGATCGATGTAGAGCGTATTGAATTTAGGCCGCTGCCGCTGGAGACGTTCAAAGAGCTTGAATATGAGCGAGCTCTTTCCATAGCGGCGGTGTGAATAGAGGAGTATGTTCTGCGATGCCTTGGTAAATGTCAGCAGTTCGGATAGTTCTGTCTTCCGGTTGCAAAATGCATCGCCTTTTACAATGCCGGTATAGCTGAAAGGATTTTCCATGACCCAAAGCCGCCTGTACATTAGATTCGATAAACAAAATATTCGTAATAAATTGTTTATTAGATATTACACAAATTGTGTATTGTCAACCTTTTCTATTCTGTTCAGGCAAAAATTTTGACTTAGCGGTGCCAGCCTGCTATATTTTCAGGTAAGCAATTCACTAGAGGGAAGATGATTAAGAATCTAAGCAAAAGAGAGCCATCCAACGTTGATAAGGGTTTGGTCGCGATGTTTATTAAAATGTCGATAGAGGAACGTCTGAAGGCCAATGATAATGCAATAAGGACTATATTAGAACTGAGAGATGCCTACAAACAACAAAAAACCATCAAACCCGGACCTAAGCACTCTGCTTGAAGGTCTTGTAGCAGCAGACATTGAGTTTATCCTGGTTGGAGGCCTTGCCGCGGTAATACAAGGAGCCCCGGTAACCACAATGGATGTGGACATCGTCCATTGCCGCTCTGCTGAAAATATTGGCAAGCTATATGCCTTTTTAAAATCTGTGGGTGCATTTTATCGTCGTATGGACGATGTTGTCATTGAGCCGAAAACGGAGGATCTCTCTGGAACGGGTCATGTGCTTTTAACAACCCGTTTAGGACCCCTGGACGTTTTGGCCGTAATTGAAGATGGAAATACGTATGAGGATCTTATTGAACACACTGTGGAGATTGAATTCAGAGATCATCCAATGCGTGTGTTGGATTTGGAGATGCTAATCAAACTAAAGAAAAGCGCCAAGGATCCCAAGGACAAACAGCGTCTCCCGGTATTGGAAGAAACATTGCGGCAATTGGAGAATAAACCCAACGATAGTTAATCGGGGGAAAGTCAAGTATAAAAATCGCTTTCCTTCAGCTTAATCATTTCAAGGTGGTTCTTCCTTCGTCCTGGTATGTTAATCTGGGTTGCGGAGCAAGAGCCTTTATTTTTCCGGGAACCCCGGAAGATGGTTTAATCTGTTTCAAAATCGCGCCCAAGGCACCTGAAGTATTCACATGAGATCTGCAATGCAAACACGCAACCACCCCGACCTCCTTACCGGAAGCATTAATAAAAATATCATCCACATGTCCCTGCCCATGATCGTGGCCATGTTGTTCCAGACCGGCTTCAGTGTCATTGACATGATTTTTGTGGGCATGGTGAGCCCCGAGGCGATTGCGGCGGTAAGCATCGTTTTTCCCGTGATGTTCTTTTTTGTTTCCTTTGTCATGGGCATCGGCACCGGCCTTTCCTCATTCGTGGCTCGGTCCTTTGGCGCCGGAGAGATCGAGAAGGCAGGCCGGATTGCAGCCAACGGCCTCGCATTCGGGATCGTTCTTTCGCTGCTGCTGGCAGCCCTGGGGGTGATGTTTGCAAGACCCTTGTTTGTGCTGCTGGGCGCGGGCCCTGAAATTATGGCCTCGGTTCTGGATTACTGCCGCGTCATTTTTGTCGGCTTCATCTTTATCTTTTTCGGTGCATTCGGTAACAGCATCATCCGGGGGGCCGGGGATACCAGGACCCCCATGAAGTTTCTGCTGATCCAGACGTTTGTCAACCTGGTGCTGGATCCGCTGTTTATTTTCGGACTGGGGCCGGTGCCGGCCATGGGTGTCCTGGGGGCGGGTCTGGCCATGGTCGTGTCCCGTGTAGTACTGGTGGTGCTGGTCTTCCGTCACTTCATTTCCGGCAAATCAAATGTGGTGCCGGTGGTAAAAAATTTTCGATTTGATCTTTCCCTGATAAAAGAGATCCTGCACATCGGCATACCCTCCACGATTACCTTCATGAGTTCATCCATCGGGCTGATGCTGTTCATGAAACTGGTGTCTGGCTACGGTCCTCTGGCCATCGCCGCATTCGGTATTGGCGGCCGGGTGGAGAACATCGCCATTCTGCCGGCCCTGGGCATGTCGGGTGCCATCCTGACCATTGTCGGGCAGAATTTTGGTGCTGATAAATTGGATCGTGCTCAGAAAACCATTCGCAATTCAATGCTGATGCTGGCGCTGTTCATGTTGTCCGTGGCAGGGGTGTCGCTGTTGTTTGCAGAACCCATAGTATCAATTTTCACCCAGGATGCTGAGGTGGTAGCCCTCAGCATCGGCTTTCTGTATATCCGTGCACCTTTCTGGGCCTTCATGGGGGTGAGGATGATCATTGGCGCAGGATTTAACGGGGTCGGCAACCCGAAAGTGGGATTGCTGACCCTGCTTTTCGGCCTATTCGTGGTAGGCTTGCCGGCAGCGGTTTATCTACAGGCTTCTCTATGTCTCAACGCTGTCTGGCTCGGTCTGTCGCTGGCCAATCTTTCCGGGACCATGGCGGCCTACGGCACCTACCTGTGGCGGTTTCCCAGAGGTGAAGCGCATGGGGCTTAACACCCTTAGCGGGCCGACCTTTGGTGCTTGCCGGTTTTCCGGGGCGAGAGCCAGGCATAAGGACCTGACGCCTCTCGTCGATTTCTTCCATTTTCAGCCTTGCGGGCTGGCCGCTGCTTCACAGCAGGGCGTCTAGGCTTGTTGTTGGTTGATGCAGGGGCACGATAATTAAAATCCGCAAGGGTGCGTTGTTCCACAGGTGCGCCGATCGCCCCATGGACAGCTTTTACCATTTGCCTGTCTTCACTGGTTATCAGGGTAAACGCTTCCCCGCTCTGTTCAGCCCTACCGGTTCTCCCAATACGGTGTATGTAGGTTTCAGGTGTTGCGGGCATGTCATAATTGATCACGTGGGAAACATTGGAAACGTCAATGCCACGGGCGGCAATATCTGTTGCCACCAGCACCTGGTATTTGCCTGATTTAAAACCGTTCATAGCATCCTGTCGACGGGTTTGAGACAGATTCCCCTGGAGGGAGGCGGAACGATAGCCGGCTTTGGCCAATTTTACGTCCAATTGTTTGGCGCGGTGTTTGGTGCGCGTAAAAACCAGGACAGCTCCTGTGCTTGTTTTGCCTAACAGCTTGAGCAGAAGGGCGGTTTTCAAATGTTGGGCCACAGGGTAGAAGGCATGGCTGACTGTTTCTGCCGGCGCATCATTTCCCACCTGAATTCTGATCTGGTTTTTTAATATATCGTCGGCCAGGCGCCGTATTTGAGTGGGCATGGTAGCCGAAAATAACAATGTCTGGCGATTTTGTTTGGGCAGCTGCTTTATAATCCGGCGGATGTCCGGCT
>JAOZRT010000358.1 GCA_029940035.1 Desulfobacterales bacterium
AATATGTTATGTGAAGCTCCCGATTATGTGAAGTTGATCTATCCGCCTCTCTTGTATTCCATCCATTTGCAACCTTTCTGCACCATCTTCCTAATTTATTACTACACATAATTCTGTGCAATGACAATTTTTACTTTAACAGCCTTGACGAACGAGGCGGTTAAAGGAGGTTGCCATGGCATTAGAATTGGTTTTTGTGTGTCCGCGGACTCTTGGCAAATTGCGAAGCAGTCCAATGGGACATCTTCTGGATGGTTACTGTGATTGGTTGCTGGAAGGTGGGTTCAGTCGGTCAACCATCCGTTTGCATTTAATCAATGTCTCTAAACTTAACGGTTATCTTGATGCTCAAAAAGTGGACCGCCGGCAGACGTTATCGGCTGAAGATATTAATGGATTCTTCAGGGAATATCCATTACGGGCTCAATCCCGAGATCCGTCTGATAACCATCTCCGTCGCATTCAATGGTCGATAAATCGTTTTATTAAGTATCTTAGTCAGTTGCGACTTTTTGATTCTACGGCCGTTTCGACTGTTTACCAACCTCTTCTGGATTCTTATATCGAGTGGATGCGCGACTACCAGAACGCGGCGCCCGGTACACTCGACATTCGATCTCATTCCCTTCGTCAATTCTTCCAATGGCTGGGTCCGCAGGCAACAGCCGATGGCATGTCGGAACTGACTCCCGAGACGGTAGAACGTTTCTTTTTGTCATATGCTCGGCAGATGGGACGTTCGGCCCGGCGCTCAATGCAATCGGCCCTGCGAACTTTCTTCCGATTCTGTTTACATAAAGGTCTTGTGCAGCGGCCATTAGACTGTGCCGTGCCTGCATTGCGCACTTACAAGCTGGCTACGGTACCCCGCGGATTGACCGATGAGCAGGCACGGAAAGTACTTAACGGTATTAACCGCGGCAGCAATGCGGGGAGACGTGATTATGCGATTTGCCAGATGCTCTACACCTACGGTGTGCGTGGCGGCCAGGTTCGAGCCCTTCGTCTGCAAGATATTGACTGGGCTGCGGATTTGATACTTTTCAAGGCCTTGAAAAATGGGAAGGACAGTCTGCTGCCTCTGACAGGTGAAGTGGGACAAAGCCTGCTGAATTACTTGCAAAACGCTCGTCCACCCAGCGTGCACAAGGAGGTCTTTTTGACTACTCGTGCTCCGTATCATTCTCTTCCCAGCTCCAACACCCTTTCCGCTATTATTTTTCGTCATATCCGTGCCGCCGGTATCAACAGCCACAGCAAGGGGGCGCACGCTTTCCGCCACAGCTTCGCTACGCGCATGCTGCAAAAGGGGCATTCTCTCAAGGAGATAGCCGACGTACTCGGACACCGGCACCTGGCAACGACGTTTATCTATACCAAGGTCGACTTCAATGCTCTCAAACAGGTGGGGCTGGCATGGCCCCGGGAGGTTATATAATGCAAACTATCGAACTTCACAGTTGGTTGTCCGGACAGATCGGTCGGTTTATCGAGTTACGCCGTCTTTCGGGCACGGATTACAGTTCCCAGGCCCGGCTGTTGGGATACTTCGACCGATTTCTGGTTGAACAATATCCCAACGGATCATTCGTTACCCGTCACATGATAGATCACTATATGCAGAGCTTTTCACACCTGCGCCCGCGGGTACAGTACAACCGCTTTTGCGTGGTCCACCAGTTATGCCGGCACATCGCCCAAACAGATCCAAATTGCTATGTGCCTGAGCCCATGAGATGTGTTCCCGCTTCAAAGGTTTTTCATCCTTATATCTTCAGCGAACAAGAAATCAGGAATCTGCTCTCGGCGGCTTTGGCATTACCGCCGTCCGAGTCGTTGCGGCCGCAGACCTACCAGACGCTTTTCGGCCTTCTGTATACCACGGGCATCCGCATCGGCGAGGCGTTTGCCTTGACACTAAAGGACTTTAACAGCGAACTTGATTTACTCTACATCACCGAAGGAAAATTCAGAAAGGCACGCTGGGTCCCCCTGCATCCATCCACCTCCCGAATACTGAGCCAGTATATCGAGCACCGGCTTCGAAACGGCCAAAAAACGCCGGACTCACCGTTGTTCATTAACCTGCGAACTCATAGATTGTGTCACTGCACAGTCTATCAAACCTTCCGGCAACTGCTTGAAAAGTGCGGCATTGGTCACAACAAACACACCGGCCCACGTATCCATGACCTGAGGCATACCTTCGCCGTGCATAAACTGTTGGCGTGGTACCAAGATAAACTGGATGTCAACGCAAGGCTTCCGGCCCTGGCCACCTATATGGGCCATGTAAGCGTCTGCTCCACTCATATCTACCTGCACCCCACAGCCGAGTTGCTTGAACAGGTCAACAATCGCTTCCATAAGCACTACTTGCACAACCTCAAAGCCAAGGGAGGAAAATCATGAATCATTTATTAGCCAACTACATGAAACGATTCTTCAGCCACTATATGCCCGTGCAAAAAGGCCTCTCGGTCAATACCATACTCACCTACCGTGACGCTATCAAGCTGCTGCTGTGCTATGCGGAAGATACACTTGGACGGCCGGTGGACAGGCTTACAGTCGAAGATGTCACGGAAAATGTGGTTATTGATTTTCTGGATCACGTGGAACAAAAGCGGAAGTGTTCTCCCAGTACAAGGAACGTAAGATTAGCGGCCATCCGAAGCCTGTTCGCCTTTATAGCCAGAGAAGAACCAGCCTTGATGCAGCAATGCCAAAGAATCCGCGCTATCCCTTTGAAACGCACCCAACACCAAACGGTTGACTACCTCGAGGAAAAAGAAATGCAGGCCATTCTCGATGCTGTGGATAGTAACTCCCGGACCGGAATCCGGGACAGGGCACTGCTTTTGCTGCTCTATAACACCGGCGCACGCGTCAGTGAGATTGTTGAGCTTAAACTCCACGGTCTGCGTCTGGATGGGGCCGGTCAGGTCCACCTTTTAGGAAAGGGCAAAAAGCATCGCAGTTGCCCTCTATGGCCGGAAACAGTTACGGCTCTTCAAACTTACCTGGAGCAACGCTCCCCGAAAGAGCCAGGAATCGAGCATCTGTTTCTTAACGCCAATGGCGCTCCCATCACGCGCTTCGGTATCCGCTATATCACCAATAAATACGGGGTTGTCGCCCGGGATCAGTGCCCTTCCATTAAAACAAAAACTGTTAACCCGCACACTATCCGGCACACTACAGCCATGCACCTGTTGCGGTCAGGCAATGATGTAAACATGGTGAGCTACTGGCTTGGTCATGCGGATATCAATACTACGCATACTTATCTTGAGATTGATATGGAGATGAAGCGACAGATGCTGGAAAAAGCCGGCGCTCCCGCTATCAAAAAGAAGAAACTCTGGCACAAACCTGACATCCTGCAATGGCTGAACAACCTTGCCAAAGAGCAACAATTATGTGCAGTGAATTGATGATAAAATGAGGGGGATGGTGAAAAATAGGGAGATGAAGATAACGAACTTCACATAATCGGGAGCTTCACATAACATTACCATCTGCTGATCGAAACCCCGCTGGGAAATCTATCCAAAATTATGCAGCATATCAACGGCGCCTATACCATGTACTTCAACACCAAGCGCAAACGATCCGGGCACCTTTTGCAGGGGCGCTACAAGGCGATCCTGGTGGATGCCGATGAATATGCCAAAGAGCTTTCTATGTATATCCACCTCAATCCCGTTCGGGCCGGTATGGAATCCACTCCCGAAACCTATAAATGGAGTAGCTGCAGGTATTACACCCACAAACGCAAAGCCCCCGTATGGCTTCAACGAGATTTCATCCTGGGGTACTTCGGTAAGCGCCAGACCCCAGCAATGAAAAAGTATCGGGGATTCGTTAGATCGACCATGGAGAGGGAATATACAAGCCCCCTGGCGAAAAGATTGCATGCAGTTATCTTAGGAAGTCAGGACTTTATTGAGGACATAAAGGCCACCTTTTTAAGTGATAGGGAACCGGATCGGGATTTGCCGGATCTAAAGGAAGAGCCAGTAAAAAGGGAGATCGAAGACATTGATAAGGCGGTGGACCGGCTGCTGAAAACCGATCCCAAATTTGCCCGACAGGTTAAACTTTATTTTTGCCATCGATACACGGGGTTGAAACTTAAGGAGATTGGGCAATGGTATGGGGTAAGCGAATCTGGCGTCACCCAGGCCAGCCGCCGGGTGGCCCTCAAAGCCGAAACAAATATGAATGTATTAGAAATGATCGAAAAAATAGCGGTTTTTGTCAAAGTGTAGGTCTGACCCCTATGCTATGCTAAAGTGTAGGTCTGACCCCTATGCTATGCTGTCCCGACAAAATCCAGTCTACCAAATTTGTAATTGCAAAGTTAATGTTGACAGACGTAACCTTTCGGGTTACGAATTCTATTCATGATAAAGACATTTAAGCATAAAGGCTTAGAAAATTATTTTTATACAGGCAGCAAAAAGGGAATTAGGCCAGAACATGCTAATAGACTTGCACGAATACTTGAT
>JAOZRT010000078.1 GCA_029940035.1 Desulfobacterales bacterium
TGAATTCCTTTGGGAAAGAAAAGTGCTTTTCCGATGCCGGACAGCATTTCCAGAAGATGGGGATTCCCCGTTTCGATGATGTGGTTCAGTTCTTGGGCAATGGGATTCATTCTTAAGTACCTCCTTGACCAGAAGAGTTGGCATAGTTGTCGTGGGCTTTACCCCTTAGTTGCATAAACAGCATGGTAAATTATAGATAATGAGTTGTTATTATACCAAATATCATAATGATAATGCAATTTATTGGATACCCCTTCTGGTGAATTCGTCCGTCTTCGCTCTTCGAGCTATGCCGCGACAAGAAGGATGGTATCTATTTTGCCATGTTGTTTACCCTTCGGGAACGCCGGAGAGCTTCAGATCCTGTGTTGCTAAGGGTTCGAAGTAAAACACTACGACTTCACCCGCAGACGTCTTGGCTCTGAAGCTCTCCGGCATTTGCAACGTTGGGGTTTATACCCCGGTCACGCTTTCCGATAGAAGCCGGAAAATGTCAAGAATAAAAAAAACCCTGCTCGCTAGGTGAGCAGGGTTTGTCATTACCGAGAATTGCGTTACCGCCTGGCGCGTTTGGATGCTTTGAGCGGGTTGACCTTTTGCTTTTTCTGTGTGGTTGCCGTGGTAACGTGCGAAGCCAGGTTGCAGTTGCCGTTTTTCCATTTCTGTTCCGGGTCCGGGCACGCCGAACAAAACCAGCCGGATCCGTTTTCCAGTTTACGGTTGCAGCCGTCGCAACTCTCTATGGTCTTATGACAAATCCCGCCATTGTAGGAACACCCCTGTTTGGTCATAAATGGGCATTCACTTCCTTTTCGAACTGTTGTGCACTCCATTGGAACCACCCCCATTTGAGTTTGTTTCGTGTAAATAAAAATGGCCAGGAAAATGGAATCCGGCCATGCCTTCTTCTCTTAGTATCTATTAAACAAATAATAATAATTAATGGTTTGCCGATTGTCAAGGCCAATGTTGGAAAAATGGGTAAAATTGTTCCTGGTGAGATGACGCCGTGCCTGTGCGTTCAAGAAGGGTCTATTTGTCAATCGGATGGAAAAGACCGCTTGCTTTTTTTTGAATAGTGTCATTGGATTATGGTAATTGCTATTCATTTTAAAATTTAATACGTTATACTGGTTGTCCTAAATACGATCCGATTCAACATTGGATTTTTTCGGCATTCGGAACGTTTTTTTGACAAACACGCTAATTAAGGGGAAAGGCTTTTGACCGAGAAGAAATCCGCAATTGTCGAGGAGGCCAGGGAGGTATTGCGCATAGAAGCCGAAGGCCTCATGCAGCTGATTGATCGGGTCGACGATGGTTTTGTATCCATGGTGGAACGCATATATGCATCTGCCGGACGGGTTGTGGTCGGTGGCATCGGTAAATCCGGCATTGTCGGCAGAAAGATCGTGGCCACCCTGAACAGCACCGGCACCCGATCATTTTTTCTGCACCCAGTGGAAGCCATGCATGGAGACCTGGGAATGGTAGTGCCGGATGACATATTCCTGGCGCTTTCCACCAGCGGTGAAACCGACGAGTTGAACGTACTGGTAGACAGCATCCGGGGTATCGGTTGCACGGTGATCTCCTTAACGGGCAACAAGGAATCGACATTGGCCCAGAACAGCGATATCGTCATCGATGTCGGTGTGGAAAAGGAGGCCTGCCCCATGGGGCTGGCCCCCACATCCAGTTCCACGGCCCTTCTGGCCATGGGTGATGCCCTTGCAGTTACGCTGATCAACAAAAAACAATTTACATCCAGCGATTTCAAACGATTCCATCCGGGCGGGGCCTTGGGACAGAGACTCTCCAGCCGTGTTGCCGATATGATGCTGACCGGAGAATCCATTCCGCGCATTTCCCTGGACAGTACCATGGAGGAAGCCATTCAAATGGTCAACAGCATGGGGCTCGGTGCGACCCTGGTCTGCACCGCAGCAAACAAGGTGGCAGGCATTGTCACCGATGGGGACATCCGGCGAAACCTGACTGAACAAAAGGACATCTGGGGGTTGCCCGTGGAAACTGTCATGACGCAAAACCCGAAATGCGCTTATCCGGAAACGCCGGCCTATGACGCACTGGGCCTGATGGAGACATACGAAATTACCGTTCTCCCCATAACAGCGGATGACGGGACCATATGCGGGATTTTGCATTTGCACGACATTCTGGGAAAAGGCGAATTCAGATTTGAACCTAAAAAACGTGCCCTATGATGAAAAGGCCCTTATGATTCAGAACATTGAGGAAACCAAAATTCAGTGCCTGGGGGAAGCGAAGATCCCATCGCCCCTCAAACGCGGGGAAAATTTCGCGTCGGACGATCAGGGCGTATTAATCGATGCGTCACTGAAAAACATGCAACAAGCTTTGAAGCGGGGAAGCGTCAGCCCCTGGCTGGAGATGGCCGGACCGCGGGAAAAGATCTATTTCGATCCCAGCAAACTGAGGTGTGCCATCGTGACCTGCGGAGGCCTCTGTCCGGGTCTTAACGATATTATCCGATCCATAGTGCTTGAGCTTTACTATGGCTATGGTGTTACAAACGTCTACGGTATCCGGTACGGGCTGCAGGGTTTTATCCCGAAATACAACCACGATATCATGGAACTGGGGCCGGATTCTGTGGTCAACATTCTCGAACTGGGCGGGTCGATTCTGGGCTCGTCCCGGGGGCCCCAGGATATCGACGAGATCGTCGACAGCCTGGAAAGGATGAATGTCGGCATCCTTTTCATGGTGGGCGGCGATGGGACACTCAAGGCGGCAACCCTGTTGGCGGAAAACATTCTGGAGAGAGGGCTTAAAATCAGTGTGGTGGGCATACCCAAAACCATCGACAACGACATCTACATGGTGGCCCGCTCCTTTGGTTTTGAAACTGCTGTGGATGTGGCTACGGAAGCTATCAAGGGCGCCCACAACGAGTCCAAAGGCTATCCTAACGGTATCGGCCTTATCAAACTCATGGGGCGCCATTCCGGCTATATCGCCGCCACGGCGACCCTTGCCCAGCAGGATGTCAATTTCGCTTTGATCCCGGAGGTAGATTTCGATCTGGAGGGTCCCAATGGTCTGTTAGCGGCCATTGCGGCCAGGCTGGCCCAGCGTGGACATGCCGTGATTGTGGCGGCCGAAGGCGCCGGCCAGAAATATTTTCAGAAGGGTACGGAGGAGCTCGATGAATCCGGAAACATTCGCCTGAAGGACATCGGCATCTTTCTGAAAAGCCGCATAATTGCCTATTTCCGAGAAAAAAATATCGACATTTCCCTCAAATATATCGACCCCAGCTATATGATTCGCAGCCTGCCGGCCAATGCCAACGATCATGTTTTCTGTAGTTTCCTGGGGCGTGACGCCGTGCACGCGGGAATGGCCGGCAAGACCAACGTGCTCATCGGTTACTGGAATTACACGTACGTCCACCTGCCCATGGGGTTGTCCGCCGGCAAACGCAAACAGGTGGACCCCCGCGGGAAACTGTGGCACAGCGTAATGGAGGCCACAGGGCAGGGCAAGCTGAAAAATTATGAGGAATAGAAACCTGCTTGGGTTTTGACGTTGGCATCAAGGTCTTCTCGACAAACGACCATCTGCTGAAAATCGGCCGTGCCATCACCAGGTTGTTAGGCGAAATCGATTTAAATTTCGCTGAAGTTTATGTGGTCTACTCAATTCCCTTTTTTATTGGACTGCCTTGGGTCAGGGCTGGCGGACCTGCACGAATCGGCCGGCCTCCACTTTGAGTACAAGGGGTGCCTTGATGGCATCACCGCTGAAGTCGAAATGGGTGGTGCCGGTCACCCCCGGATAATCCACGAGATTGAGCATTTCGTCCTTGACCTGGCCTTTGAAACGGATGCCCGGTGTGCCAAGGGCATGAAAAAGCAGGTTGGCGGAATCAAAGGTGACCGCCTCGATAAAGCCGGACACCTCCCCGAAAACATGTGCAAAGGTGTCCACAAACCCTTTTACCTGTGGGAGGCTGCTGTCCGGGGAAAATCCCTCGGTGATGACTGCATTCTGAATGTACTGGCGCGACATTTCAATGAGGGCTTTGGAGTGCCACAGGTTTGTGCCCATAAGGTAAATATCGTTGATGTCGTGATAGGCCAGTTGCGGAATGATCAACCCGGCTTTTTTGGGGGCATCGGGTATGAATATGGCCTGAAAATCGACAACCGGCTGCAGTTCCTCCTCCGCGCCCCTGCCACGGTCGGCGGCCGTGGCCACCGGCCCGGGGGCTTTATCCGGAATGGTAACGTACAGGTCAGCCACTATTTTCAACGCATGGGGAAAATAGGGTACCATGGCCTGTGGATTGAATGTGTTCAACCACCACGGGCTCTCTTCTTCGGGCATGATTTCAAATTGAATTACAAGATCCTTGGGGACCGGGTAATAGAGGCCCACGAGTTTTTTTATGGGCACGGCAAAATCGGTCATTTCAGGATCATAGGCTTCAATGGCGACAACTTTACCACCCTGGTCATTAATGGCATCCCAGAACAGGTTCATGTAGGTGGTTCCGTAGTGTTCATCCGGATAGAGTATGGCGAATCTTTCGATACCCAGTGATGACATGGCAAATGCCGCCAATGTACGGGCCTGCATTTTCGGGGTGATGAAATTTCTGAAAACAAAATTGCCCGTAGTGGTGATATTTTCCTTCTGGGTAAAGGTTATGATGGGAATATTGCGGGCCTGTGCCTCAAGGGCCGCCGGTTCGGACATGACCATGGGGCCGATGATGGCGGCAACATTGGCATTGTCCATCTCCCGGATGGCAGCCACCGTCCGGAACGGGTCGGCCTGGGTGTCTTTCACCATCAGCTGTATGTCGGGTTTGCGGCCGGATTGCACATGCCTGAAGTAGGCCAGTTCGATTCCTCTGAGCGCTTTGATTCCATAGGCCTTGTAGCGCCCGCTCAGGGGCAGCAGGCATCCCACCGTGAAGGGGCTGCCGATGGCTTTGCTGTTGATTTCATCGATCAAGCCTTGGGCCGGCTGGGCCATTTCATGCTGGGGCAGTTTTTCGGTGAGCGTTGTCAGGGCCGCCAGAGCATCTTCGGTCTTACCTTTATCCACGCAGGTCAGCCCGAAATAATAGAGCAGGTGCCCTCGAATGACGGAGTCCTCAACCCTGTCGAGGAGGCTGGTGAGATGAACCTCCCTTAGTTGTGCTACCGCATCTTTGACCTTTTTCAGCACGTGTCCCTTTTCGGGCCCTGTGGCCCTGCGGTAGTTGGCGTTGTAAAAATAAAAGGCATCCTCCGGGGCGTTCACCTGCATGTAGGCGTCACCAAGCAGGTCGTATTTTCGGAATAGCTGACTGCGGAAAAGGGATTCTTCCGGAATTCTGATGGCATCGTCGATGGTATCCGTAAATTTTCCCTGCTGGTTGTTGATGTCCAGGATCTCGATCATTGCCTCGACAGCCAGGGGGCTTTCCGGGTGGATCTCGATCAGTTCCTCATAGGTGAGCCGCGCTTGCTCAAAATCTTCCTTGCAGGCGTAAATCAGGCCTGTTTTATAAAGGGCGGCTTCGGCCAGGGGGCCTTCAGGATAAAATTCAAGGTAGGTAGCATATTTCTGCAGCGCTGCATCCAGGGCCTCGTTCACATACAGTTCTTCGGCTTCGGAGAATATCGCATCACCGTCCGGCAGTTCGATCTCCGGTGGCTGGGCGGGGGTCAGGATGACCGGCGGCAGCTGTTGGCGGGCACATCCCCAGAAAAGGACTGCAAGGGCCAGGAAGGTGATGAGTGCTTTTTGTTTCATGGTGTGATAGGGTTGACAGCTACCATAATATTCAATTTAATTAATCTATTACATAAAAACGATTTCTTCTTGCGGACCATGCTGAACGGGGTATATTTATGGCAACCGGTAGTAATTGTCAAACAGTTCCAGCAACAAGTCAAAGGATGGGCTGGTTCCTGCTGCGTGGCAGGGGGATTGACAATCAGCACAGGTGTTATATTCATATATGTAGATATTAATTTTTCGCTGCCAAATGGAGCGTTGTTTTGACACATGCGATAAAATCTTTTACCCGCTGTTTTCAAGAAGGAGGTTGAACCATGGCAAATAATGACACCATATCCGTTGATGATTTCAATCAGGCTCTCGAGGTCGGGCGTCCCCCCAACATAGTCCGGCTTTTTCCCAATTCCCGGGCGCTCATCGTCAGCGGGAAGTACATCGACCGGGCCATGCTGGCTAAGGGAAAGTCCATTGCCATGGCAGCCAACGGCAGAAGCCACCTGGTGATCAGGGGGGCGTTGCAGGCGGCTCAGCGGGCAAACGCCTGCCTGATTATTGAGATTGCCCGGTCTGAAGGAGGGGCGAACGCATACTGTGCGGTCAACTACTGGAACATTGCCCGCCAGGTGGATGCGGTCTGCAACGAGCTGGGCATAACCGTGCCCGTGGCTATTCACGCTGACCACTACGGCATTAAAAGCACTTCCGACGTGGACGGGGCCAAGGTCGAAATCCCCACGCTTTTTGAAGCCGGCATGACCTCCATTGCCGTGGATGCTTCCCACCTGCCGGACGAACAGAACCTCTTGTCCAATCTTGCGCTCAACCCTTGTATTCCGGATTGGGCGGGCCTGGAGACCGAGGTCGGGGAGATCAAGGGAAAACAGGGCCTTTCAACTTCCCAGGAGGCGCTGTTTCTCATCAAGGGGTTGAATGCGCACGATATCTTCCCGGACTGGATCGCCTTGAACAACGGTACCACCCACGGTATCGAGGCCAGCGGACAGGGCATTCAGGTGGATTTGACAACAACCATTCATGACGATCTGACACCATACAAGGTTTCCGGGGCTCAACACGGGACTTCCGGCAACAATTCAGACCGGCTCAGGGAGATTGCGGACAAAACCAGAACGACCAAGGCAAATGTGGCCACAGCCCTGCAGATGATATCCTGGGGCCTCGAGGTCAATGATTACGGCAACGCCATCCTTGACCCGGACGGTCAATTCATCAAAGTCAAAGGGGAGGGGGCCACCGAAGAAATGTGGGCGGATATGGTCGCGCATGCAGGGGACCAGGGGTTGTCAGGCGGCAATTTTAAAAAGCTCAACCTGCCCTTTGAAAACAAGCTGATGGGACAACCGCGGTCTGTTCGCGAGCGGATGGCGAAAAGGGTTGAGGACTTTGTTTACACGATGCTGGTGAATATTTTCAATGCCGAGGATACAGCCGATATCGCCCTGCAGCAGATTCTGGAGACCGGGAGCTACGATCCGGGACCCAAGGCCGGGCGAATTGAGGACCCTGGAGAATGGTCGGAGGCGGGCATTGCGGAGAAGGCCGCCCTCATTGACAGCAACAAAGGGCCGGAAGGTGATTTTGACGACTGATTCATTAGAAACAGGCAGTCGCATTTAGGAACAGTTCTCCCTCAATAAAAAATTTGGGGCATTAAACACCTTCTGCGCTGAATCATGTTTCTAATGTGTATGATCAGATCAATATTCAATACCCAATTACCACGTAGGGATGCCCCTTGTGGGTACCCGAAGGACCACAGGCGATTCGCCAATACGGGCAGACACAAGGCCTGCCCCTACCTGGACATTGGTTTTGGATATTGGCTATTAGACATATTATCCCGAGATGTCCTTGGCCTGTTGCCACAACGCGTGCATGTCGTCGAAGGTGAGGTCTTCGAAGGCCTTGCCCATCTCTCTGGACCTGCCTTCCATATAAGCGAAGCGTTTTTCAAATTTACGGGTGGCGGCTGACAGGGCTGTTTCCGGGTGAATGCTGGCAAAGCGCGCAACATTGGTGAGGGTGAACAGCACATCACCGAATTCCAGGGCTACGTCTTGGCGGTTGAACGCGGAAGCATCCCTGGCCAACTCTATTTTCAATTCCTGCCACTCCTCTTCCGCCTTGCCAAGAACCCCCCCTATGTCATCCCAGTCAAAACCGGTTCGGGCCGCCCGTTCTGAAATACGGTAGGCACGCATCAGGGCCGGCAGTTTTTTGGGAACGGAATCGAGCAGGGACGCTTTTTTTCGGTGGTTTTTTTCGGCGGCCTTGATCTGGTGCCAGTTCTGCCTGACATCTTCGGCTGATTCGACGGTAGTATCACCAAACACGTGGGGGTGCCGGTTGCGCATTTTCCGGGTGTTGGCAATGACCGCTTCCCGGATATCGAAATGGCCTTGTTCCTGGTACATGGCGGCCAGGAAAAAGATCAGAAACAACACATCCCCGAGTTCTTCCTGAACAGCTTCGGGGTCCCCTGATTGAATGGCTTCCACGAGTTCGTAGACCTCTTCAACCAGGTAAACCGACAGGGTGTGGGGCGTCTGTTTGCGGTCCCACGGGCAGCCGTTCTCGCCCCGCAGGTGTTCGATCAACTGGATCAGCCTCTTAAACGGGGAACTCTCCGGATTTATTTTGTTTTCCAAATTGTTTGCAATTCCTTGAGTTTAACATTGAACTGCTGCTTCATCTGTTTTGGGACGACCTTGACCATGGTCTCTGAAATCAGGGCAACATGCGGGGCCAGGAAGGATTTTTTAACGACCGGCGTTCCCTTGGGCAGAAACGCCGTCAAGGCGACCAGCAGGATGGCGGCAATGAGAATTCCTTTGGCCAGTCCGAACACAGCGCCGCAGATTCGGTCAATCCACCCCAGAAATGAGATGCTTAAGAGATATTTGATGATGACGCCCAGTATACTGATGGTTAGAAAAACGAGGCAGAATATGATGAAAAAACTGAGCAGGTTTATATAACCGGCATCGGACAACCATTTTGACAGGAGCTTGGCCGGGTAAGGGTAATAGGTGTAGGCAGCGTAATACCCTGCAAGGACACCGACAATTGAAGAAATCTCTTTGATCAGACCCCGGAATATACCCCTGATCAAACAAAAACCTACAATTACGATCATTACAACATCAAGTACTGTCATGGAGACCGTCTATTCCATATATGTATCCGCATTTGGCGGGGATTGGCATCATACCTGAATCTTGCGTAAATTCTATGGAAACCCTCGAATTGCTCCAGATCCAGGTTAAGCCATTGTTTTTTTCGAGAAAAACGTTTGGTTGATAAAAACCAAAAAAATAAATTAACAAAACGCATATATTCCGTCAAGGGGTTTTTCTATGGCGGCGGCAGGATCCAATTGCTGTTTGCAAAGTTTTGAAAGGGTATGATAGGTAGGATGCTCCGCCCGGCTCGAACCGGGATCGGCGAATTATTTGAATGGAGCATGGTGTGGCAGAAGACAAAAATCAAAACATGGAAGATCGTATTGCCAAGTTCAATTTTCCAGATATTGAATTGGCCCGGCAGCTTTTCGGAGACTACGACCGGCATCTAAAGCAGCTGGCCAAAGGCCTGGATGTGGAAATCAATGCCCGGGGAACCCAGGTGACCGTTCGTGGTGACGGCATCCATGCCGATCTTGCTGGAAACACGCTCAATCAGTTGTATGGATTGTTGAAGGAGGGGTACCCGGTATATGAAAACGATGTCGACTACGCTATCCGGGTATTGACCCGGGATCACAAGGCCAGACTCAAGGATATATTCCTGGATACGGTGTATGTCACTTCCAAAAAGCGTTCCATTACGCCCAAGAGCCGTGCCCAGAAAGCCTATATCGATGCCATCCGATCTTTTGACATTGTCTTCGGCGTAGGGCCCGCAGGGACCGGCAAAACATATCTGGCTATGGCCATGGCCGTTGCCGCCTTGTCAAAGGGGATGGTAAGCCGCATTATCCTCACGCGTCCGGCGGTGGAGGCCGGTGAATCCCTGGGGTTCCTGCCCGGTGATTTGACGGAAAAGGTGGACCCTTACTTGAGACCCCTGTACGATGCGTTGCACGACATGATGCGTTTCGAGAAAGTCTCCTCCCTGCTGCAGCGTGGCATCATTGAGGTTGCCCCCATTGCCTTCATGCGCGGACGGACGTTGAACGATTCCTTCATTATTTTAGACGAAGCCCAGAACACGACGTCCGAACAGATGAAGATGTTTCTCACGCGCATCGGCTTCAGCTCCAAGGCTGTCATAACCGGCGACATCACTCAGGTCGACCTGCCGGCCAACAAAATGTCGGGGCTTATAGAGTGTAAAAATATTCTGCAGGATATCGAAGGCATCAAGTTTGTGTTTTTTTCGAAAACGGATGTGGTGCGGCACAGGCTGGTTCAGAGCATCATCAAAGCCTATGAAGAGCTGGAAGAAAAAAAACAGGCCCGTAAAAACCAGGATGTGTGATTGAGCCCATGCAGAACGGCAAACAGAAAAAAAACATCGAGCGCTTTTTCGGCCTGGAAGGTCACTTCAAATGGTTTTTCCTGGCTGTGGTGACCGCGGCGATCGTGGTGGTGCTATTTCCGAGCCTGATTATCAGCCAGCGTTCATATGTATCCGGCGACGTGGTCGAGAGGAATCTCAAGGCCACCAAGGATTTTCTTTTTGAGGACAAGCCGGCTACCGAAAAGCAGCAGGGCCAGACTGTCAAAAGAATTCTCACCGTATACGACCACAACACAGCCCTTACCCCCCACCTTGTTCAGCGGGTCAACACCGCTTTTGACGACATGCGCAGCGTGATAGCAGCCGTGGCATCGCCTCCCGAAAAAATGGAAGCCGTGGACGAGAATAGTGAAAAATCATCGGCCGCTGCAGCCACTGAAACATCTGCTGACGATCAGGGAACAACCCCATCCCAGCACGGCCTTGTGATCGCTCAAAAACCGGTTTTCGAGAAAAGCATGGGGATTACTTTCAGCAAGGGGGCGTTTGCCATCCTGGAAAAGGAAGGCTTTTCTGTTGACATCTCCAGCGACATCGTCCGCATTCTGTCGGAAATTCTGGGCAACGGTGTCGTGGCCAACAAGGACCTGCTGCTAATAGAGTCAGACAAGGGGATTACCTTGCGGCTGATCGGCGAAAAGACCGAACGCACTGTCACCAACCTGAAACAGTTCTATGGTCTGGACCAGGCCAAGGTCATGGTCCGCATCGTGGGACAGCCCCTTCTCAAGGGTGTCAACTACAACCTGAGAAATTTGATAGTCGATGTCGTCCAGCGGCTGCTGGTTCCGAACATCATCCTGAACAGCAGTGAAACAGAAGCGCGCAAGATACAGGCTGCCGCTGAAATCCAGCCCATATTTTATAAAATAAAGACCGGCGAAATGCTGCTGCGCGAAGGCGAGAGGGTGTCTGAAATACAGCTTTTAAAACTCAAGGCATTCGAGGCGCAGACCAAAACCGAAGCGGTCCTGGCCAAAAGTGTTGGCGCGGCCATCATCATTCTGTGCCTTCTGGTAGGCCTTTTTGTGCTCCACCGGGGGAGCCTATTGAATATCCCGGGGGGGGTGAATAAAAACCTGCTGTTTATCGGCACCATGCTGCTTCTGTTTGTATTTGCCGCCAAAATATCGGCGTCTCTGGCGGCGTCCCTGGCTGCCGGAGCGCCGGTCCCCATACCGGCCCGCGCCATTTTTTATGGCATCCCCCTGGCGTCCGGTGCCATGACCATCTGCCTGTTCATGGGGCTCGAGATCGCCATTCCATTTGCCATCATCACGGCGTTCTGCACGGCCACCATATTTCATGGGCGTTTCGACACGTTTATCTACTTTTTGCTCAACAATATGCTGGCAGCCTATTGGGTACAGAACTGCCGTGAACGCAAAGTGTTCATCAAGGCCGGTTTAAAGCTGGGTCTGTTGAATATCGTGCTGGCCATTGCCTTGGAGGTGTATGCCGGCAACCTGTCGGGGATGGAACTCTGGTGGAGTACCGCATTTGCTTTTGTGGGTGGCATCGGCACGGGGATCACCACCCTCGGCCTGGCGCCGCTCATGGAATTTCTTTTCGGGTATACTACGGATATCACCCTGCTCGAATTGGCCAATCTGGACCGTCCGATTTTGCGCCGGCTCATGATCGAGGCACCGGGAACCTATCACCATTCCATGGTGGTGGGCAATATGGTGGAGGCGGCCGCTGCGGAGATAGGGGCCAATCCCTTGCTTGCCAAGGTGTGCGGATACTACCATGATATCGGTAAAATCAAAAAGCCGCTCTATTTCATCGAAAACCAAACCGATGGCGTCAACCGCCATGACAAACTGGCGCCTTCCATGTCGAGCCTGATTCTGATCGCCCATGTCAAGAACGGTGTTGAAATTGCCAGAGAGAACAAGCTCGGGCAAAGCATCATCGACACCATCCAGCAACACCACGGGAAAAGCCTGATCAGTTTTTTTTACGAAAAAGCGAGGAAGCAGAAAGGGGACGACGCCGTAAAAATAGAAGAATTCAGGTATCCCGGCCCGTTGCCCCAGACCCGCGAGGCAGGGCTCGTGATGCTGGCGGATGTGGTGGAAGCGGCATCGCGGACGCTTGAAAACCCGACGTCCTCAAGGATACAGCGTTTGGCTCAGGACCTGTTCAACAAAATATTTTCAGACGGGCAACTCGACAATTGCGAACTCACCCTGAAGGATCTCCACAAAATTGCCCGAAGCTATTACAAGATATTGACCGGGATCCATCACCATCGCATTGAATACTCGGAATCTGCCCCCCGACAAAATGGAAAAGAAAACCATGGGAGTACTGATAGACAACCGCCAGGAAACGCATCCGGCAATGCCGGCCAAAATCGAACCAAAGGCTCGGGCCATCTTAGACGCCTTGGGCTGTCCTGAGCAGGAGCTTTCCATTCTGCTCGTCGATGACCTCCAGATAGCCGAGTTGAACGCCACGTATCTGCACAGGGAGGGTCCCACAAACGTCATCGCCTTTCCCATGCAGGAGGGCGAGTTTGCCGGCATTTCTCCGGACCTGCTGGGGGACGTGGTCATATCGGTGGATACGGCTGAACGGGAAGGCGGCATGGCTGGCATCGATGTCGAGACGCGTATGGTGGAACTGCTGGTTCACGGTGTGCTGCACCTGATGGGTTACGATCATGAGCATGACGGGGATGACGCCCGCCGCATGGAAGAGAAAAGTGTTGCCGTGCTGGCGGCAATCGGTATGGACAGCGGAGGTTGAGATGTATCTGGTGACGGCTGAAGAGATGCGTGAAATGGACCGCCGGACCATTGAATCATTTGGTGTTCCGGGCCGGGTTCTCATGGAAAACGCCGGGCTAGGCGCAACAAGGGTGATGCAGTCTCATTTTTCCGGTCTTGCATCCCGAAGGGTGGGTGTGCTGGCCGGAAGGGGCAACAACGGCGGCGACGGGTTTGTGATGGCGCGCTACCTCGCTTTTCACGGTGTGAAGGTTACGGTTTTCCTTTTATCGAAAATGAAACGGGTAACAGGGGATGCCGGCGCCAACCTGGCTCTTTTAGCCCCTTTGGGCGTAACGGTTGTGGAAATAGAAGACAGCGCCGGCCTAAAGAGGAAAAAACCCGCCATGCGCCGGCAGGAAATCTGGGTGGATGCGCTTCTGGGAACCGGTCTGAACGCGGATGTCAGGGGGTATTACCGGGAAGCCATCGATTTGATCAACCGCCTGCAAAAGCCGGTCCTCTCCGTGGATGTCCCCTCGGGGTTGAATGCGGACACCGGCCAGGTTTGCGGAACCTGTATCCGTGCACGGGTTACGGCGACGTTTGGCTTTGCCAAGCTCGGCCTCAAGGTTTTTCCCGGTGCAGAGCATTGCGGCAACCTGGAAGTCATCGACATCGGCATCCCCCCCTTCATTGCCGAGGCCGTCAACCCCCGCCAGTTCCTGCTTACGGGGAGAGCCTTGCGAGCCGGTCTTGGTGACCGGGCAAAGGAAGCGCACAAGGGCACCACCGGTCATGTCCTGGTGCTTGCCGGCTCGCCCGGAAAAACCGGTGCTGCGGCCATGACAGCCATGGCAGCCTTGCGTGCCGGGGCCGGGCTCGTGAGCCTGGGTGTGCCTGAAAGCCTCAACCCTGTGGTTGAACCGCAGGTGACGGAAGTCATGACCATCCCCCTTCCCGAAACCGATAACCACAGACTGGATGCCTCCGCCATGGCAATGGTACGGGAACATCTTGACGGGAAGAGCTGCCTCGCCATAGGTCCCGGCATCGGAACGGGGGCCGGGGCCGGCCGATTGCTTTTCAGTCTCCTGAAACAGGCCCGTGTGCCCCTGGTCATTGATGCTGACGGCATCAACCTTCTGGCCGACGACGCGCAAGCCCTCAAAAAAGTGCGCGTGCCTGTGATCATTACACCGCACCCCGGCGAGATGGCCCGTCTGCTCCATACGACCCCCAAACATATCCAGCAGGACAGGGTCGGATGTTCACGTGATTTTGCCCGGACCTGCGGGGTGCATGTGGTCCTAAAGGGTGCGGCAACCGTCATCGCCCACCCGGATGGGAGCGTGCATGTCAACTCCACCGGCAATTCCGGAATGGCCTCCGGCGGCATGGGAGATGTCCTGACCGGTTTGATTGCCGGGTTTATTGGCCAGGGGCACCCGGCGGAGAGGGCCGCAAACCTCGGTGTGTATCTGCACGGCCGCGCGGCTGATCATCTTTTTGAAGGCAGAGGCCCCTTCGGGTTTCTGGCCACGGAAGTCATGGATCGGATACCGGAGGAAATCAATTTGTTGATGAAGAATGGTACGGTTTAATGGAGCTTGCTTTTGCCACGATGTTCGCATCGGAAACCCGCCACCTGGGCGAAGTTCTGGGCCAATGCATATCTTCACCATTAGTCGTTACCCTGACCGGCGACCTCGGCAGCGGCAAGACCGTTTTTGTCCAGGGCTTGGCCCGGGGCCTCGATGTGCCGCGCGAATACTATGTCACCAGCCCCTCATACACGTTGATTAACGAGTATCCCGGGCGGCTGCCGCTGTATCACGCCGACCTTTACCGCCTCGCGGGTGGAGCCGACCTGGAAGACCTCGAACTGCTGGACCTTATCAACGGGCGAGGGGTTGTGGCTATTGAATGGGCCGACAGAATCGATGTGCTGGAACTGGGAGCGCACCTGGATGTGAAGATTGCAACGACCGCTGCAGCATCTCGCAGGATTCACCTATCATCTGAATCGTGCAAAATTCAGATGTCGGATGCTGGACAGAGCAGATCTGATTTGTTAAGAGAGGTGGAAAAAAAGTTGAGGTAAACAAGATGGGATTGATCGTACAGAAATACGGCGGGACTTCGGTTGCCGATTTGGACAGAATCCGGAACGTGGCAGAGCGGGTGATCAGGACATATGATCAGGGGCACAATGTCGTTGTCATCCTGTCGGCCATGGCTGGAGTAACTGACAAGCTTATTGGACTGGCTGCCGGTGTAACAGATGATCCGGACAAACGGGAACTGGACGTGCTGCTGGCCACAGGCGAACAGACAACCTCCGCTCTTTTGGCCATGATGCTGAAATCCATGGGCCATCCGGCCCAGTCCCTGCTAGGCCACCAGGCCGAAGTGGTCACCGACTGTGATTTCGGCAATGCACGGATTATTGAAATCGGGGCCAGGCGCATGGTGGAGTTGCTTGATAAAAAAACCATTGTGGTGGTTGCCGGTTTCCAGGGGACCGACCTTAAGGGCAATATCACCACGTTGGGGCGGGGAGGCTCGGACACCTCCGCTGTGGCCATTGCCGCAGCTCTGAAGGCCGACACCTGTGAGATTTATACGGATGTGGACGGGATTTACACCGCTGACCCGAACATCTGCCACAAAGCGAGAAAACTAAAGGAGATTTCGTACGATGAAATGCTTAATATGGCCAGCCTCGGGGCTAAGGTGCTCCAGATACGTTCGGTGGGGTTCGCCAAAAAATATAACATACCCGTGCATGTGAGATCGTCATTCTCCGAGGAGGAGGGAACCATGGTTGTAAACGAAGATTCCGGAATGGAGCAGTTGATGGTATCCGGGGTTACCCACAATAAGGACGAGGCGCGCATTACCCTCAAGAAAGTGCCGGATCAGCCGGGGATAGCGGCCAAGATATTTTCGCCTGTCGCAGAGAACGGCATTGTTGTGGACATGATCATACAAAACACACGGGCCGGCGGGCAGACGGATTTGACCTTTACGGTACCCAAGTCGGATTTCAAGAAGACCCTTGAGATACAAAAGAAGATTGCCGCACAAATCGGGGCGGAGGACGTGTATGGCGATGACCACATCGCCAAGATTTCGGTTATCGGTGTGGGGATGAAGAACCACTCCGGGGTGGCGTCGATCATGTTCAACACGCTTGCCCGGGAGAACATCAACATCATCATGATCAGTACTTCGGAAATCAGAATCTCCTG
>JAOZRT010000359.1 GCA_029940035.1 Desulfobacterales bacterium
AGGGGTTGTCACTACATCCAGCACGAACAAGACAGACAGATTACATTTAGAAATCATTTAATCATACGTGTTTATGAAAAAAATAAGCATAAAGAAAAAATTCTTAATACAAATCAGCGATCTCCGGCAGAGCCGGCCCCTTCGAGGGGCCTTCCTCATACCTCCGGCTCTGCCGGAGGTCGCTGATTTTTAATCATGATTCGAGCGGAACCTGTAACATGCAACCCGTAACCCGGCAATATAAATGATAATATCAGACAGTTGATGTATTGTTGCGCGGGTGACTGTAAAATGTTGGGATAAACACATGCGTGATAATATCCTCGAGTTTAAAAACGTTTCCTTTGCCTATCCGGGATCCAAGACCCTGTTTGAGGATGCTTCCATCGCCTTTGAAAAGGGCCGTTTTTATATGATAGCCGGGCCTTCGGGATGCGGCAAAAGTACCTTTCTGCGGCTGATCAATCTGCTTGAAGCGTCTACGTCAGGGGAGATTCGTTTCAAGGGACGATCGGTAACGGCCTATGATCCAACCGCTCTCAGGCAATCCATCCTCTATATCCAACAGGTGCCCCAGGTGGTGGATGGGTCCGTGCGCGACAACCTGCTGCTGGCGTTTACATTCATTCGCAACAAAGATATCCCCAGGCCGGACGACAGCCAATTGAAAGCCCTCATGCAGCGCCTGCTGCTTCTTGATGTGGGTTTGGATGATTCTGCCAGGGAACTGTCTACAGGGCAGCAGCAGCGCATCTGTTTTATCCGCGGTCTGCTTCTGTCACCTGAAGTGGTGCTTCTGGACGAACCCACCAGCGCCCTGGATGCAGACAGCTGCCGGATGGTCCAGGAGATGGCTGAAAACCTGTGTCAAGAGCGGGGGATCACCGTACTTATGGTGAGCCACCGGGAGATGGAAACATGCAGTCTGGAATCCGTGTGTTTAACTGTAGCGCATGGCAAGGTGATCCCCATAGTTGTATAAACAACATGGTAATGATGCGTTAAAGCACTCAGACATTTGCATGGTTGAGGTAAAATGAGGAGCCCATCTGATGAATACAAGCGTCATTGAAATTTCCAACCTGCAGTTGGCTTTTGGACTGGTCTTTATCATCCTGGCCGGTGTGCTGTCGCTGGTGCACTCCCTCAAGTTGGAAAAAGACCTTCTTATCGGCACCCTGCGGACATTTGTCCAGCTGTCCCTGCTGGGCTTTGCCTTGAAGTTCATCTTCAATATCGACCGATTGTGGCTGGTGGTCCTGGTGTTTGTGCTGATGGTTTTTTTTGCCGCCTGGACCATCAAGGGCAGGGTGCAGGAGCGGCAGGTGTCTTTTTTCTGGCCGGTTTTCCTATCCATGACCACGGGGTATTTTTTGATTGCCTTTGTTGTTACCGCCGCGATCGTGAATGTAGACCCGTGGTGGCGGCCCCAGTATTTCATCCCCTTAAGCGGCATGGTGATCGGCAATTCCATGAATGCCACGGCCATATCCCTGGAGCGGCTTTTGGGGGATCTGAGAGGCAAGCGCCAAGAAATAGAAATGATGCTGTGTCTGGGGGGCGATTACAAGGAAGCCAGCCAGGGTATTTTCCGCAATGCCATGCGGGCGGGCATGATCCCTTCCATCAATTCCATGATGGCCGTGGGGGTGGTCTTCATTCCGGGCATGATGACGGGCCAGATCCTGGCCGGGGCAGACCCCGGGACAGCCATCCGTTACCAGATCGTGGTCATGATCATGCTGGTGGGCTCCACGGCCATCAGTTCTTTTTTAGTACTAAGCCTGGTGCGCCGCCGCTGCTTTGGCCCGTCCCAGCAGCTGCTGCTCAGGCAAACAAAACAATAGGGAACATCTGTGAAATATTACGTAAGATGCCACAATGTGGTTAATTTCTCTTGACAGATTCGGCTTTAATACATAAGTAAAAATATCATTGTTTACTTGATGTACTCTGTACCCGCAGGAATCAGAGGGATGCCATGAGTCATAAGATTATCTCAGTAATACTGACACTCCTCATAAGCGTCAGTTCCCTTTCAGCATACAGCTCAGTCCTCAGCGGCTGTAAGGACCGGTCCTGCTGCTGCGGGGCCGCCATGGTTGGTATGATGGAAGCCGGACAAAGGGAAATTGATACTAAATTTCAGACGCTTAAGGGGTGTTGCTGCGGGGATGTCACAGGCAGTGCCTGTAGCCTGACGACCGTATTGCATTTGGAAAAGATTGGATGGGCTTTGTCGTCCAACCGCGTCGATCTTTCCGAATCAAACCTGTCCGGTATCGTCTCCATCACCGATCTGAGCAAGGATTCACAGGTATTCTTCCAATCAGAAACTGGGGCCGAAGCCACTCACCCGTGTTTCCCACCTATCTATCTATCCTCCATGTCATTTCTCTGTTGAACCGTTAGAAACAAAACGTCTTTCTAATATCTGCAAAGGTTTGCATATACCGAGCATTGAAATAATTCGGAGTGTGTGAATGTTGCTAACGTATATTGTTCAGCTAACTGGTTATTTCGAGACTGAAATAATTAGATAATACACCAGTAGCCTTTCGAAATTAAATGTAATCAGCCAATTATAGAGGAGACCATCTCATGCCGAAAAAAAATAAAATGAATAAACAAGATAAAACCAGGGAAAACAAGAAAGCCGCCGTAATGGGCAGCACGAAAAAGAGCCGGCTTCCGCTCGTAATAATTATTGCCGCCATTGTTATTGCCGGCAGCGGCGCGATAGCGCTTATGCAATACCAAAAAGCCGGATCTAACGCTACAATAGAGGCGTCCAAGGCACCCCCGCTGGCCAATGCGACAACTGTGGCCTATCCGGTCAATTTGTTCGATGACGGCAAAGCACGCCATTACAGCTACGCATCAGGCGATGAAACCATTCGCTATTTTGTGCTGAAGAGCGCCGACGGCAATGTCCGGGCGGCCTTTGATGCCTGCGATGTCTGTTGGCCTGCAGGCAAAGGGTATTACCAGGAAGGGGATAACCTGGTGTGCCGCAACTGCGGACGCCGGTTTGCATCGAATCGGATCAACGAGGTGAAAGGCGGCTGTAATCCCGCACCCCTCAACCGCACCGTCCAGGACAACCAACTGGTGATCAAGATCGACGACATTCTCCAAGGAAAATCCTACTTCGACTTTTCAGGAAAGGGATAACCAATGACGCTAAAAAGTATAGCCATTAAGAACCTGCTGCGGCGCAAGGGCAAGACCGCCTTTGTCCTGGCAGGCCTGGTGATAGGCGTGGCCACTGTGGTTGCCATGATAAGCTACGTGGACGCAACAACCGCGGACATAAATGAAAAGCTGGAAAAATACGGCGCCAATATCCTTATTGTTCCTCGGACGGATAACCTGACCCTGTCCTACGGTGGCATCACTCTGGGCGGTGTATCCTTTGAGATGCAGGAAATTCAACAGGCTGAACTGGATAAAATCCAATCTATTAAAAATGCAGCCAACGTGGCAGCCGTGGGTCCGGTGGTGCTGGGAGGTGTTGAAATCGGCAACCAGAAGGCCTTACTGGCCGGCATCGACTTTGAATCTTCCAGGATTCTCAAGCCCTGGTGGCGGGTAAGGGGCGCTTTCCCGGAAAAGGGCGAGGTAATATTGGGGCATGAAGTGGCCAGGGTGTTGAATGCCTCGCCAGGGGATGCCGTCGTGATTTCCGGCCAATCCATATCTGTAGCCGGGATCCTTTTTCCCACCGGTTCACAGGACGACCAGTTGATTTTTACGGGATTGGGTACCGCTCAAGCCATGCTTAATAAGCCGGGTATTGTTTCCATGGTGGAAGTGGCGGCATTGTGCAATGCCTGTCCCATCACCGAAATGGTACGGCAGATATCCGAAGTGCTGCCCATGGCCAAGGTGATGGCCATCCAGCAGGTGGTCAAAGGCAGGATGGAAACATTGACCCAGCTAAAAACCTTTTCCTTGGGCGTGTCGGCGGTGGTCATTCTTATCGGTGGCATGGTTGTGCTGGTGACCCTGATGGGCAGCGTCCGGGAGCGGCAGCAGGAAATTGGCATCTTCCGTGCCATCGGATTTCGCAAAAAACACATTATGCGCATCGTTTTCATAGAGGCGGGGATCGTTTCCACAGTGGCAGGCGTTTTAGGGTATGTCCTCGGTGTGATGGCGGCATCCGGCGGCTTGAAGCTCATTGGCGAAGGGCCCTTCAGGTGGCCGGCCCTGGATCCCGTTATGGTGGTAAACGCTGTTTTGGGAGCGGTCGCCATTGGCCTGGCTGCCAGCATTTACCCGGCGATCATGGCCTCACGGCTCGATCCCAACGATGCTCTGAAGGCACTGTGAAGGACACTACTACTGTTAATCACGGACGTCCCTAACTACCCTAACTACCCAATTACGAATCATATATATAGGGAAGATAAAAAATGAGTTTCATTTCAATAAATA
>JAOZRT010000360.1 GCA_029940035.1 Desulfobacterales bacterium
ATTCTTTCATATAATTCAACGACTGTATGCTTGTCCTGTAAGGGCGAGCATACAGTCGTTGAATTATTGTTGGTCGATTCTATGTGCCTGGGGATTCACTTCCACCCCGTCCCTCACCGCTTGCAGCCCCTCGTAAATAACTTTTTCCCCTGGCTTCAAACCCTCGACAATCAACCAGAACTCGCCAATCGTCGGGCCGACGATGACTTCACGTCGATCGATTTTATTGCCCTCGTCGACCACCATAACGCTGTAGAGTCCCTGGAGTTCGGTCACGCAGCGTTGGGGGATTAGAATGCCATCCTTGACAATATCGGTAATGGCTTTCACTTTGGCAAACAAGCCAGGTCGCAGCAATCTTTCCGGGTTGGGAAAGGAGGCCTGGACCAGCAGAGCACCGGTGGTGGGGTCCACCTCCCGGCCCACAAAATCAATTTTACCCTTGTGATCGTAAACAGATCCGTCTGCAAGCAGCAGTTCAACCCCCGCTCTCCCCCTTTGACTTGCCTGGGTCTTATCTTTATTTCTAAAAAATCTGGCCAATTCCAGGTATTGGTTTTCAGTAATAAAGAACTCCACCAGAACGGTCTCGATATTGGAAACCACGTTCAGGATAACCGGATTGGGATTCTTGCCGACAAAATCGCCGACCTTGGCCTGGGTTTTGCCGATGATACCGTTGATGGGAGTATATATCTTGGTGTAGCTGAGCTGGATGTTAGCTGCCCTGAGATTGGCTTCGGCTGCTTCCACCCCGGCAATCGAAGCATCGTAGCGGGCCACTGCGGCATCCAGGTCACTTTTACTGACTGCATTTTCTTCGGCCAAGGGCCGGACTCGGGACAGGTCGCTTTCTGCATAGGCCAGGGCTGTTTTGGCCTCGGCCACCATACTCATTTTCGCAGCCACATCGGCCTCAAAAGGCTGGCTTTCCAAAGTGTAGAGCAATTTACCTTTTTTAATCGTCGACCCCTCCTGGAAGTGAACACCCTCCAGAAATCCCTCCACCCTGGCACGGATGGCGATGTCCTTGAATCCATAAACCTGGCCTACAAATTCCTGATAGATCTTAACTTCTTCCGTGGTTGTCTCGATAACGGTGACTTTTGGCGGTGGCGGTGGCGCTTTTTTCTCCTCCACAATCTTGTCACAGGAAAAAAGGAACAGACACAACACACACAGGGCTTTCAGCATTGAATATTTCATGATTGTCTCTCTACCTAAATAGTTAGCATTTTTTTAGATTTCGAGGATATCACAACAGGGGGCTTTCACCAAATGCTATCCCAACAAACCTTCAAAGTAACATATTAGCTGCGCATGGCCTTATAGGTATTGATCAGGCCATTGGTCGAAGCATCATGAGAACGGACAGGCTGGTCATCCTGAAGTTCGGGCATTATCCTGGAAGCCAGCTGCTTTCCCAGTTCTACCCCCCACTGGTCAAAACTGAAAATGTTCCAGATGACCCCCTGGACAAATATCTTGTGTTCGTACATGGCGATCAGGCTTCCCAGCACCCGGGGAGTCAGTTGTTTGAACAGAATTGAGTTGCTGGGGCGATTGCCTTCAAATACTCTGTGCGGAGCGAAGCGCTGGATATCTTCAGCACGCACCCCTTTTTCCTGCATTTCACGGACCACCGTCTCCATGGTTTTTCCACTCATCAACGCCTCGGTCTGGGCAAAAAAATTGGACATGAGCATCGCATGGTGCTCCCCTATGGGATTGTGGCTCACGGCCGGGGCTAAAAAATCCGTCGGCACCAGCCGGGTGCCCTGGTGAATCAGCTGAAAAAAGGCGTGCTGTCCGTTGGTTCCCGGTTCCCCCCAGACGATGGGGCCGGTTGCGTAGTCAATCCTCTCACCGTTTCTGTCAATGGATTTACCGTTGCTTTCCATGTTGCCTTGCTGAAAGTAAGCTGGAAACAGCCGCATATACTGGTCATACGGCAGAATGGCTTCGGATTCAGCATTGAAAAAATTGACGTGCCAGATGCCGATCAGGGCCAGGATCACGGGAATATTCTGTCTAAGGGGCGCTTGGGAAAAATGATTGTCCATGGCGTGCGCGCCCTCCAGCAGGGCTTCGAATTTTTCATACCCGATGTAGCAGGCAATGGAGAGACCGATGGCCGACCAAAGGGAATAGCGCCCCCCGACCCAGTCCCAGAACCGGAACATGTTGTCACGGTCGATGCCGAATTTTTCAACAGCCGACGTGTTGGTGGAAACCGCAACAAAGTGCCTTGCAACATCCCCCTTGTTCCCTGTCATCTCCAAAAACCACTGCCGTGCCGAGAAGGCGTTAGCCATGGTCTCCTGGGTGGTGAAAGTTTTGGAGGCAATGATAAACAGGGTGTTGGCCGGATCCAGGTGTTGCAGGGTTTCGGTCAGGTGGGTTCCATCGACATTGGAAATAAAATGCACGGATAGATTTTTCCGTCCGTAGGGTTTCAAACATTCGGTGACCATGGCCGGTCCCAGGTCCGACCCACCGATGCCGATATTGACAATATCACGGACTGACTTGCCGCTGTAACCCCGCCATTGACCGGAAGCGACGTTCTCGGAAAACCGGCGCATCTGGTCGAGAACCTGGTTTACCAAAGGCATAACATCCCGGCCATCCACAACCATGGGCCGGTTGGCCCGGTTGCGCAACGCCACGTGCAGAACCGCACGGTTTTCAGTGGCATTGATCCTTTCGCCGGCAAACATCCTGCGGATGGCATCCGGCAAACCGGTTTCCGCTGCCAGTTCCATCAAGAGGTCAAGGGTTTGGGCCGTCATCCGGTTCTTGGAAAAATCCACCAATATATCGTTGAAAGCTATTGAAAATTTTTCAAACCGCTGCGGGTCTTCGGCAAACAGGTCCCGCATGTGGACATCCTTGATCTCCTCATAATGGGCAACCAGCCGCTGCCAGCTTTGGGTCTCTCGGGGGGGGATGCTTTTTAGCATGTCCAGCCTCCAGGAAAAGCGATTTCGTTGCAAGGCCACAAAAATGGGTTAGCCCATCTTTGTGGCCTTTGTGATCTGGTGGTAAATGATTGAAGTCGTCGAATGCATAGGGCCGGATAAAACCAGTGCCCGATCGCTATTTAAGATCACCGATGTTCGGAATCCATTGAGACAGAATTTCTTTTAGTTTCCCGTTACCCTTGATCTCGTCCAGGAAGGTGTTGGCCGATGTAAGCAGCGCATCGTTATTTTTGCTAATGCCCCAGGCTATATATTCATCGGTTAAAAACATGGGGATCTTTTTTAAACCGTATTGCCTGTTGGCGGCCTCGAGCATGATAACCCCTACGCCGTCATAAACAAGCATGTGTATTTTATCCCCCTTTAAGGCCTCGATCGCCGCTGCCGAGGATTTATAGCGCACCACCTTACGGGCCATGCTCAAATTTTCCATGACATAAATTTCACCGGTGGTGTTTTCCACAACCCCCACACGCATGGACACTACCTGGGCCCGCAGCGCCGGAAAATTGTCAAGGTGCTGAAATACCGGTTTGTTTGCAAACAGACCCATCTGGCCTGTCTTGAAGTAAGCTTTGCTGAAATTGATTTGATACTGGCGTTCCTGGGTTACCGACATCCCGGCCATAATGATATCTGTCGCTCCGGCCATAAGTTGATCGATCTGATCTGCCCAGTTGACCTCCACAAATACTGGCTTTTTTCCCAGGTAAACAGCCAATTCCCTGGCCAGATCTGCCTCCACCCCGACAATATCTTCGCCTTGTTTGAAGATCAGCGGTGGATAGTTGGTGGAAACGCCGATCCTCAGGATACTTTCATCCGGCGGCACCTCAGCCTTTTCGTTGCTGCCGGCACACCCGGCCACGAATCCCACGACGATCAGGATCAACGCCGCGCCCCATATCCATTTTTCCATTCCATGTTTAGGCATTTTGTTTTTCACCTGTTCCCCTCCTTTATAGAAACAGTCTGTCCATCTGGCTGCGTTCCGGAATCAAACCACAGTTTGTAACATAATGCAATATTGGGCATTATTGCTTTTCTGATGGGGCGTTCAATTGTTTTCATTGTCTGCAGCGGCTGAAGGCGGAGAAAATAAAAGGCCGCCAGCGGATCGAACGTTCCGGGCATGACAGGAAGCCGTCTAGGCGTTTTGTTGTTGCTGATGTAGATCAGTTCATTTTTTTTCCAGTCAAACGTTATCACCCGGTCCTTCCGGTAGCCGCCTTCGCGAATTTTCTCCCTGTAAAGCAGCGAATGCGTCATCTTCAGATCGGCATATGACTCCATCCGATCTCTGATTCTAAAAATTCGGTCAATGGTTTTGGTGGACCGGGCCGTCAATTCGAGGTGATAGGCTGCCGTCCCTTCGATGGTTGTCAGGGGCAACACCGTAAGGACGGCCTCGCCGGCACCGATACCGCCCCATGTCAGATCGAAC
>JAOZRT010000079.1 GCA_029940035.1 Desulfobacterales bacterium
AAAGAGGCCTGGAAGTCTGGGAAAACGAAGCCTCGGACGAAGCCTGGGAAGAAGCCGAAGCCAAATGGGCCGCCATGGAAGAAGGCGAAATGAGGCCTGTCTAATTCTAAAAAAACTTCGTTTTTTTAGTGAACGCGGCTTCGCCGCTATCTTTTACATTTAAGCAAAAAAGGAGGGTGGGTATAATCATACCCGCCCTCTTTTTTTAATTGCGGAATGTGGATTTCGGATTGATTCGCAACGCAAAACCTGTAACGTGCTTCATGCAACCCGTAACACATTGTTGATCATTTCCCATATATATTGTAACCAGTAATAGAGCTTATCATAATAGATACATTGTTCGTCAAAAGGAACTAAGCTTAACCCGATTTCCTCATGAAAATCATCTATACATTACTCATCGCAATCGGCCTGGTGGCCATGTATTCGATTCTGAATGCCGGCAATGTCAACAGCCTGCTCAGACCGATATTCCCCGACCCGGCCTATGACCTCTATGTAGCCATGACATCGTCGCTGATTGTCTTTGTGCTCGGGTTTGTGGTTTTTTTCAACCGCGACAGCCAGGGGTTTCAGAACCTCATCGAAATGAACGGCGATCGTATCCGGCAGCTCAGGAATGAAGGCCGGACGGACGAGGAGATCGCCGATTCGATTCTGGCAGCCATGGGCAGTTCCCGCGGGTATAAACACAACCTGGCGCATAAGAAACTGGTGGTTTATCTCGCGCAGTTTGAGTGAATTCGGTATGTGGAATTCGGATCACACGGACTGCATGGATATTATACGGATTGGTAACGAGGCTACGCTGTAATTTGTTGTAATTTGCCTGCGGCGTAATTCATTGTTCTGGTTAGCCGCAATAAATTACGTGCGAAGCACAAATGACGGCCGAAGGCCTAATAACGCGCGCAGCGCTAATGACAACAAAAAATATGAATCAATGAAATCCATGTCTTAAAAATTTTATGAACACCATCAGGAATTAAATACCGTTATTATGAATAATCTCTACGCCAACCAGGGATGGCTCTTCATTGCCTTCATCTTTTTCGGCATCATCGGCTACATTGCCTATATCCGCTGGCGTGACCGCAATTGGATCGGAAAGCGTTTTGGCGATCAAAAGATCCTGGCCATGAGTTTCGGGGTGAATTATTTCGGCAGATCCAGCGAGCCGGGTAAGCCGCGGAAAAGCAGCGGTTTTCTATTGCTCCTGTCGGACCAGATTTTTTACCGCAGCCGGACCGCCCGGCTGGAATTGAGTATTGTGGGCCGCAATATCGCAAAAGTTTATCCGGACAACAGCATCAAAGGCTACAACCTGCACCAGTCTGTGGTAAAAATAGACTTTATCAATGAAAACGATGACCGGGACAGCGCTGCCTTCAAAGTCCCCTACCCTCCCCAGTGGATCCAGGCCATACAACATAATTTATTGAAAGGATAATCCGCACACTGCCTTAAAACTTGAATCCCAATCCATATAAGCCGGAATTGAATATCCCTTTATTGTGTCTCTACACTAATTGTTTGTATAATAATTTATCCCTATATTTCGGTTAGTTATTTTAAATACCCTAATTATTATAATATTTATAATAATTTCTATTTAAATATATTTTTATATTCGTGTTGACAAGCTGTCAGCGATAGCTTATTGAGCGTGAAAATGACTGTGCATCTGTCATTTTAATTTTGACGACGCATTGAGGGAACATGTTTAAAGTAGCGCGTACCAGCACAATCACGCAAAAAATCATCACCCAGATCAGGACAGCCATTCTGGAAGGCAAACTGAAACCCGGCGACGTCCTGCCCCCTGAAAAAGAACTCATGGAGCAGTTCGGGGTCAGCAAACAGACCCTCAGGGAATCCTTAAGGGCCCTGGAACATATGGGGCTGATCGATGTGCGCAAGGGCATTGGCGGGGGCGCCCATATCGTCGAGGTGGACATCGAGGTCACCAAACAGAGCCTGGCCAATTTTCTCTACTTCAAAGACCTTTCCATCGGAAATCTGTCAGAGCTCCGCAAACTGATCGAACCACATGCCGCTGCCAAGGCTGCTGAATCAATTTCCAAGGAAGACCTGGGCATCCTCTATGAGCTCAACACGCTGGCCCGTGAAAACCTCGACAAAAAATTTATGCGGGAAATGAGCATCAACGAAATCAACTTTCACCGGGTCATCGCCCAGGCCACCAACAACCCTATTTTGGTGCTCATCCTCGACTTTGTGGAAGATCTGCTAGAAGATTTCAAAAAGGTGCTCAAGCCGGACCTGGCATTCTCAAAATCCGTACTGGACGCCCACGACAGGATCTACGATGCCATCCGCGATAAAAACCCGGAAAAGGCCTCGGCCGAGATGTATCGACACGTCCACGAAGTCGAGGAACATCTGGCCAAGCTGAAAAAGGATATTGATTTGTGGCACGTATGTCTCAAACAAGCCTAAGTTTTAAATTTCCTTGGCTGTATAAGACTATTTGCCCCTATAGAATATTTTATAAAGAAACAACCTTTGTAAAACCTTAATTCAAGAAATTTAAAACTAAAGGAGGAACGACATGACAGTACCCATGATGAAAAACTACATTAACGGCGAATGGGTGGATTCGAACACCACAACTTTTGGCGACGTGTGGAATCCGGCCAAGGGTGAAAAAATCGCCCAGGTGCCCTATGGGACCAAAGAAGATGTGGATGCAGCCGTAAAGGCAGCCAAAGAAGCCTTCCAGGAATGGCGCACCACACCGCCCCTTTCCAGGGCCCGCTACCTGTTTCGTCTCAAGGATGCTTTTGAAGAGAATTTTGAAGAAATCGCTGAAGTGCTCACCACGGAGCAGGGCAAGGCCATTGACGAATCCAGAGGCGAAGTCCGCCGCATGATCGAGAACGTCGAGCACGCCACGGGCGTTACCACGCTCATGTGCGGCTACACCCTGGAAGATATTGCCAAGGGCATCGATTGCTACGGCCACCGCCAGCCCATGGGTGTTTTTGCCGCCATCGTGCCCTACAACTTCCCTGCCATGGTTGCCTGGTGGTTCCTGCCCTACGCCCTGGTTTCCGGCAACACCTTTATTGTCAAACCGTCTGAACAGGTCCCCATGACCCAGGCTAAGATATTCGAAGTCATGGAAGAGGCCGGTTTTCCGGAAGGCGTCGTCAACCTGGTCAACGGCGCCCATGACGTGGTCAACGGCCTCCTGGACCATCCGGACATAGAAGGCATTTCATTCGTCGGTGCATCCCCCACGGCCAAATACATCTACCAGCGCTGCGGCGAAACCGGGAAGCGTGTGCAGGCCCTCGGCGGCGCCAAAAATATCGTGGCCATCATGCCCGATGCAGATCTCGAGCAAAGTATGCCTTCCCTGACCACATCCTTCTACGGCTGTGCCGGCCAGCGCTGCCTTTCAGGATCTGTGTTGGTGCCCGTCGGTGACATCGCCGACGAACTCAAGGAAAAGTTCGTTGCCGCCGTTAAAGATTTTAAAGTGGGTTTCGGCCTGGACGAGCAGACCTTCATGGGTCCGGTTATCAGCGCCGCCCACAAAGAGAGGGTGCTGGGCTACATTGAAAAAGGCATCGAAGAGGGTGCCGACCTGGTCCTCGACGGCCGGAATTTTCAAGTGGATGGGTATCCCAACGGCTTTTTCGTGGGCCCCACCCTCTTTGACAATGTCACACCGGACATGACCATCGCCAGTGAAGAGATTTTCGGCCCGGTGGTGAGCATGGTTCGCGCCAAGACACTCGACGATGTCATCGATCTGATCAACACCCGCAACTACGCCAACGCAGCCTGCATCTACACTTCCAGCGGTGCTGCGGCGCGTGAGTTCAAGTACCGGGTCAAACCGAGCATGATTGGCGTTAACATCGGCATTGCCGCGCCCATGAGCTTCTTCCCCTTTGGCGGTGCGGGTAATTCCATGTTCGGCGACACCAAAGGACATGGCCAGGAAATTTTCAACTTCTTCACCGATACCAAGGTAGTCATAGAACGCTGGTTTTAACCATTAGAAACAGTTGGGTACCCGGTCGTACTTTAAAGTAAAATTGATCGGGTGCCCATCGTCAAACCATCAGAGGAAACGAACTGTTTCTAATGATAAGGAGGTGGTTATGCCACTGATCAACTTTGGAAGTATCATGAACTTTGCCGAGGAGTTGGAAAAGCAGGATGAGGCCTTTTACGCGGCCGCAGCTGCCAACCCCACCTTTGTGGAGCACAAGGATCTGTTCGAGCAGTGCTTGAAGGATGCCCGTAAAAATATTAAGAACGTGCAACGTGTCCGCCGCGAAAACGTCACCGAAATGATCCTGGAAAAGATCAACGACTTCACCCGGGCGCCCTACTGCGAGGAGGTGGATCCGGCAGATGCAAAAGATATTTCAGAAATCATGGATTCGGCCCGCTGCCTTGAAAAAAGGGCGGAGCGCTACTACACCGATGCCGCGGTAAAAATAAAAGCCTTGTCCGAAGTTTCCCGCGCGTTGAAAACCATCGGCAAAAAACATACGGCCCATCTGAGAAAGCTGGACACCTTATAATAAAGGAGGACTTCCCCATGAGTGATATGGACAACAGGATCAAGGAGATGGCAGCCCACAGTTTCGGGACCTGGAACCGTCAGAAGAACTGGCAAGCGCCTCTGCTCATCGACGATGCCGAGGGTGTTTACATTGTCGACAGAAACGGCAAACGCTACCTGGACTTCTCCTCTCAGTTGATGTGTTCGAATCTGGGCCACAAGAACAAGGCCATCATAGAAGCTATCCAGAAGCAGGCTGAAAAACTGCCCTATATTGCCCCCGGATTTACTACCGAGGTTGCCGTGGAAGCAATCGAGGCACTCCGGTCGGTGATGCCCAAAGGTCTGGACAAATTCTTTTTCTCCACCAGCGGTACCGAAGCCAATGACGGCGCCCTGGTCATGACGCGCCAATCCAAGGCACCGGCCTTCAAGGTGATATCCCGTTACCATTCCTATCACGGGGCCACCTCGGCCGGCATGGCCCTTACCGGGGACTTCCGCAGATGGCCGGTTGAACGGGTGCGCTACACGGTGGACGGTGTCTGCTTTGCGCCTGACTGCTACTGCTACCGCTGCCCCTTTGGCCAGACCTATCCCGACTGCAAAGTCCAGTGCGCCCGCTACCTGGACTACATGATCAAGGAAGAGGGCAATGTGGCCGCCGTGATCGTGGAGCCGGTGGTGGGCACCAACGGACGCCTGGTTCCGCCCCCGGAATACTTCCCCATGCTGCGCAAAATATGTGATGACAACGATGTGCTGCTGATCGCCGATGAAGTCATGACCGGCTGGTACCGGACCGGACCGGCGTTCGCCATGCAGAACTGGGATGTAGTGCCAGACATCATGACCACGGCCAAGGGATGTACCTCGGCCTACACGCCTTTGGGAATTACGGCGACCACCAAGGATGTAGCTGATTTCTTCGAAGATGAATTCTTCTGCCACGGCCATACCTATGCCTATCACGCGCTTTCCCTGTCCGCGGTCAAACCGGCAGTGGAGGAATATAAAAAGCTTATGGGCTCGGGTGTGCCGCAGAAAGTGGCCGGCTACTTGAAGGAAAAGCTCTTCGAACTGGCCGACAAGCACCCCTGTGTGGGCGATGTTCGGGGAATTGGACATTTTTATGCCCTTGAAATCGTCAAGAACCGGGAAACCAGAGAACCCTTTGACGTCAAAGCCGACAAGCTCTCCGGCAAAGCCCTCATGCCGGTCAAAATATCCGGCAATGCCATGCAGAACGGTCTCTACGTGGTGCCCTGGTATGACACCCTGACCATTGCGCCGCCGTTGATCATCAGCAAAGCCGAGGTCGATGAGGCCATTGCCATTCTCGACAAAGCCCTCGAGATCGGCGATCAGGATGCCGTCCAGACGGATGTACCGGTTTCCCATACAAGCGAGTACTAGACATAATCGCCACAAAGACACAACGGCCCGCAGTATAAAATATACCAAACTTTGTGTTATTTGTGTCTTTGTGGCTCCCTTTTACCAAAGTTAGTGTTTCCTTTATTCTCAAGAAGACAACCGACAGGGGAGGCCAGGCATCGTGGCGCTGGACATCGGCACATTGAGAACGGATTTTGAGGCGCGCTTCAAAATCTTTCACGAACTCATGGCTAAAAAAGTCAGGGACGTTCTCCTGGTATCCACCCCGTACGATGCCTGGATCATGGAAGAGGATGTCCGGCTCTCCGAAAGAATCATCCACGAATACCGCGGCCTGAACCTCAGCAACCCTCCCCGTCTCACCTGGGTGTCCTCAGCCGACGACGCCATGCGGGCCCTGGATGAAAAGCAGTTCGACATGGTGATCACCATGCCCCGGGTGGCGGACATGGACTGCTTTGCCCTGGGAAAAGAGATCAAAAAAAGGGACCCCAACCTGCCCGTGGTGCTTTTTGCCCACAGCGCCATCACCTCGGTGGAGTTCTACTCCGGCAACACCAAACCAGAAGGCATTGACCGGGCCTTTGTCTGGTCGGGCAACACTGACATGCTCGTGGCCCTGATCAAGAGCGCCGAAGACAAGATGAATGTCGAGTACGACACCAGCTCGGCCGGCATCCGGGTCATCCTTTTTGTGGAAGATTCACCGCTCTACATCTCTTCCCTGCTGCCCATTCTGTACAAGGAACTCGTCAGCCAGACCCAGGCCGTCATGGAAGAGGGCTTGAACGAGGAACACCGCCTTTTGACCATGCGCGCCCGCCCCAAAATCCTGATCGCGGAAAATTATGAGGAAGCCCTCGACCTATACGAAAAGTTCAAGCCCTATATCATCGGGGTCATTTCCGATGTCCGTTTCCCAAAACAGGGAGATCTCTGTGCCGATGCAGGCGTGAAGCTGTTGTCCAAAATCAAACACGACCGCTGGGACATCCCCCTGCTGCTCACCAGCTCCGAGCCTTCCAACGCCAGGAAAGCCGAGTCCATTCCCGCATTTTTTGTGGATAAAAATTCTCAAGGCCTACATACCGGCGTCCACGATTTTTTTATGGACCACCTCGGCTTTGGTGATTTTATTTTCCGTAGAAAGGATGGCAGCGAAATAGGCAGGGCCTCCAACCTGAGGTCCCTGGAAAAAAAGATCAACACCATCCCCGATGAATCATTCATGCTGCATGCCGGCAGAAATGATTTTTCGCGCTGGCTTTTTGCCAGGACGGAGATTGTGCTGGCCTCGAAACTCAGGCCCACCACCTTCGATGATTTTGCCCACAACACGGAGAAGATGCGCGAATGGGTGGTATCGCTTATTCGTGAACGCCGCAGTCGCCGCCAAAAGGGAATCGTGGTCAACTTCGATGCCCACGATTTCGATCTCGACATGGAGTTCTTCAAAATCGGCACAGGCTCTCTGGGAGGGAAAGCCCGGGGTCTGGCTTTCACCTCCAACCTGCTCCAACGCCATACCGACCTGCATTCCAAACACCCGGGTATCAATATTATCGTACCCCAGTCGCTGGTCATCACCACCGAGGGTTTCGATGCATTTATCGAGAAAAACAACCTGCTGGAACAGGCCAAACGCGGCCTGCCCGACCAGGAGATCGCCCAACAATTTCTCAAGGCCGCCATTCCGGGATGGGTCAAGAAAGACCTGATCGCCTACCTGCGCAAGATCAACCACCCCATTGCCATAAGGTCGTCAAGCCTGTTGGAAGATGCGCAGTTCCGGGCCTATGCCGGCCTCTACCGAACCTACATGCTGCCCAACGACTGCTCGGATTTCAGCATGCGGCTCGAACACCTGCTGACAGCCATCAAACTCGTTTACGCCTCCACCTATTTTCACGGGCCCAAGTCTTTTTCCCAGCGGGTGGGCCACCGGACCGAAGAAGAAAAAATGGCCGTCATCATCCAGAAAATGGTGGGGGAAAACTACAGCGGTCATTTCTATCCGGCCATCTCGGGGGTGGCCCAGTCGCACAACTACTACCCCTTTTCGCACATGAAGCCGGAAGAAGGCATTGCCACCATTGCCCTGGGGCTTGGGAAAATGGTGGTGGAAGGCGAAAAGACACTCAGGTTTTCTCCCCGTTACCCCCAGCTCCTGCCCCAGCGGTCAACGGTGGAGGACATCCTGGAAAACGCCCAACGTTTTTTTTACTCCCTGCGGCTCAACAACGACTGCCCCCTGCTCGGCACCAACGACAGCCAAAACCTTGAAAAGCGCGAAATTTCCGACGCGGAAACCGAACCGCCGGTGTCCATGCTCTCCTCCACTTATATCCCGACCGAACACCGTATCCGTGATACCGTACATGTGCCAGGGCACCGGGTGCTGACCTTTGCCCAGGCACTCAAGTACAACGCCTTCCCTCTGGCCGACATTCTGACGGAATTTTTGGCCATAGGGGAAGAAGGCATGGGCTGCCCGGTCGAGATGGAATTCTCGGTTAACCTACACCAGGGGGACAGCGGACCTCCTGAATTTTCCGTACTGCAGCTGAGGCCCATGACCGCCCGGGCGGAACTTGAAACCGTGGACATCACCGAAGAGGAGGTTCGGAAAGCATTTTGCGTGTCCAATCACTCCCTGGGAAATGCCGTGAAGACCGATATCGCAGACGTGGTCTACGTCAAGCCGGATGTGTTCGATCCCGCCCGAACCGTCGAGATTGCCCGTGAAATTGGCGAAATGAACCGCATCCTGCTGCAAGAGGACCGCAAATACCTGCTGGTGGGGCCTGGACGGTGGGGCTCTGCCGACCGGTGGCTGGGAATTCCGGTGAACTGGGCCGACATCAGTGGCGTGGGCTCCATCGCCGAAACTACCTCTTCAAAGATCAAGGCCGAACCGTCCCAGGGATCTCATTTTTTCCACAACATCACCACCATGGGTATCAACTACATCAACGTTTCCGATACCAACGGTGATTTTTTCGATTGGGACTGGCTGACCGCCATTGAACCGCAACATGCGTCCCCGCATGTTGCGCATGTCAAGCTTGACAAGGCCATGACCCTTAAAGTGGACGGCAGAAAATCGTGCTGTGCTATATATGTATAAGTAAATAACGATCATTGATAACTGTAGCAAAACCAAGACAACTGAAGGAGGAACCAACCATGTCCGACATCGTTCAGCTCGTAAAAACCAGAGATCCTGACCAGCCCGAGTTTCATCAGGCAGTAACCGAGGTGGCGGAGTCCATTGAACCTGTTCTCGATCGCATCCCGGAATACCGCCAGGCCAAGGTCATGGAAAGAATCGTGGAACCGGAAAGAGTCATCATGTTCCGGGTGCCCTGGATGGATGACAAAGGCGAGGTCAAGGTCAACCGCGGCTTCCGCATCGAAATGAACAGCGCTATCGGTCCCTACAAGGGCGGGCTGCGTTTCCACCCGTCTGTCAATTTGGGGATTCTGAAATTCCTGGCCTTTGAACAGGTTTTCAAAAACGCCCTGACTACCCTGCCCATGGGCGGTGGCAAAGGCGGGTCTGATTTCGACCCCAAGGGAAAATCAGACAACGAAGTCATGCGCTTCTGCCAGAGCTTCATGTCCGAACTCTTTCGCCACATTGGCCCGAACACGGACGTGCCCGCCGGCGACATCGGCGTGGGGGCCCGGGAGATCGGCTTTCTTTTCGGCATGTACAAAAGGCTGCGCAACGAATTCACCGGCGTTCTCACGGGCAAGGGCCTCAACTGGGGCGGCAGCCTGATCAGGCCTGAGGCCACCGGCTTCGGTTCCGTCTATTTTGCTTCTGAGATGCTTAAAACCAGAAGCGAGTCCCTGGAAGGCAAAACCTGCCTGGTTTCCGGGTCGGGCAATGTGGCCCAGTACACCATCGAAAAAATCCTGGACCTGGGCGGTAAAGCCGTGACCTGCTCCGATTCCAGCGGGTACATCTATGACGCAGAGGGCATCGACCGCGACAAGCTGGACCACCTGATGATGCTGAAAAATGTCCGGCGCGGACGGGTAAAAGAATATGCGGAAAAGTACCCCAACGCAGTCTATACCAACGTGGATCCATCCCTGGGCCACAACCCCCTGTGGGACCACAAGGCTGAATGTGCCTTCCCCAGCGCGACCCAGAATGAAATCAATGCCACGGACGCCCAAAACCTGGTGAACAACGGCATCTACCTGGTATCCGAAGGGGCCAACATGCCCACGGTTCCCGAAGGCATCGAGATTTTCATTGAAAACAAACTTCTGTATGGCCCCGGGAAAGCAGCCAATGCCGGTGGCGTGTCGGTGTCAGGGCTGGAAATGACCCAGAACAGCATGCGTTTGGGCTGGTCCAGGAAGGAAGTCGATGAGAAGCTGCACGGAATCATGATCAGTATTCACAAAACCTGCATGGAAACAGCCGAACAGTACGGCACGCCCGGCAACTACGTCAACGGCGCCAACATCGCCGGTTTCGTCAAGGTGGTGGATGCCATGCTGGACCAAGGCCTGGTTTAATTTTTCACCCTTCGGGCGAGCCAGAAACTTCCATATGCTGTGTTACTGAGGGCTTGAAGTAAAAAAAACTACGACTTCACCCTCAGATGCCTTGCCTATGAAAGTTTCTGACTCGTGCAAAATCAAACCACTACAATTTGGTGGAATCGTTGTCGGATAGTCCCTTTGCAACCGTGAAAAACTATGAAATAAAAAATCCCTGCTGCCAAGACAGCGGGGATTTTTTATTTCTAAAATTGGATGCCGGTGTGTTGGGTAAGTTCCTCGAGGGCCTCGTTCACGGTCAATACCTTGATGGTCTGCATACCCATAGCCCTGGCAGGTTTCAGGTTGATGCCCAGGTCATCCAGGAAAACACACTCCCCGGCATTGACAGCCAGATGTGACAAGGCAATGCGGTAGATCTCCGGGTCGGGTTTGCGGACCCCCTCCACACTGGACTCTATTATCACATCGAACAGACCCATGATGTCCAGGTATTCGCCCAGCTGTTCATCGTTCTTGTTCAGGGCCGAACCTTCATCCGGTTTTATATTGTTGGTGAGGCAGCCGATTTTGAACTGCTGCTTGCATTGTTTCAGGGCGCTGACCATCCTCGGGCGGATAGCCCCGGACAGCAGCCGGAGGACGTCCTTTCCCGGAATCGGGTAGCCGGCAGCCCTGGATTCCGCCTCGAATTCACGATCGAACGCATCAATGGATATCAGGCCGTTTTCCAGCTTCGACCAGGCATTCGTAGTAGGGTTGACCGCATTGATGCCCCGGATAAAATCCTGGGGGACGTCGTGCATTTCTTCGTAGCGGTTGAACGCTTCAAAGGGGCTGGTGGTGAGGACGCCCCCGAAATCCCATAAAATAGCTTTGATCATTTTACCTCACTTTTCAAGGCGTTGATGTTTGTATAACCTAATTTGAGTGCCTGGCTACAATACCAGATCGGGAAAACAAGTCAACGCCCACCCATCGCATGATATTGACCATGAGTTTACGACCCAGTTCGTCGTCACCGAATCCCATGCGGTCCGTGCACACATGACCATGATCTTTTTGTCGTCCTTGTCGGGCTCGATAACGCTTTCAGGTGCACCGGATCGCAGTGCGTCAACACAAATAATTTCATTAGAACTCCTGCCGCTCGATCAACTCCTCCTGCATATTCCGGTTAATCTTCGTGAAATAGGCATTGTAGCCCGATATGCGCACCAGCAACCAGTGGTAGTCCTCGGGGTGCTCCATGGCGTCGCGCAGCGTGTCCGTGGTGATCACGTTGAACTGCCACTGCATGCCGCCTTCGTCAAAATAGCTCTGCACATAACCGGTGTAATAATCCAGGGTCTGGGCGTGGGAATCCTTTCCATGCGGCGCCAGCTTCACGTTGAAAGCGATGTTGTTGGGCATTTTCAAATGGTCCAGCCCGGCAATGGTGTGGATATTCTGGAGCAACTGGTCGGCTGCCCCGGGCGAAGGAGTCAGTCCCGGCGTGAACGCCTTGCCCTTTTTCCTACCGGATGGCAGTGCGCCGGAAAGCATGCCAAATCCCACGTGATAACTGATGGACCAGTACCCGGGCACATACTTGCCCCCCCGGTAGTTGTCCCGGGAGCAGTACAGGTCATAGCAGAAGTCGATGAGGTCCTGGGCCACTTCCCGGGTGCCGGGTGCGTCGGAACCGAACCTAGGTACGTTTTCGATTCTTTTCAATGTGCCGGCATAACCGTTTTGCTCGAAATTGCCTTCAATGGCCTTCATAAGTTTAGGGAAGTTCATTTCCTTTTTGTCGTATATCAGTTTCTTGATCACCAGTAGGCTGTCCACGGCATCGGTCAGCGACACCAGGGCAACCCCGGAGGTGTTGTACTTGGCGCCCCCGTAGATAACATCCTTGCCCTTTTCCAGGGGGCCTGAAAACATGGAGGAGAGCACCGGTGTCGGGTGAACATACTGGTGGGCGTACCCTAGGTAGTTGTTGATCTCGATGGACTGCTCAATGAGATATTTGAGCTGTGTTTTATAGGCCTTCAGGAAATCTTCATAGGTGGGGAAAGCGGTGCTTACCTCACCCGTTTCCGGACCTATTTTATCGCCCATCACCGGGTGAACACCGTTGTTCAGGGCCATCTCCATGGGGGCCACCATATTGAGCAGCATACAGTTCGTATGCCCATAGTGCCGGCCGGTAATGGTCGGCTCCACACAGCCGGTGGCAGACCAGTCGCGGGCATCCTCAAGGGCTATCCCCTGGTGGACAAGGGCCTCGATCATGGTTTTGTCATTGTGGATGATGGGCGAGGCCACCATGTTCGCATTCACTTCGCACAACCGCCGCAGGTATTCCGGGGAGTTGACGCCGCTGTGGTACCTGGCGTTCATGTTTGGATCCTGGAAGCAAAGCATTTCCGCGACCTTCAGGATGATATAGGTCATGTCGCAAACCGCGTTTTCACCCTGTGGGTCCACACCGCCGACCGTGACCGTGTCGTCCGACGAACTGCCGCCGAACAATTTGTTGCCCACATTGGGCACCAGGGGATCATGGTCGTTGACCCTCAGAAAAAGGTTCCCCACCAGCTCTATGGTTCTCCTGACAATTGCTTCCCTTTCTTCGTCGCTTGCGGCTTTGGCCATGTCTTTGAGAAAAAGCGGCTGCAGCATCTGGTCGAGCCGGCCGATGGACAGGGCTGAATTGGCATTCTCCACATGCAGGCAGACAAAGCTGATCCAGATGGACATGAGGGCCTCGTGCACAGATTCAGCAGGCTGGGCCGGCACTTTGGTACAGATCCTGGCCATCTCCCTTAATTCGTCTATCCGCTGGGCCTGTTCGGGAACGGCCGGATCCAGCGCATCTGCCATTCTGGCAGCCTCGCGGCTCAAATTGGCTGCGTAGGCCAACACACCGTCAATGGAGAGCAGGACCGCTTCATAAAAATTGTTTTTGTCTTCTTCGCTGGTCTCGGCCTTTAACTGAATGGCCTGCTTTCTGACACCCTCCAGACCGCAGCTGATGATTTTGGGAAAGTCGGGGACGGTGTGCGAAATGGCGTTGTTTTTCATCATGAAGTACAGCACAAAGCGCTCTTCCAGCTGCTGGGATACCGGGTTGCCATATTTCTTGCGGCAATATTCCCGGACGTTTCTGTCCATCCAGAAGGGGAACACCTCGAAGTTCAGGATGTCCGCATCCCCGGGGGCGATATCATTGGGGTTCAAGTCCCTGTTCCCCATAGTGCGCAACTCGGGCCAGATGGTCAGCGCTATGAATTCAGGATAGATGGGCACCCCCACCTCCTTGGTGGTGGTTGACCCGGCCAGCAGGTAGTCGCCGTGGATGACCGGCTTGCGGTGACTCATGATGTGGTGCATGGCGCCGGCCTGGCGGATATTGGGATCGATGGGGATGCCGGATGGATCGGCTTCAAAGCCGTGCTCGCGATGATATTCCGTGAGCAGCTTGGCCCTTTCCACACATATGGCCGGTTTCAGGGAAAACCGCCTGGTTTTCAGCTTTTTCAAGCGCGGGAAATCATCGATGCTGTAGTCTGCCAGATAGGGGTCTTCCAGGCAGCGAACCTTGTCCACCTTGCGGCCCAGACGTTCATTTTTCAGTTTTCTTTTGGTCTCCCCTGCTTCGAGCTCTTTCACAGGGTACAGGGCTTTGTTATCCGGCCCCTTGTAATCCTTGATTTTGGCACCGCCCACAACCGTGGAAATATAGGAGAATTTGGTCAGGTAGGCCATGTTGCCCGTGTAGCTCATTTCATTGGTCAATAGGTAGTCCAGAGACTCTTCAGGGCTTTTGCTGTATATTTTGGCCAGGGTCTCCTTGTCCTTGTAGAAGATGGTCACGTGGGGATCCTCGATTGTACCGAAGCCGGACCTCATCTTGCCGTTTGCAATAACCACAAAAATCTTCACCAGATCGTCCCGGGTCCTGAACTGGTACCTGGCATTGAAAATGTACCCGGTTTCCAGGTTGTAGATCTCCTTGCGCAGGTTTTTACTGACCATGAAAAGAAGCCCCAACAGCTTCAAAGACAACAGAAACAGATAAACGGAAACTTCGATTTTAACCTTTTGCATGGGATGCTCCTCCTCTATATAAACAATGTAGATTACCTGATCGCAGGCTTATAGCTGATTGAACCAAATGAACCGCCAAGGCGCCAAGAACGCCAAGGAATTTTAAACATTTTAAAGGTCGGGAAGTTTTAGCATAAGTCAGATGTCATTCCTGCGAAGGCAGGAATCCAGACAGCCACTGGCTGAAAGCCCTGGATGCCCGCCTGCGCGGGCATGACGAAAAAAACACCCCGATGCTTGAAATAATTATCTTAGCGAACTTCGTGAACTTGAGCGCAACGGGCGGTAAAGGCTCTTGAATTTGTCATCTGCATTGATTTCTACGAATCAAAGTGATTCGCTCCGTAGTTCTTATGCGTTCATTTTCATGGCCGCGATGAGAAACGCCTGGTTCCGGTTTTCCAGGTGGAGGGCCTGTTCCAGGGTCAGCAGGCCGATATGGTTCTCTTCAGAATAGAGAATGGTTTCGTATGGCATGGCGGTTCCCTGCTTTTATGAGAACATCAGGCCTGGATCCCTGCATCCAGAAAAACTTGCCGGCAGGCCGCAAGGTGCTGGCGGCTTGAAAAATATTCCAGATCTGCGGGTTCGCCAATAGGCATGGCCAGACCCAGTTTGCGGTTCTTTTCACACCACATGGGGTGGTATTCCAAAAGCTCGGTCTTTTCAGCGCCCACGGATTTTAGAAAATCCACGATTGCCCGCAGGTTTTCATTAGTGTCGGTGATACCCGGTATCAGGGGCGTACGCGGCAGAATTTCCACACCGCCCTCCTGGAAACGCCGGTAAAGAAGACTGAAATTGTTTAATATAACATCGTTGGACGTCCCGCAATAGTGCCGGTGCTTGTCATCATCCATCAGCTTGATGTCAAAATAGATCATATCCAGGAGCGAATAGAGGGTCTGCTCGAATGCTGTCCAATCGAACATGCCGCAGGTTTCCAAAAGGGTGTGGATGCCCTCGCGTTTCAGTTGTGCAAGCAGGTCGCAGGCAAAGGCCATGGACAGCGTGGGCTCGCCGCCGGACAGCGTAACCCCGCCGCCGGAGTTCTGGAAAAACAACTTGTCCCGCAGCACAATGCTGACAATCTCTTCCACGGACAGGGGCTCCCCCACCCGGCTCAAAGCCTTTGACGGGCAGGTGGCCACGCATTCAAAGCACAGGCTGCATTTGCTGCGCTCGATATAAAAAGGGTTTTCCCTGGACAGGGCAGCTTCCTGGCAGGTTTCCAGGCAGGTGCCGCAGCCAACGCACTCGGCAGCGTCAAAGGCAATTTCTACCCCGGGTCTTTTGCTCTCCGGATTGTGGCACCACAAACAGGAAAGCGGGCACCCCTTGAAAAAAACCACCGACCGGATACCGGGCCCGTCGTCCAGGGAATTGCCTTTTATTTCCAAAACTAACGGATTCTTCATGATATACGCTATATAACGGGCGACGAACAACGTGCTGTGATGCGTCTCAAATGTCTCGGGATTACATGAGGCCGAAAAAATATAGGGTGACGGTCTGGATTCCCGCCTTCGCGGGAATGACGTTTCGCTTTTAGCGTCATAGTCCTTACCGCGAAGGCGGGGATCCA
>JAOZRT010000361.1 GCA_029940035.1 Desulfobacterales bacterium
ACTGAATATAAAGGGCATCAATGTTTTTCCCAATGGCATTTCAAAAGTGATCGAAACGATGGTCCCTGATTTGAATGGAGAGTTTCAAATCGTTCTGGACCATCCTTCGCCTTATACCCGTCTCAATATAACTGTCGAGTATGGTGCCGGCATTGATCCGGGTCAAAAAGATGCCATTGCCCGTAAACTCGAGACGAAAATCAAAGCGGTGCTGAATTTTTCAGCTAGCATTACCTTGGTTGCACCGCAGACCATCCAACGCACAGAGATGGGAAAGGCGGTGCGTGTCCTACGCCAATATTAGCGTGTTTGTTAAAAATTTCGTTGACTAAATGAATCCTATTTTATACTTAAACGATGCTAATTTATCGTTCAGCAGAATGGATAAGACGGCATCGGATGTGTGAGGATACGGTTTTTTGCGAGTAGGATCTTACGGAAACTGGTAATAGACTTTTAAACGGCACTTCAAACGATGCCGGAGATACATCACTTTCAGTTTTGTCCTGCCTACGAGCATTCAACAATGGGAATCCACTCCTTTACCCATGTTATTGATGCTCCATAAATTTTTATGTTGCACCGGGAAAGCCGCATCGGCGCTTTTGGCGTGCACCATTTATTTGAACCCTTATTGCCGGAGTTGTTTGTATGGCCGAATTGCTATTGAAAAATGTTACCATGAAATTTGGCGGTCTGCTGGCTGTCGACAGCTTGGATCTCGAGGTGCCCAGCGGAAAAATATTGAGCCTGATCGGCCCCAACGGTGCTGGAAAGACAACGGTGTTCAATCTGATCACCGGTGTGTACAAACCAACCGAAGGAACCATTACGTACAATGGTGAAACACTCAATGGCCTCCACAGCAACAAAGTCGTTTCCCGAGGCATTGCCAGGACATTTCAGAACATCCGCCTTTTCAATTCCATGACGGTTCTGGAAAATGTACAGGTGGGCCTGCACTGCCGTACCAAAAGCGGCGCCATACGCGCACTGTTGAACACCCCTTTTTTGGTGCAGGAAGAAAAAGAAATTGCAGAGAAGGCCATGGCGGTACTCGAATTTCTTGGGCTTGAGGAATTCCGAAACGATTATGCCTCCAACCTTGCCTACGGCAATCAACGCCGCCTCGAAATCGCCAGGGCGATGGCTACAGAACCAGGCACCCTTCTGCTCGATGAGCCGGCGGCCGGCATGAACCCCAAAGAGACCGCCGACCTGATGGAGCTTATCCTCAAAATCCGGGATACCGGGTTGGATATATTTCTGGTGGAACACGATATGCGGCTGGTAATGGGCATCTCTGACATGATCACCGTTCTCGATTATGGGCAGAAAATTGCCGAAGGAACACCAAAGGAAATCCAAAACAACGAAACGGTTATCGAGGCCTACCTGGGATCGGGAGGCAAGAAATAACCAAAGCAGTTGGTATGTTTGATGTTATAGAGATCGTTCCCCGCTTTTAACTCTTAAGAAAGGCGAGAATGTTAGACAAACCCATCACAAGGAGGAGCAAGATGAAAAAAATTGGTATCTTTGTATTGTGCATCGCAGTGATCGCATGTTTCAGTGGCATAGCAACCGCCAAGACGCTTAAGATCGGAACCATGAGTCCCCTGACAGGCCCCTATGCCCAGGATGGAACCTACATCCTCCAGGGTGTGAAAACCGCCGTAAAAGCGTTTGAGGCCAGCGGTGGGCTGCCCGGGTATGACAAAATCGAAATTCTGGCCGAAGACAGTGCCTGCGATGGCGGCAAGGCTACCATGGCCGCCAATAAACTTATCAACAGTGATGTATCCGCCATCATCGGCTGCTACTGCTCCTCCGCAACCCTGCCAAGTTCGATACCGGTCGACGAGGCGGGCATCGTCATGCTTACACCGGCGTCTACCAATGAAAAAATAACGGAGCGGGGATTCAAAAAATTCTTCCGTCTGCCGCCGAGAGACGATGTTCAGGGATGGTCTGCTGTAAAGTTTATGGAAAACTCCCTGAAAGCCAAAACAGTCGCCCTGATTGACGACCGTCAGACCTATACGGTCGGTCTTGTGGACAATATCAAAAGGTTTGCCAAGGAAACCGGAAAGCTTGAATTTGTCGCCCACGAACACATTACTCCCGGTGACAAAGACTTCACCGCTATATTGACATCGCTGAAACGACTGAACCCCGACGTCATCTACATGTCTATTTATCAGCCCGAGGGTTCCTTGATGGCACGTCAGGTCAAACAGCTCGAAATTACCTCTACGCTGGTTACCGAAGATGCCTGCTTTCAGCCTAAATTCACCGAGGTGGGTGGAGCGGCCACCGAGGGAATCTATCTGACCTTCGCAGCACCGGTTGCCGACAACCCCGTTCGATCCGACTTTGTAAAAGCCTACTCCAAAGACTGGGGCGTCGGCGAAAATGAAATCGGTTCATTCTCCTTTTTTGCTTACGATGCCGCCATGCTGGTGTTGGAAGGCGTCAAAAAGGCCGGCGTAGAAAAACTCGCCGAAACCATCCGGGCCTCGAAATCATTGGGAGCCACCGGGGAAATCACGTTTGATGAAAAGGGCGACCGTGCCTTGGCCCACGCCGTATGGATCGTCAAAGATGGCGCTTTCGTGCCTTATTACAATCCGCTTACCGACACAATGTATTAATTTACCACCAACGATCGGGGGCAAAGGCCCCCGGTCGTTACAACGATCTCCCCAATATGAACCCTGAGGTTGCAACGTAGGGTGAAGTAAGTCGTCTTTCTGCTTAGCCAAAGGAAGTATTCCATATGGATACATCGTCTTTTCTAATTCAGCAATTGATCAACGCCATTTTTCTGGGCAGCATATTTTCCCTGATTGCCCTTGGCTATACCATGGTTTACGGAATTATCCAGTTGATCAATTTTGCCCATGGCGAAATGTTTACCGCAGGGGCCTTTGCCGGCTTAATCGTGTTGGCGGGGCTTCAAAAGGTAGGTTTTGTCGACAGTCATTTTATTATATCCATGGTTTTGGTTTTCGGCCTCGGCATGGCCTATGTTGCCGTTCTGGGCGTTTCCATCGAACAGGTAGCCTATAAACCCTTACGCAACGCATCACGCCTGGCTGCCATCCTGAGTGCGCTGGGGATGTCCATCTTTCTGTCCAACGGTATGATGCTGAGCCAGGGCGTTTCTGACCGGGGCTTCCCAAATGCACTGGGCTGGGAAGGTTTGAAAATCATGGACGCCAAAATTTCCTATGGCCAGGTTTTCATCATTATCTTGGCCTTTGCCCTGATGTATGGTTTGTGGATTTTTGTCACGTCCACCAAGCTGGGCAAGGCCATGCGGGCCACGGCGCAGAACAAACCCATGGCCAGGATGCTCGGTATCAACGTCGATAAAACCATTCGCGTTACTTTTATGATCGGTCCGGGATTGGGGGCAGCCGCTGGCATAATGGTCGGTATGTACTATGGTTCGGTTCGCTTTGATATGGGTTTTATTTATATGATCAAAGCGTTTGCAGCGGCCATTCTGGGCGGTATCGGTTCCATACCGGGGGCCATGCTGGGTGGTATGATCATTGGTTTCGTAGAAGTCGGTTGGTCGGCATTTCTACCCAGTGAATGGAAAGATGTAACCACCTTCGTGGTTATGATTCTGGTGTTATACCTGAAACCGAGCGGTCTTTTAGGACAGAGCGCGACCGAAGAAAAGGTGTGATATGGTACGATCGGATTTAAAGAAATTTTTTGTCTATTCCCTGTTTCTGGGCATCCTTGTTTTACCCCTGGTCGGGTTTGCCACCACAACATTCAATGCCTCGCGGGCCTTTACCGCCTGGGGGTTGTTTGTGGGAGTGCTGGCGTTTGGTTTGATTACCAAAGGAATTCGGCGTAGCGGCGGTTATGTGAATTTATCCGACAGCCTGGCGCCCTTTCGCAAGCAGATCAAAGACAAGCTAATCGCTGTACCGGCCAAATATTACATTCTTGCCCTTCTGGCCTTTGCCGTGATCTACCCCATGGTAGCCAACCGGTACCTGGTGGATGTCGGTATTACCTGTCTCATCTATATTGTTCTGGGACTGGGTCTCAATATCGTCGTGGGGCTTGCCGGGTTGCTCGACCTTGGCTACATCGCTTTTTACGCTGTTGGCGCGTATACCTATTCACTTCTCAATTTGAATTTTGGAATCCCTTTTTGGTTCTGCATACCCATGGGCATTGGTTTTGGCTGTATTGCCGGATGCATCATCGGTTATCCCACCCTTAAAATGCGCGGTGATTATCTGGCTATTGTGACCATGGGGTTTGGTGAAATTATCCGGCTGATGCTCAACAACTGGGACAACTTGACCGCCGGGCCCAATGGCCTCTATGGCATGAGCAAACCGGCGCTCATATATCCGTCCTTTTCTGACGGTGGCTTGACCTGGATTACG
>JAOZRT010000080.1 GCA_029940035.1 Desulfobacterales bacterium
AGTTTATCCATACACCCTGGGTTCACTGGCCTGAGACCATGGTGACCTATCTGGAGGAAGATAGAATCCTGTTCAGTTGTGATTTCTTCGGATCTCATATTGCCACAACCGATCTTTTTGTTACGGATGAAGGGCGTGTCTATGAGGCGGCCAAGCGCTACTTTGCGGAGATCATGATGCCCTTCAGGGGCGTGATCAAAAAGAATCTGGAGAAACTTGCACCTTACGATATAGAAATGATCGCCCCAGGACATGGGCAAATATTTCCACGCCCGGCGATTATCATCGATGCCTATCACGATTGGATACTGGGAGTACCTCGAAACACAGTGGTTTTACCTCACGTATCCATGCATGCAAGCACAAAAAAGATGGTCGACCATTTTGTTGCGGCGCTTGTGGAGAAAGGTGTCCGGGTCGAGCCGTTTAACCTGGCAGTAACTGATATCGGGAAACTGGCCATGGCCCTGGTCGATGCGGCGACAATCGTTGTCGGCACGCCTACCGTCCTGGCAGGACCGCATCCATATGCGGCCTATGCTGCGTTTTTGGCTAATGCACTGCGACCCAACACAAAATTCCTTTCCATTATCGGTTCATATGGGTGGGGTGGAAAGACCGTGGACACGCTTGCGGGGATGATTCCCAACCTCAAGGTAGAGGTTGTCGATCCCGTCCTTTGTAAAGGGGTGCCGTCGGAAGATACATTCAGCGCATTGGATGATTTGGCCGCTGCAATTGCACAAAAACACAAAGAACACGGTTTTACATAACAACGGGACTAACATTTCCCGAAATTCGGAAAAGGCTTTGCCATTGGCAATACCCACTTTTTATACACATCATAACCCAAAAAGGAGAAATATCATGTTTTGTTTTCAATGTCAGGAAACCGCCAAGAACACCGGCTGCACCGTCAAGGGAGTCTGCGGCAAGCCGGAAGAAACCGCCAACCTTCAGGACCTCTTGATTTTCATACTCAGGGGAATTTCGGTCTACGGTGAAAAACTCAAGGAAATGGGCGCTGGTGAGCGTTCAAACGATGATTTCATCGCCCAGGGCCTGTTTGCCACCATCACCAACGCCAATTGGGACGATGCCCGTTTTACCGCCATGATTACCGAAGGCCTCCAGCGCAGGGACCAGGTCCAATCCAAGTTTTTGGCCGCCTACAAGGAAAAAAACGGTAGTGACTTCGACGCAGCGCTGCCCGAAGCGGCTACCTGGACAGCCGATCCATCCGCTTTCGCCGAAAAAGCCAGGACAATAGGCGTACTGGCCACGGAAAATGAAGATGTGCGCTCTTTGCGCGAGTTGTTGATCATTGGGCTGAAAGGGGTTGCCGCCTATGCCGATCACGCTGCTCTCCTGGGATTTCAAAAAGATGAAATCAACGACTTCATCATGGAAGCCCTGGCCTCCACCACAAAGGACTTGACTGTCGATGAGATGGTTGGGCTGGTCATGAAAGCAGGAGAAACAGCGGTCAACACCATGGCTCTTTTGGATGAAGCCAATACTACGGCCTACGGCAACCCGGAAATTACCGAAGTGAACATCGGCGTGGGGAAAAACCCGGGGATCCTGATCACCGGCCACGATTTAAAGGACATGGAGGAACTACTCAAGCAGACCGAAGGCACGGGTGTGGATGTCTACACCCACGGTGAGATGCTACCGGCCAATTGCTATCCGGCTTTTAAAAAGTATGACCATTTCGTGGGCAACTACGGCGGTTCCTGGTGGCATCAGAACAAGGAGTTCGAATCCTTCAACGGTCCCATCCTCTTGACCACCAACTGCCTGGTACCTCTGAAAAAAAACAATACCTACCTGGATCGGCTCTTTACCACCGGTGTGGTGGGGTATGCCGGTGCCGCGCACATCGGCGACCGTCCTGAAGGCGGTACAAAGGATTTTTCAGCCCTTATCGAAAAAGCCAAAGCCTGCCCATCGCCCATTGAAATCGAGACCGGCACCATCGTCGGCGGATTCGCACACAACCAGGTGCTGGCCCTGGCCGACAAGGTCGTGGATGCGGTAAAATCCGGCGCCATCAAGCGCTTCGTGGTCATGGCCGGGTGCGATGGCCGCCAGAAAGGTCGCAACTATTACACGGAAGTGGCCGAAAACCTGCCCAAGGACACGGTGATTCTCACCGCGGGCTGTGCCAAGTACCGGTACAACAAACTTAACCTAGGTGACATCGGCGGCATTCCCCGTGTTCTGGATGCGGGCCAGTGCAACGATTCGTACTCCCTGGCTGTCATCGCCCTGAAACTGAAAGAGGTGTTTGGACTCGACGACATTAATGACCTGCCGATCTCATACGACATTGCCTGGTACGAACAAAAGGCTGTGGCCGTGCTCCTGGCTCTGCTGTTTTTGGGCGTCAAGGGCATCCGCCTGGGACCGACGCTGCCGGCTTTCCTCTCCCCCACCGTGGTCAAAGTGCTGGTGGAAAAGTTTGATATCAAACCCATTGGAACGGTTGAGGAAGATATCGCAGCCATGATGGCCGGAAAGTAGGCGCTCAAGTGATATGGCTGGTCGCCATTTGTCGATCATTAAGATGGCGGTCAGCCACAATTATTGTTATGTTCTAACGAATATTTTATGAAACTAATGCTTTTCGGTAAAATGATTGGAGGCGGTCGATGGAAAACACAATTCCCGGCAACTTACTGACCACCGCCATGGCGGTTATGCCGCACACGGATGCGGAAAGTGCGCTTGAAATGGCGTTGTCCATGGATGTCCCCTTCTGGCCCCAGTTGCCAAATTACAGCTACTATGAAGATATGTATGTTCAGGCGGCTGAGAATTTTCCGGGTATCATTCTGGATCTGGACAAACGGACTTTAAGGTTTTCCATGGAAAAATTCATTCTGGAACTGGAAGACACCCTTGATCATTTTGAAGAACCGTCATATTTTGACATCAGCAGGGACTATTCAGTGGTTTATCATCGCTTTCTCGAAATGGATCTGTCCGCAAGGCCGTCCATCAGGGGGCAACTTGAGGGGCCCATCAGTTTTGGTTTCAATGTGTTGGACCAGGATGAACGCCCGATCCTTTTCGATGACACCGTCCGTCCTTTTATGTTCGAATTCATGGCCAAAAGAATCAATGTGCAATTGGACAGGTTAAAAGCACTCAATGACAATGCCTTTATGTTTGTGGACGAGCCCGGCCTGCAGTATCTTTTTTCCGCCCTGGCCGGGTATAATGAGCTTAAGGCAAAAGGCGATCTTGACCAGTTTTTCTCGATGATCGATCGGCCTCGCGGCATACACCTCTGCGGTAACCCAGACTGGGATTTCTTGCTGGGGTTGGATCTCGAAATTTTGTCTATAGATATTTACACTAACGCGGAAATCTTCTCATCCTATGCCCCCTCCATAAAACGGTTTCTCGATAAGGGCGGTGTGCTTGTCTGGGGGATCGTTCCCACAGGTTTTGAAGATTTTGAAAAAGAGAATATGAACTCTCTAATCGCTCAATTGGAAAATGTATGGCAGATTCTGGCTAAAAAAGGTATTGATACTGCCTATCTGTTGCATAGAAGCATGCTTTCACCGGCGACCTGCTGTCTCGTTAATCCTGACAAGGAAAAAACCGTGGAAAAAGCTTTTTCAATTGTCCAAAAACTTTCCGGCATACTGCGTACTAAGCATAACCTGAAGTGATTATTTCCTATATCGGCATGGGGGCAGGGGCATGGACGTCATAACCGCCAACACAATTTTACCCCATAGTCGCATAAACAACCTGGCAAAGTATATATAATGAATTGTTATTATAACCAATATTGCAGAAATGAGACCATTGTCTGGATATTCCCCCAGGTGAATTCCAAGGATGACGTCTATTTTGCCATGTTGTTTATACTGCGGGAAATGGGAAAAAACTGTCCGTTTCTATCGGGTTAGTCAATCAAAGCTTGATAGGTCAGCACGCGCAGTTCCCGCCGGATGGGATATGCTCCTGAAGGGATGAGCTGGGTGAGAAAGATCACGGTCATATCCTCGACCGGATCCACCCAGAAGGCCGTACTGGCATATCCGCCCCAAGCGTATTCACCGGGAGTGCCCAGAATCTTTGATTTGGCCGGGTCGATCACAACCGACATGCCCAGGCCGAATCCGATACCTTCATAGGTGGTTTCGCAGAAGGTGGGCTGGCCCATGTCGGCCAAGTCTCCAGGCAAATGGTTGCAGGTCATGAGTTCCACTGATTTTCTACCCAGCAGCCTGTGCCCGCCCCATTTGCCTTTATTGCGCAGCATTTCGGTGAAACGAAAGTAGTCTGCGAGTGTGGATACAAGCCCCCCGCCACCCGAAAGGGTTTCCACGGGGCTGGTCAACGGGCTTTCCGCAGCACTTTCCATCAACACCAGCCGGGCTTTTGCAGTACACTGATACAGGGAAACAAAGCGGCCCAGTTTACCTTCAGGCACGAAAAATCCGGTGTCATTCATTTCCAGGGGGTCTAAAATATTCTCCTTTAAAAACGTATCCAGGGACTTGCCGGAAATGACTTCCACCAGGCGTCCCAGGACATCGAAGGCAACGCTGTATTCCCACATTGATCCAGGTTCGAATTCCAGGGGGATTTCAGCCAGACGATCCACCACAGAGGCTAGCGGGCCGTCATGCGGGTTAAAATCGGTGCGGTTTTCTGCATACAACCCGGGGACGCCTCCTTGGTTTTCTACGCCATAGGTCAGGCCGGACGTGTGGGTCAAAAGGTGATGGATGGTGATGGGGTTGGTGGCGGGTTTGGTGACCAGGTTGTCACCCGAGTCGGACTGGTAGATCCGCATATTTTTAAATGCGGGTATATAGGTCGACAAGGGATCATCCAGTTGAAACAGCCCTTTTTCGTAGAGCATCATGATGGCTACGGCCGTGATTGGCTTGCTCATGGAGTAGAACCGCAGAATGCTGTCCAGGGTAAGCGGCTTTTTCTTTTCCAGGTCTCCGTACCCCATGGTTTCACAAAAGGCCACCTGGCCGTGCCGGGCAACCAGCGTGGTGGCGCCAGGCAGCTTGCCGTCATCGACATACTTCTGCATCCAGGATTTTATGCGCGTCAGACGCGCCGGGCTGAGACCCAGCTTTTCAGGTTCAGGATGGATATCCATGCTATATTGTCCTCCATAACCAATATGGGGCGGCTGCATTGCAGCCGCCCCATATTGGTTATATTACTAAATTTTTAGGCATTTCAGAAAAGATAACAGACTTTATTCAAATGAAGTGGCAACGGTTATGCCGGCCTCATTAACAGCGAAAATAAAAATTTAGGCTTTGAACCACCAGCGCTCGGCAGCCTTGGCGCCGTCCGGGTTCCAGTCGCCGGCGACATTTTCATAGCCGCACTTATCGCTGGCCGCGTTCACCCAATCCGCAAAGAAGGGGACCACCGTGCCGCCCTCGTTGTGCAGGATGGCCTGGCATTCGTAGTACATTTCCTCACGTTTCTTTACGTCGAGTTCCGCTCTGGCTTCCACCAGGATCTTGTCGAAACGGGTGTGCTTGAAGTGGGTGTCGTTCCACTTGGCGTCCCCCGAATAGGCGGTGGCCAGCATCCAGTCCACGGTCAGGCGACCGTTCCAGTAGCACATGCACCAGGGCTCCTTGAGCCAGACCACATCCCAATAGCCATCTGCCGGATGGTTGACCACCTCGATGTTGATGCCGGCTTTTTTGGCTTGTTCGCTGTAAAGTACGGCCGTGTCGGTAAAATTGCCCAGATCCGTGGCATGCAGTTTGAATGTGTGATTGAGCATACCGGCCTTTTTTAGGTGATACTTGGCCTTGTCCGGGTCATACTGTCGCTGGGGCAGGTCCTTGTTGTAAAACTGGGTGATGGGGGCCACAGGGTGGTCGTTACCGATGGTGCCGTAGCCGTTCAGGACGATCTTGACCAGCTGTTCCCGGTCGATTGCATATTTGAGGCCCAGGCGCACGTCATTGTTGTCATAGGGCGGCACATCCACCATCATGGGGATGGTATTGTGAAAGGTGCCGGTGGCCTTGAGGGAATGGATACCGGGCATTTTGTCCAGCAGGTGTACGGTTTTGACATCCGCGTCGGACATGAGGTGGATGGCCCCTGTCTGGAGGGCATTGGTCCGGGCGGTCGTATCCTGGATCACGGTCATTTCAACTTCATCGAAGTGGCCGCGGTTGGGCTTGAAAAAATTAGGATTGCGTTTGCCCCTTGAAACCACACCGGGTTCGAATTTTGTCTGGCTGTAGGCCCCGGTACCGATGCCTTTGATCCAGTCTTCCTTGCCCGTTTCAGCCGGCTGAATGGTGAGGTGATAGTCGCTGGCAATAAAGGGAAAGTCGGCATTCCCGCCGCTCAACTCAAAAATAACCCTGTTTTTGCCGTCAGCCTTGATGTCCTTGATCTGATCCACAATGCCCTTGGCGGCTGATTTGGAATCTTCACCGCGGTGATGGTTGATGGAGAAGATGACATCCTCGGCTGTCATGGTTTTTCCATTGTGAAATTCCACGCCTTTTTTCAGGTCAAAGGTCCATGTTTTGGCATCGGGCGTTGATTCCCAGCTTGCGGCCAGTTCCGGTGTGGGTTCGCCCTTATGGTTGATCTCCACCAGGCAGTTGCGGTACATCCAGTTGGTGTTGTAATTCCATTCATCCGTCAGGGTGCCGGGGTCCAGGTTGTCGGTGGTGTGGCCGCCTGGCAGTCCCATTTTGAATACACCGCCCTTTTTGGGGGTAGCGGCCTGGGCGGGTTTGTTTAGAAACACCGGGGAAACAGCGGCGGCCAGACCCAGGGCGGACATCCTGCCAATGAATTGCCGCCGGGTAATCTTTCCGTTTGTCAGCAGGTTTTCAAGCAATTTGACTTCTTTCATCATCTTCCTCCTTCTCGTGGCGAGGCACCTATTAAAGATACCTGGTTAGTGATGCTGAATATACTTGCTTTCAATCGTAGTCTGCACGGTTTTGCAGTGAAACCCGATGGTTTGTTGTTTGCTTTATAGTGGCGGCATGAAAATAGATGGAGGTACCCAACTGTTTATATAGCATTTCCATATTTGCTGGCAAAAAGATAGGACAGACCGGTCGGTTTCCCTTGCATTTTGATTTCACATCTGCGAACATAAGTCAACTGCTTTGTTCAACCTAAAATGAGCGTTTCAGATTTTAAGAATGGACATAATCAATTATATAGAAACGGAATATATCAATGAACGTGTGGGGAGGAAATTTCATGTCATTTGAGCGTTTGTTGAGGCCGCGCACCATTGCCATCTTCGGTGGCGCCCAGGCCCAGGAGGTGATCCGCCAGAGCGATCGCATGGGTTACCAAGGGGAGATCTGGCCGGTGCATCCCAAAAAAACAGAGATATTGGGACGCAAGGCGTTCCGTTCGGTGAAGGATCTGCCGGAAAGCCCCGATGCCGCGTATGTGGGGGTCAACCGCAATCTCACCATTGATATTGTCCGCGACCTGGCCGAGCGGGGCGCGGGCGGCGCGGTCTGCTATGCCACCGGCTTCATCGAGGCGGGGGATGAGGGTTCGGAACTTCAGGAGCGCCTTTTGAAAGTTTCCGGCGACATGCCCCTGGTGGGGCCCAACTGCTACGGTATACTCAACTATCTCGACGGGGCCATGCTCTGGCCCGACCAGCAGGGCGGTCGGCGGGTGGAGGAAGGTGTGGCCATCATCACGATGTCGTCCAATGTGGGCTTCAATCTTACCATGCAGCGCCGCGGCCTGCCCATCGCCTACATGCTGTCCCTGGGCAACAAGTTGAAATTTGACCTGCACGACGCCATCCGTGTTTTTGCCCAACAGGATCGGGTCACGGCTTTGGGGCTCTACGTGGAGGCACTACCAGATCCCAAAGCTTTCCAGGAGGCAGTGGACATTGCCCGGGAGCTGGGTAAGCCCATAGTGGCCATCAAGACCGGCCGCTCCGAGGTGGCCCAAAAAATGGTGGTGTCGCACACAGCGTCACTGGCCGGTTCCGATGACTTGGTGACGGCCCTGTTCAAACGCCTGGGCGTGGCCAGGGTAGATTCCCTGGAAGGGCTCATGGAGGCATTGAAGGTGCTGCATGTTCTGGGACCCTTATCGGGCGGCCGTATAGGCGCCATGAGCACTTCGGGCGGTGATCTCACGCTGCTGGCCGATGCCCTGGGACCGGACCTGAGCATGCCGCCCCTTTCCGAAAATGTGGCCCGGAATCTCCAGTCAATCGTTCACGACCTGATGAAGGCGGCCAACCCCTTTGATTTCCAGATGTTTGACTGGAACGACGAGGAGAGCATGGCCAGGAACTTTACCGCTTTTATGCAGGAAAAGTTTGATGTGGCGCTGTGTGTCCTCGATTATCCCCGGGAAGACATCTGCGACCAGTCAACCTGGGCCGGGGCCGAGAGGGGCTTTGTACGGGCTGCAAAAAAGACCCATACAAAAGCCGCGGTGTTGTCCACTTTTTCAGACACCATATCCGAAGGGGTTGCCGAGCGTTTGATGAAAGACAAGGTGGCCACTCTTGCGGGGATCGATGCCGGCGTGGCCGGCATCCAGGCGGCAGTGGATGTGGGGACTGCCTGGCGACGCCCGGTAAGTCCGCCGTTGCTCTCAGGTTTTGGCAAGGCATTGACGGAGGGTGTGAAGGTGTTGGACGAGGCCGCATCCAAACGCCTTATATCTCAAAACAATATACCGGTTCCACCTGCGCAGGTCGTCGGGCCGGCGGATGTTGTCGACGCGGCCGAGTCATTGGGGTACCCGGTAGTGGTCAAGGCGCTGGGGGTGGCGCACAAGACCGATGTCGGCGGTGTGCGGCTCGGATTGACTGATGCGCACGCAGTTTCAGCCGCAGTAACGGAAATGTCGGATCTGTCAACATCTTTTCTGGTGGAGAAAATGATCGACAATGTTGTGGCGGAGCTGATTGTCGGCGTGGCCCGCGACGAGCAGTTCGGCCCCTACATCCTGGTGGGCGGTGGTGGAACTCTGGTGGAGATGATGAAGGACAGTGAGTCCCTTATTCTGCCGACCACAAAGGCGTGGGTGCTGCAGGCATTGGGGCAGCTGAAGTGCGCTCCACTCCTGAAAGGGTTCAGGGGTGGACCGCCGGCGGACCTGGAGGCTGCCGCCGATGCTATTATGGCCATTGCTGCTATGGTGGAAAAAGACCCGGGATCCATTATCGAACTGGATGTCAACCCGCTGTTGGTGCTGGCTGAAGGCAAGGGGGTTGTGGCAGCTGATGCGCTAGCCAGGGTGAAAAATAAGAAATGAAAATAGCCAATATTCAACACCCAATTTCCAATTACCAAGTAGGGGTGCCCCTTGTGGGTACCTGAACAACCAAAGGCGATTGGCTTAAACGGGCAGACACAAGGCCTGTCCCTACAGGGACATTGATTATTCCTTATTGGATATTGGTTATTTGGGCTATATTTTGATTGGAAAATAACGCAATGACAATTGACTGAGACTTATCCCACCTATAAACATTGTAAAGGGCAACACATGCAACCACACGAAAAAAGCATCGAAGAAGCTATTCTCGCGAAAGCCAAGGAACTCGGTATGTCTTTGGCAGGAATTGCGTCCATCCGCGATTTGAAGGCGTCCAGATCCTACGACATTTACGATAAAAGGCCGTTTTACGAAGAATACAAGGGCGTTAAATGGCAGGAGGAACACAAATCAGTGCTGGTATTTGCATTAAGCCATCCAAGATCCGAGCCTGTGCTGGACTGGTGGAGCATGAAAGTGCCAGGGTTTACTCCCGGCAACCGGATCTTGAGGCGGCAGTCCCGCCAGATGAGGACCTGGTTGGGCGAAGAACTCGGCATCAATGCGCTTTCCCTGCCATACCAGATCGAATACGGGGGATGTTTCCTAAAGGATGCCTCGGTTCTGGCCGGACTCGGGGTAATCGGCAAGAACAACCTGCTGGTTACGCCGGAATTTGGAACGCGCGTTCGCCTAAGGGGTATCTTCATGGAGGCGGAGCTCGAGCCCACCGGCCCCATTGACTTCGACCCATGCAACGGCTGCGACATGCCCTGCCATAAGGTCTGCCCCCGCAAGGCCTTTGGCAGCGGAAAATTTGAAAGGGAACTTTGCAAGCAGGAGACGGATCTGCGGGATGCAACCATGGAAATGCTCGATGGTGAGATCATGGGCATCGAGGTGCCTAGCCTGGTTTCCAAGTACTGCCGGAAATGCGAATTTGCCTGCCCGGTGGGGCAGCCTGAATCGTGATGAAAAACACGGGTCAGACCGAATTAACGTCGAACATCGAACCTTTTGGCCCTTTGCTCTTGGCTGAATGTTCAGAAAAACTGAATACAATAAGCTGACAAACTACATTCGAAGTTGGACGTTGGATGTTCGATGTTCATTTTTAAAACAAATATGGAAAACAGAAGATGATAGAGTTGGATATCTTAAAAAGACCTGTCCTCTTGGACGGCGGCATGGGCAGGGAACTGCGTTTTCGGGGTGTGGAGGTGCCGGGAACCATCTGGTCGGCCGGGGCGTTGACTACCGCTCCGGAGGTCGTCAGGCAGATCCACATGGATTATATCCATGCCGGGGCGGATGTCATCACCATCAATTCCTACGGCATCATCCGCAAAGACCTGGCCTGGAAAAACATGGAAGACCGCTTTGCCGAACTGAACCAGACAGCCGGAAGGCTGGCTGTGGAAGCACGCGATATGGCCGGCCGGGAAACAGTGATTGCCGGGTCCCTGCCGCCGCTGCGCGGCAGTTTCAGGCCCGTCTGGGTGGCCTGGACCCTGCACGAAACTCAGTCCGGAAAACTGAGGAGCGCGGCTTCGAGCATTGATGGATGAGTATTCTCCTGCTTCATGAGGTACTTTGCTAAGAGTGGGCTATAAAGTCGGAATTTTTTAGAACTGATAAAATTAATAATTATGGAGCGACAACGTCGCGTTATTGCTCCGGCGAATAAATACATTAACGCCGTCATTCCCGCGAAGGCGGGACACGAAGTGAAGCCTTGGCGCTATCCAGGATATTACTGGATGCCGGAACAAGTCCGGCATGACGTATTTGGCTATTTAGTTGCCAGGTTAATATAAAAATTCGGTACGAAGTTTTATTTTGACAATTACAATTGGATCCGATAATCAAGACAGACCGGTCGGTCTGATTGACGGATACTAGGATAAACAATGCTCTTAAAAGAGACAATCATCAATGAATCCCTGAAGCTGTTTTCCCTTAAGGGTTTTGCCAGCACCTCGCTTCAAGACATTCTGACGGCCGCGAATACCTCCAAAGGTGGCTTTTATAACCATTTTCCCAGCAAGGAGGCTCTTTTTCATCACGTCCTCGACGAAGCCCGCACCATTTGGAGGGACCGCAACCTGAACGGTCTTGACGAGGTTGATCGGCACCTCGACAAGGTTATCCTGCTGTTGCACAACTACAAGGAAAGATACTTGCCGGACGCGGAAAAATTTCCAGGGGGGTGCCTTTTCATTATGTTTGCCGTGGAACTGGGTGATCAGCGCCCCCACCTTTCGGAAGAAGTGCAAAAAGGGTTCGTAGGCCTCAAGGCCATGATCAAGCGCATGCTGGACCGGGCCGGGGAATCGGGTGAGTTGAAGGCGGATGTCAATACCGGTGAAATATCGGAAATCATATTCAACAGCATGCTGGGGTTATCGGTCAGTTTCAGCACGGACAAATCCGTTGAAAAACTGAATTTTTCCATCAATGCGCTGGTAGGATTTTTGGAAACACTGAGAATATAGGTGATCACCTGATCTCTGCAAAATTCAGGCGCCAACAATTAGCAAAAAACAAATAAGGAGGAAATTTACATGATCGATTTTACGTTTACCGAAGAGCAGGAGATGTTCAGAAAAGCTGCCCGGGAGTTAGCCGAAACCATGATTCTGCCCAAGGTGGCGGAAATGGAGGAAACCGGAGACGTCTGCCAGGACGTGGTAAAGGCCCTGGGCGAAGCCGACATGATGGGCATTACCATTCCGGAAGAATACGGCGGACTGGGGCTTGGCTACATGGAGCGCCTCATTGCACTGGAAGAGGTCGGCCGGGTTTCAGTGGCCACGGCCATGATGCTGCAGGTGCTGGCCTTGGGCATTGAACCCATCATCAAGTTCGGTTCCGAGGAAACGAAAAAGAAATATCTCCCTGGCCTGGCCACAGGCAAGCGTTTGGCCACCACGGCCGTGACCGAAGCCACGGGTGGGTCTGATCCCACGGGTATCAAGTCGTCTTACACCAAAGAAGGTGAGGACTTCATCGTCAACGGCCGCAAGTGCTTCATCACCAACTCGCACATCGCCGACACTATCACTATTCTGGCCAAATCCGAGGACGATCCCAAGGCCTTTTGCGCTTTTGTCATTGACGAGGACATGCCGGGCTGGAAAGCGACTCACAAGGAGCACAAGGTCGGCATGCGCGGCTGTAATACCGGTGAACTTTCATTTGAAAACCTGAAAATTTCTAAAGATCAGCTCCTGGGCGTCGAAGGCAAGGGACTCGGTGTGACCATGGCCGCCATTGGCGACGTGGGCCGCGGCGGCATGGTGGGAACCGCATTGGGACTTCAGGCGGCCTGCCTGGAAGAATCTATTAAATTCGCCAGCCAGCGCATTCTGTACGGCAAACCCATTCTCAAGCTTCAGACCATACAGAACAAAATTGCAGAGATGAAAATCGATCTCGAAGCCGGTCGTCTGCTGGGATACCGGGCAGCTGCCATTCAGGATGCCGGCGGCCGTTCCAGCAATGAGTTTGCCGTGGCCAAGTACTATACCACGGAAGCGGCTCAGAAAGCGGCTAAGATAGCCGTGGATATCCACGGCGGGTACGGCTGCATGGAAGAGTATCCCGTGACTCGTTTCTGGCGGGATGCTGCGGTGCTGGGACCCTCGGCCGGAACGTCGGACATCATGAAGGTCATAATAGCACGCTGGGCCCTGTCCTGAATCGAGCGTTTCAAATTTCGAGAAATTGAATAGACAAAATTGAATGTATCCATCTAATACTCGAAACTTGAAACCCTGCGGGAATGCCGCTCTTACCGCATTTACGGTGTCAGATGCCATACCGCATAGGACCACTATAGCGAAACGGCATCTTCCTTGTACCTGCGGCAACCTCGACATTCGCTCAAATCAGGAAGCTCTGAACAAGCGAGAGAGTAAAGAAGGGTTAGGGATTAAGAGCGTAATTTGCGATTAGCTGGTAGTTGATAGCAAACTATGAGCTACGAGCAAACAGCTATGAGCTGCTCTTAGAAACCTATGAAAGCCTCCGACCCGTCCCTGGCTGATGACTTTTTTATATATCGGGTGTTTCAAGTTTTGAATAAATGGCCCAATCTTTTTAAAGAATTCAACAGGGAATTAGCTCATAGCTCATAGGTGTTAGCTGATAGTAGGCTATGAGCTATGACCTACGAGCCGGCTCTCGGACCCTTTTAAGTGCAGGATTGAAACAAACAAATAGATAACATTTTCCCGTGTGGAAAAGGGACAAAGAATGATGAATATCGTTGTTTGTGTCAAGGCGGTGCCGGACCCCAAAGAGGCCGGCAACATCAGGATCGACCCGCAGACCAAAACCCTGCGGCGTGCCAATGTGCCCATGGTGCTCAATCCCCTGGACAAAAATGCGCTGGAGGCGGCCCTGCAGATCAAGGCAGCCCACATAACCGTGCTGAGCATGGGGCCGCCGGCAGCCGGGAGCATAGTCAAGGAATGCCTGGCTCTGGGGGCCGACAAAGGGGTTCTGCTGAGCGATGCTGCTTTTGGCGGGGCCGATGCTTTTGTCACGGCACATACACTGGCCATGGGCGTCCGGAAAAACGGCGATGCCGATGTGGTGCTCTGTGGTATGGCCAGCAGCGACGGAGCCACCGAATGGGTGGGACCGGAAATGGCCACCATACTGGACATGCCGGTGGCCACCATGGTGAGAGAAATTATCAGCCATGACGATACGGCCTGGGAGGTGAAGGCCGCGCTGGAAAATGGGTACCGGCGCATGAAGGTCAGGTTGCCGGCGGTTTTAACGGTGACAAGGGATCTGAATACCCCGCGGACCTTAAGTTTCTCGGGCATTATCAAGGCCCGCAAAAAGAAAATTACCCAATGGGGCCTGGATGATATCGGTGTTTCGGCCGAAATGGTCGGCCTCAAGGGGTCACCGACCATCGTGACGGAAATGCGTGCAATTGAAAAGACGCGTACTGTGACGTTCATGGAAGGCACGCGCGAAGAAAAAGCCGAACAGCTGGTGCAGAAGCTGGTCGAGGTGGGGGTACTCTAGACCAGAAGACAGAACCACAGCGGTCAGAGCCCAGAGAACGGAGGACAGAAGACAGAGATCAGAACTTCAGAGGACAGAACCACAGAGGTCGGAACCACAGAGCCCCAGCGTTACAGAGGACGGAAGACAGGGCACTTGGAAATTGGTTATTCGTTATTGGATATTGGACATTCATCTTTTTCTTTTTGAATATCCAATAATCAAGTATAAGGGCCCGGCAATGTAGTGCAGGAAGCTGGACGCCAGGCCATAAAAATAAAAGTGACAACTTTTGATCAGGACTTGACCCAAAGATCGCAAAGATTTTTTCACATTCAGAATGAATATGGCTACCCGCAGAATCGAAAGATCTTCTTAGCGTCCTTGGCGTCTTAAGCGAAGCGGGTGGTTAGGTTAGTAATCGGTGAACAAAGGGCGTAAGCTGCAACCAGGGTTTTGCATTCAGGACCAGTTAGGGAGATTCATTAGAAATTGGGAGTAAGTTATGGCAGATAATACAAATCCAATTTGGGTCATAGCCGATCAGGAGAGCTGCAGCCTTTTGCCTGTGACGTCCCAGCTGGTGGGCAAGGCCCGCAGCCTTGCCGACGCGTTGGGGGCCGATGTTGAAGTTGTATTGCTGGGGGACGGGGTTGAAGCCCAGGCCCCAACTTTGTTTGGATCAGGTGCTGACCGGGTTTACCTGGGGAATGCTCCCGAATTGGCAAACTATCATCCAGACGTCTACACGGAGTTGATTGTCGGGCTGGCAGAGGCGTGCAAACCCCAGATCGTGCTCCTGGGGTCGACGTCCATGGGACGGGAACTGGCTCCCCTGGTGGCGGCCAGGCTCGAGACCGGCCTGACAGCCCACTGCATCGATTTGGACATCAATGCGGACCATGTTATGGAGCAGATAATTCCAGCCTACGGCGGAGAGATTACCATTGTCTGCCCGGAGAGAAAACCCCAGATGGCCACGGTGGCCCAGGGGGTGTTTCCGTTGCCGGCTCATGACGAGGGTCGTTCCGGCGAAATCGTACCCATCAGCGGACCATTCACTCACAAAGGCAGAATAGAGATCTTGGAGGTCGTCATCGAAGAACCAAAGGGGATCCCGCTGGACTCCGCCACGTGTGTGCTTGCTGGCGGCGTCGGTGCCGGCGACAGTGACGGCTGGGACCTGATGGCCCAACTTTCAAAGGAGCTGGGTGCCGGGTTGGGTTGCACCCGGCCGGTTGTGGACGAAGGCTGGGCGGAACTGGAAACCATGATCGGCCAGAGCGGGAAAATGGTGAGCCCAGAGACGTATCTGGGCATCGGCCTTTCCGGCGAACAGCAGCACATGGTGGGTATTAGCGGAGCAAAAACCATGATCGCCATTAACAACGACAAAAAATCACCAATTTTCAGCCAGGTAGATTTCGGTGTGGTGGACGACTGCCGGGAGTTTTTATTGGTGCTGCTGGAAAAAATCCGGGAATACCGAGAAAAACAGGTCAGTTGTTAGGGTATTATTTATTCACCGCAGAGTCGCAGAGGACACAGAGATTAATTCTTTAAAACAATCTAAAGAGCAATGGAGGGAATGAATATGGCGGTTAAAACACGGGAGGAATACCTGGCAGCACTCAAAAAAATGCGGCCGAACATTTATAAATTCGGGGAACTGATCGAGGATGTCACCACCCATCCGGCCACCAAACGGACCGTTGAAAGCCATGCCCGTACTTTTGATGCGGCCAACGACCCGGAGCTGCAGAAGATGTACACGACCAAATCGATATATACGGGCGATAAAATTCAG
>JAOZRT010000081.1 GCA_029940035.1 Desulfobacterales bacterium
TGGTACGTAAAATCTCTTCAGCTACCAGGGCTTCCATATCTTCATCCATGACATGTTTTTTCTTGTCAGCCAGATCCTTGAAGCGTTTGAACACCTTGTTCAGTTCGGCGTCGGTAAGATCATACCCCATGTCCTTCAGGTGCTCGTGGAGTGCGTGGCGGCCGGAGTGTTTGCCGAGAACCAGCTTGTTGCGGCTCAATCCGATGGTTTCAGGGCGCATGATTTCGTAGGTCATGGGGTTTTTGAGCATGCCGTCCTGGTGGATGCCCGCTTCATGGGCAAAGGCGTTGGCTCCCACAATGGCCTTGTTGGGCTGCACGATAATACCGGTGATCATGCTCACCAGGCGGCTGATGGGATATATCAGCTCGGTTCTTACCCGCGTATCCAGTGTAAACCAGTTGGGACGTGTTTGGGTGGCCATCACCACTTCTTCCAGGGAGGTGTTGCCGGCCCTTTCGCCGATGCCGTTGATGGTAACTTCAGCCTGGCGGGCACCCGCATCGATAGCGGCCAGCGTGTTGGCCGTGGCCAGACCCAGGTCGTTGTGGCAATGAACGCTTAAGGTGGCCTGATCGATGTTGGGTGTGTGCTCCTTGATGTACTTTACCAGTTCTGCGAATTCATGGGGGATGGCATACCCTACGGTGTCGGGCAGGTTGACCACCGTAGCACCCGCGTCGATGGCGGCTTCGAAGACTCTGCAGAGAAAATCACGGTCGCTGCGGGAGCCGTCTTCAGCGGAGAATTCAACCTCCCGGGTAAGGGTCTTGGCGTAAGATACGGCGTTGATAGCTTCCTGGATCACTTCATCGCGGCTCATCTTCAGTTTGTATTCCAGATGGATGTCCGAAGTGGCAATGAAGGTGTGGATTTTTGGTTTGGCAGCATGCTGGATTGCTTCCCAGGCGCGGTCGATGTCACCCACGGATGTCCGCGCCAGTGCGGCAACTTCCGCGATTTTGATTTTACGGGCGATTTCCGCAACCGCTTCAAAATCACCATCCGAAGCAGCCGGGAACCCGGCCTCAATGGTGTCCACGCCCAGGCTTTCCAGCTGAGTGGCCAAACGCAACTTTTCAGCCGTATTCATGCTGGCGCCGGGCGATTGCTCTCCATCCCTTAAGGTTGTGTCGAATATTCTTATATGTTCGGTCATGTTATTACTCCTAATAAAAGTTGTCACTTAAACATGGTTTCGGGTGTCGGGTGCAAGGTGTCTGGGTGCCGTCGGTCTTCCGTTGTGCTGGGCCAAGTCCTGATTAAAAGTTGTCACGTTGGATGGTTTATTAATCGGATCTTGAACCGCCCGCTTCGCTCAAGACGCCAAGGACGCCAAGAAGTTCTTTTTTGTCGGATCGGGTGCCTGCCAGTTGAAAAACAACTGGCAGCCTTCGATCCGACAAAATCTTCAACCCTGCGGGTAGCCATTTTCTTCCTATAATGTCAAAAAAAACTTTGCGACCTTTGCGTCTTTGCGGTTCAAGGCTCCGGTCTCTGTGGTTCTGTCCTCTGGGGGCCTTATGTCCTTCGACCTCTGATCCCAGGTCATCGGATAGGGAGCATCTGCCGCAGGACAACAAAACAGCTTCCTGCGGCAAAAACTCCTTCATAGGTTGGGGGTGTTATACTGGTTGCGCTATACGGAGAATGCATTATGAAATGTCCCTCAATTCAGCTTCCTGGGCAAGCTTGTACTGAAAACTGTCCGCCAGTGCCTGCCAGCTGGCTTCTATGATGTCTTCCGAAACACCTATGGTGCTCCAGAGCCGCTCCTGATCACGGGATTCAATCAGCACCCTTACCTTGGCTGCCGTGCCGACCCGTCCGTCGATAACACGCACCTTGAAATCCACCAGACGCATGGTATCCAGGTCCGGATAAAACCTGTCCAGGGCTTTCCTGAGGGCGTTGTCCAGGGCGCTCACTGGCCCGAAACCTTCCGCGGCCGTGATCTCATTTTTGCCGTCCACGGATACCTTGACCGTAGCGTGGGCAGTGCAGGGTTGATCTCTGTCTTTTTCGATGGTTACGCGGAAGGATTCCAGATCAAAAAGGGGTTTGAACTGCTTGGTTAGTTTCTGGGTTAGAATTTTGAAGGAGCCTTCGGCCACATCGAACTGGTATCCGTTCTGTTCCAGGTCTTTAATTTTAGAGACGATCTGGCGGCTGTCAAACCCGTTGCTGCCCAATTCTACGCCCAGTTCCCTGGCTTTGTACTCGATGTTGCTCTTACCGGACATGTCGGACACGAGCACCCGCCGGTTGTTGCCCACCAGTTCGGGGTCCATGTGCTCATAAGCCTCAGGAATTTTCATGATGGCATTTACATGGATGCCGCCTTTATGGGCAAAGGCGCTCTTGCCCACAAAAGGTCGGGTGTTCAGGGGGACGATGTTGGCGGTTTCACTGACAACCCGGGAAACCGTTTTAAGTTTCTCGATATTTTCAAGCGGAACACAGGCAAGGTTCATTTTTGTACTGAGAACCGGGATGACTGCCGTCAGATCAGCATTGCCGCACCGTTCTCCATATCCATTGATAGTCCCTTGAACCATGGCAGCGCCGCAACGCACAGCCGTTATTGTATTGGCCAGGGCCATGCCGCAGTCGTTATGCGTGTGGATACCCAACCGGGCCGTGGGTTTAGCCGGTGATTGCCCGTATATGTCATCGATCTTCTTCAGCACATCTTTGAAAATGGTTTCGATTTCAAAGGGGAGGGTGCCGCCGTTGGTGTCGCACAGAACAATGAAATCCGCACCGCCCTCGAGAGCGGCTGCTAACGTTTTTACCGCATAATCAGGATCGGCCTTGTATCCGTCAAAAAAATGTTCGGCATCGTAGACCACTTCCCGGCCTGCTGATTTAAGGTAGGCCACGGAATCTTGAATCATGCGCATGTTTTCCGAGAGGGTGTTGTTCATGATTTTTTCAACATGCAGATTCCAGCTTTTACCGAAGATGGCCACCACCGGGGTGCCGCTGTCCAGAAGGGCCTTGATATTGGGGTCCTCTTCCGGGCGGATACCTGGTTTGCGTGTCGCCCCGAACGATGCCAGCCGGGCATGCTTGAACTCAACATCGCGCGCCAGATCGAAAAACTGTACATCCCTGGGGTTGGACCCAGGCCAGCCGCCCTCGATGTAATGGATGCCCAGGTCGTCGAGCCAGCGGGCTATCTTGATTTTTTCCTCTGCCGAGAAATTGACATTTTCTCCCTGGGTGCCGTCCCTAAGCGTCGTGTCATATACCAGGATTGGATCCATGGTGCTTATCCCCGTTTTTTTTATAGATTTTTATTAACCGGTCTTCCATATTTTTTCCAAAAATGAACGTCCAACGTCCAACGTCCAACATCCAACGTCGAATGTGGCTTTTCAGCTCAAAGCGTTCAGCATTTTTAGACCATCAGCCAACAGCAAACGTTCGACGTTCAGTGTTCAATGTTCGGTGTTGGACGTTCGGTCCGTCTTCTGGTTTCGTACTGACCACTGACCACTGGCTACCGACTACCGACAACCGGTTCTGGCATTCCGGTTTCCCGTATGGCTAACCCCGATTCTCCGGTCGCAACGCCCTGACGGCAGCACCTGTTTTCCACATTTCCGAGTTTTTGATGACATCCAGTTCTTCCTGCAGTTTTTCCCGGTAGTCAGGCTGGCTGTTCTTTTCCAGTGTGCGACGGGTTTCTGCACCCGACACGACACTTTCATAAAGATCGTTAAACACGGGCAATACAGCATCGCGGAATTTCGGGGCCCAGTCCAGGGCACCTCTTTGAGCGGTCGTGCTGCAGTTGGCCATCATCCAGTCCATGCCGTTTTCCGCCACCAGCCGAATGAGGCTCTGGGTCAGCTCCTCGACTGTTTCGTTAAAGGCTTCACTGGGGCTGTGGCCGTTTTTTCTGAGGGTGGCGTACTGGGCCTCCATGACACCCGCCAGGCAACCGATGAGAACGCCGCGTTCGCCGGTGAGGTCGCTGTGTACTTCCTTCTCGAACGTTGTCTGGAAAAGGTATCCCGAGCCGATGGCGATACCGGCAGCCAGGGCCCTTTCCTTGGCCCGGCCTGTGAAATTCTGATGGACGGCAAAGCTGGAGTTGATGCCGCTGCCATCCAGAAAATTCATCCTGACGCTACGGCCCGAACCCTTGGGCGCCACCAAGACCACATCGATGTTTTCCGGTGGAATAATCTTGGTCTGTTCGGTATAGACGATGCCGAACCCGTGAGAGAAGTAGAGCGCGTCGCCCTCATTCAAGCCGGTCTTGACCATGGGCCACATCTCCACCTGCCCGGCATCTGACAGCAGAAACTGGATAAAAGTGCCTTTCCGGGCTGCCTCGACTATGGGGAACAGCGTTTCTCCGGGTACGAACCCATCTTCCTTGGCCCGTTCCCAGGACCGCCCGCCTTCACGCTGGCCGACAATAACCCTGAATCCGTTGTCGCGCATGTTGAGGGCCTGTCCCGGTCCCTGGACGCCGTAGCCCAGGATGGCGATGGTCTCATCCTTGAGCACGTCGCGTGCCTTTTCAAGGGTAAATTCCTGTGAAGTGATGACTTCTTCCTGTGTTCCACCAAAATTGATCTGAGTCATGAATTATTGCTCCTTGTTATATTTTTACGAGTGTCTGTTTTTTTGCCATATTGTTTATGCAGAGTTGGACCTAGTTAGGTTCCCTGAACAGTGCCACTGCCCCGGTCCGGGCTATCTTTTTAATGCCCATGGGTTTGAGCAGGTTAATCAGGGCATTGAGTTTGTCCGTGCTGCCGGAGACCTCGATGATGTAGTGTTCCCGTCCAATGTCCACCACCTTGCAGCGGAAGATATCCACAATCCTCAGGATCTCGGCCCGACTTTCAGGTTTGGCCATCACACAGATCAGCGCCATTTCCCGGTGGACCGCTTCTTTGCCTGACAGGTCGCGCAGTTTGATCACATTGACCAGTTTTCTGAGTTGTTTTTCTATCTGCTCTATGGACGGCAGATTGGCCTTTGTCACAAGAGTGATACGGGACACAAGAGGGTCTATGGTCGGGGCGACGCACAGACTTTCAATATTGTAGCCCCTGCCGCTGAAAAGACCCACAACCCTGGAAAGCACGCCGGGTTGATTGTCCACGAGCATGGTCAGTATATGCTTTTCCTCATTCATTTTTCTTGCCTTTCATCATAGCGACGAAGTCGCGTTTATACGAGCAGCATTTCGGTGATTGGCGCTCCCGCCGGCACCATGGGATAGACACCTTCCTCGGCTTCCACCGTAAAATCCATGATCACCGGTCCTGGAATGGCCATGCCTTCAGCCAGGACAGCTTCCACGTCCGCCGGTTTTTCGGCCCTTAGTCCTGCGGCACCGTATGCCTCGGCCAGTTTTACAAAGTCAGGCGCACAATCCATGCAGGTGGACGCATAGCGTTTGCCGTAAAAAAGTTCCTGCCACTGCCTCACCATGCCCAGAAAGCGGTTGTTGAGGATGACGACTTTAACGGGCAGCTTGTATTGCACGGCAGTGGCCATCTCCTGGATGTTCATCTGGATGCTTCCGTCACCGGCAATGTCCACTACCATTCTGTCCGGATGGGCCATTTGGGCGCCGATGGCAGCCGGCAGACCGAAGCCCATGCACCCGAGGCCTCCGGAGGTAATGAAGTTGTTGGGCCGGTCAAAGTGATAGTATTGGGCGGCCCACATCTGGTTCTGGCCGACTTCAGTGGTGATGATGGCTTTCCCCTTGGTGAGTTCATAGAGCTTTTCAACGACATACTGCGGCTTGATGACATCCTTCTGGTCATAAGCAAGGGGATTGGTGCTTTTCCATTCATCTATCCGGGAGAGCCATTCTTCCTTTTGTTTCAGCATAGCGTCCGAGTCCTCGTCCGTAAGGAGTTCGTTGAGCCGGGTCAGTGCTTTTTTGCAGTCACCCACAATAGGTATGCTCACGGCAATGTTTTTGCGGATGGACGTGGGGTCGATGTCAATGTGAACAATTTTGGCCTGTTCGGCAAAGGCATCTGTCTTGCCGGTGACGCGGTCATCAAAGCGCACACCGATACCGATCATCAAGTCGCAGTAGCTGGCTGACATATTGGCCCTGTAGGTACCGTGCATTCCGATCATGCCCAGCCACAGGGGGTCGGTCCCCGGAAAGCCACCCAGTCCCATCAGGGAAGCGGTGACCGGAATGTGATTTTTATGGGCAAAGGCGGTCAGTTCCCGGGATGCGTCGGACAGAATGATGCCCCCGCCGGCAAAAATAACAGGCCTGCGTGCTTCCCGCACCAGGTTGGCCACTTTTTTCAACTGCTTCATGTTGGGGCTGTAGGTCGGGTTGTATGATTTCAAACGTACCTGGGAGACCGGCTTGTAAATTGTTTTGGCACTGACCACATTTTTAGGAATGTCCACCAGCACAGGGCCGGGACGGCCGGTCCTTGCCAGATAAAAAGCTTCCCGCATGACTCCGGCGAGATCGTTCACATCGTTAACCAAGTAGTTGTGCTTGGTGCACGGCCGGGTGATACCGACAATGTCCACCTCCTGAAAGGCGTCGTTACCGATAAGCTGGGTGGGCACCTGTCCGGTGATCACGACGATGGGAATGGAATCGGAGTTGGCCGAGGCAATGCCTGTCACCGTGTTGGTGGCTCCGGGCCCCGAAGTTACCAGGCACACGCCCACCTTGCCGCTGGCCCTGGCGTAGCCGTCAGCCGCATGCACCGCACCCTGTTCATGGCGCACAAGAACGTGCTGAATGTCGGTTTTAACGAGTTCATCATAAATCTCGATAACCGCGCCCCCGGGGAATCCGAATATGGTTTCCACATCTTCGTCCACCAACGTCTGCATCAAAATCTGGCCGCCTGTCATTTCCATGTTCAAACCTCTTTGCCTTTCAGCTGAAAAAAAATCCGTTACCTGCTTTTCAGGGCGGGTAACGGATTTTGTGTTTGATTGCTGCTACAGTTTTAAGCCATTAACCACCCTGTTCCTCGACGCGGCTGATTAGACCGACGGCGAGGACGATAATGCTGATTAGGATGATGTTAATAAGGCTGTTTTTCATAATTTTTATGTGAGTCCTTCTGAATTTCAGTCCCTATAAAATGGAGGGGTACGTAATGTCAAGAGATATTTTGATATTTTTACCCTGATTCCTCAAACGGTCAAGTCCTGATTAAAGGTGTCACTTTTTTATAGGTTTTTATCAACCTATCTTCCAGTTTGTTTTTCTAAAAATGAACATCGAACATCCAACGTCGAATGTGGTTTGTCAGCATATTGTATTCAGCTTTTCTGGGCATTCAGCCAAGAGCATATGACCAAAGGTTCGATGTTCAGCGTTCGATGTTCGATGTTGGACGTTCATTCGAACTCCGACCACAGGCTACCGACTACTGACCACGTTCTTACCCTCTGATCTTGTCCTCTGTCCTCCGTCTTCCGACTTCTGGGGCTCTGAAGTTTTGACCTCTGTCTTCTGTGATTCTGTCCTCTGAGGTTCTACTCTGTTTTCCGGTAGCCGCACTCCTTATTCGGGCAGGCGTAAAAAGTCCCTTCCTTTTTGGTTGTTTTTTCAATCAGAAACGGCGATGCGCACAATGGGCATTTTTCATCGATGGGTTTGTCCCAGAGGGCAAAAGAACATTCCGGAAACCGACTGCAACCGTAAAACACCTTTCCCCTTTTGGATTGTTTTTCAACAATGGTGCCGTTGCAATCCGGTTCAGGGCAGGCCACACCCGTATCCTTGCCCGGGGCGACCGCATTGACGGAGTAGGTGTTTTTACATTCCGGGTAACCGGTGCATGCCATGAACTTTCCATAACGGCCCTGTTTGATCACCATGGGCTGGCCGCATTTTTCACAGGTTTTATCAGACACCTCGTCTTCCGGGATTTCAACCGGCTGGATTTTGCCTTTTTCATCTCTGATGTAGTCCCTGGAATAGCGGCATTCCGGATACCCGCTACAGGCCAGGAAGTGCCCGTTCTTACCCACTTTCAGGTGGAGTTCCTTGCCGCACTCAGGGCAGTCCTGACCGGTGGGCAAGCCGACCCCTTTCAGACTGGGCATAGTTTCCTGGGCTGTTTCCAGGTCTTTCTGAAACTGGTCATAGTACTGCTGGAGTAGGGCTTGAGCGTTCAGCTCCGATGATTCGATCTGATCCAGGTAGTCTTCCATTTTAGCCGTAAAATCAACATTGAACAGGTCTGAGAAACTGCCCACCAAAAGGTCGTTGACCAGGAAACCCAGTTCGCTGGGCCGGAAGTATCGCTTTACCAGATCCACGTACCCTTTCTGCCGGATGGTAGTTAAAATGGCCGTGTAAGTGCTGGGGCGCCCGATGCCGTTTTCTTCGAGTTCTTTGACCAGAGAAGCCTCGGAAAAGCGGGGGGGTGGTTTGGTGAAATGCTGTTTGGGATCCAGTTTGTGCAGTTTCAGCCGGGCGCCCTGGGAGAGTTCAGGGAGTTTCCCTGTTTTCTGTTCGCTTTCCTTTTCCTTTTGGTCGGCCACGGAAAGGTAAAGAGCCATAAAGCCCGGGAATTTAATCGAGGATCCTGTTGCGGTAAAAAGGTAAGGGCCGGCAGCCACGGAGATCGTATTCTGGTCAATGAGGGCAGGTGTCATCTGGGAGGCCACAAAACGGTTCCAGATTAGTTGGTAAAGGGCCAGCTGGTCTTTGGACAGAAAACGGGCAACTTTTTCCGGGGTTAATTCGACAGCTGTGGGGCGGATGGCTTCATGGGCGTCCTGGGCTTTTTTGCGATTTTTGAAAAACCTGGGTTTGTCGGGGCAGTATTCCGGTCCGAAGCGCTGCTTGATCAGTTGTAGCGCATCCTGGGCAGCCTCGCTGGAAATGCGTGTGGAGTCCGTACGCATGTAGGTAATCAACCCTACGGGTTCGCCGGCGTTCAAGTCGATGCCCTCATAAAGCTGTTGAGCCAGCATCATGGTTTTTCTAGCTGTATATTTGAGTTTTTGAATGGACTCTTGCTGTAGTTTACTGGTGATGAACGGCGGTTGGGGGTTGCGTTTTTTTGTACGTTTGACAATTTTATCTACCAGGAATTCCTTGTGATGCAGGTCTTCCAGGATTTTATTCGTTTCTTCCTGATTCGGGATGGAAATTTGTGCATTGTTCTTCTTGACCAGTTTGGCCACAAAAACCGGAGGGGCATTACCTTCCAGATGAGCGGTGATGGACCAGTATTCCTGTGGTTCAAAGGCCTGGATGGCCCTTTCCCGTTCGCAGATGATCCTCAGGGTCACAGACTGCACCCTGCCGGCACTCAAGCCCCCCTTGGCCTTACGCCACAAAAGGGGAGAAATCTGGTAACCGACCAGGCGGTCCAGTATCCGTCGGGTTTTTTGGGCTTCATACTTGTTCTTGTTCAATTCTTCTGGTTTGCGGATAGCCTCCAGAATGGCGTTCTTGGTCAGTTCGTGAAAAAGTACCCGGTAAAACTTGCGTCCTTTTTTTTTCAACACTTCGGCAGCATGCCAGGCGATGGCTTCCCCCTCACGGTCCGGGTCCGGGGCCAGATAAATTTCTTCCGCGTTGCCGGCAGCCTTTTTGAGAGCGGTTATTACCTTTTGCTTGCCCGGGGCGACTTTGTACTGCGGTTCGAATCCGTTTTCGATATCGATGCCCAGACTCTTTACGGGCAGGTCCTTGATATGCCCCACGGTAGCTGCAACATTGTAGTCTTTCCCCAGGTATTTTTTTATGGTTCGGACTTTGGTGGGTGATTCAACAATCACCAGCGGTTTAGTGCTCACGTATCAATCCTTTCATTAGAAACAGTCAGTCGTATCTTGGGAGAATTATCTCTCCTCAACAAACTGGGTCCTTAAACACCTTCTGTACTGGTACAAGTTTCTAATGTTTCAGTGAAAACATGTTGCCCGGCGAATGCAGGACAACACCTTTCAGTTCAAGGTTCAAGAGGATCCCTGCCAACTTGCCCGCAGCCATACCCGTCTTTACGGCCAGTGCGTCAATGTGCATTGGGTAGCAGTCAAGTGCCTCATAAACTTCCTGTTCGAGATCCGGGAGGGTGGGGGGAGATACGCCACCGGGTTTCCCTGGGTCTATTTTGGCTCTTTCTGCAGGCATGGAAAATTGTGGGAACTCTTCCATAACATCCCTGGCGTGTTCCACTAGTTTAGCGCCCTGTTTGATCAATGTGTGGGTGCCGGTGCTTTTAAATGAGTTGATGCTGCCCGGTACTGCAAACACTTCCCGGTTTTGTTCCGCTGCAAGGCGGGCTGTGATGAGTGACCCGCTGCGCCGTGTTGCCTCGACAATGACCGTACCCAGGGACATACCGGAAATGATGCGGTTGCGCATGGGAAAATGGTGGGCTTCCGGTTCCGCATGAAGGGGAAACTCGGATATCACCGCGCCGTGCCGTGCTATTTCGTGAAACAGTTTCCGGTTTTCCGCCGGATAGATCCTTTCCAGCCCGCTGCCCAGAACGGCGACGGTCATGCCCTGGCAGGCAAGGGCTCCGCGGTGGGCGGCGGTGTCAATCCCCCTGGCCATGCCGCTGACAACGGTGATGCCTTGAGCAGCAAGATCACGGCTCAGTCGCAAGGTGGTTTGAACGCCGTAATCGGTGGCATTGCGGGAACCCACCATGGCGATACAATGGCTGGGCCGGCGGATATCGCCGCATGCGTACAGATAAGGCGGAGGATCCGGGATTTCACGCAAAAGGGCAGGGTAGTCCGCATCGGAAAACGTTATGATCCGATATCCCTTACGATCAGCCAGGTCAAGTTCAGCATGTATCCAGTCTGGGGCGCGATAGCGCCGGATCGTATCGGCCAGGCGCTGCGTCATGCCGTCAACCTGACTCAGATCACTTTGTTTTGCCTGAAATACGGATTCCGGTGTGCTGAACCGTTCCACCAGTCGCTTGAAAAGCAGATTGCCAATTCCAGGGACGCTTTTCAAGGCCAGCCATGGCAGAATATTTTCCATATAACAGGCGCTTTACCTTTGCCCCAAGGCTGCAACTATGGGGCTTACTTGCCGCGGTTTTGCCATGCCAACAGGATCGGGCTGGCCACAAAAATTGAAGAATAGGTTCCCACGAGCACACCGATAATCATGGCAAAGGCAAAATCATGAATAATGCCCCCTCCCAGAACAAACAGGGTAATCAATACGACCAAGGTGGTCAAAGAGGTCAGGATCGTGCGTCCCAGGGTCTCGTTGATGCTGGTGTTGAGGATCACATCGAGCGGTTGCTTGTGGTGCTTTCTCAGGTTTTCCCGGATGCGGTCAAACACAATGATGGTATCGTTGAGCGAATAACCAATAATCGTCAGCAGCGCCGCAATGATGGGCAGGGTGAACTCTTTGTCGAAAATGGAAAAAATACCGACTGTTATGGTTACGTCATGGATCAGGGCCACGATGGCGCCCATGGCGTATTTGAGCTCCAGAAACCAAAATAAGATCAATGTGACGAAAACAGCCGCGATCATCAGGTAAGGAATGCTGACTTCGAAGATGGTTAACACGTAAACAGCTAACATCAGGGCTCCCGCCACCACGCCGCTGAGCATCCATTTAAGTTCAAAACGCCCGGAGATGTAAATGGTGATGAAGAGCAGGGCAAAGAACATGGCCAGGAGCGCTTTTTCCCTCAGATCCTGTCCCACCTGCGGGCCTACCATGTCCACCCGCCTGATCTGCGCTTTCTGGCCGGTGGCTTTTTGCAGGGCCTGTTCAATGTTTTGCTGCATATCCTCGGTCAATGCGGTTGAACTGTCCGCGCGAATGAGATACTCGTTTTCTTTGGCCGCACCGAATTCCTGAACGGACGATGTGCCGATCTCAATGGATTTCAATGCCGGCTTGACATCTGCAATGGCGACCGGGGAATCGAACTTTACCTGGATAACCGTGCCGCCGGCAAAGTCGACCCCGAGTCGGGGGCCGCCGTGAAAGATCAGGGATGCAATGGTGATCAAAATCATGGCCAGCGAAACAATGAAGGCTATTTTCCTCCGACCGATGAAATTGATGTTGATGCCGGGTTTGATGAACTGCATTTATTTTTCCTTCGTCGTTGTGCCCGCTAAGGGCTTAAATTTACATGTCAGATTCAGGTATCAGATACTGATGGATTTTACCTTTCGGTACACCAGAAAATATTCGAATATGGTTCTGGACAGAACAAGGGCCGTGAACAGGCTTGCTATAACCCCCAGGCTCAGGGTAACGGCAAAGCCTTTCACCGGACCGGTGCCGAATTGAAACAATACCAGGGCCGCAATCAGCGTGGTGACGTTCGCATCGAGAATTGTGAGCGAGGCCCGGCTGTATCCGGCGTCCACGGCGGCGCGAGGGGTTTTGCCCAGGGACATTTCCTCACGGATCCGTTCGAATATAAGCACGTTGGCATCCACGGCCATGCCGATTGTCAGGATGATACCGGCGATACCGGGGAGGGTAAGCGTTGCCTGGAAACCGGCGAGCCCGCCGGCGATGATCAGGATATTCAGGATCAGGGCAATGTCGGCGATAATTCCCGAGCCTTTGTAGTAAACGATCATGAACAGGACCACAAAGATACCGCCAAGGCACATGGATATCAGGCCTTTTCTGATGGAGTCGGCGCCCAGCGACGGGCCCACTGTCCGCTCTTCGATGATGTTTACCGGCGCCGGAAGCGCACCGGCCCTCAGGACGATGGCCAGGTCATGGGCATCGTCGGCCGTGAAGTTGCCGGTGATGCGCGCTGATCCGCCGGTAATTTTTTCCTGAATTACCGGTGCTGAATAGACCTTGTCATCCAGGACGATGGCCAGGCGTTTCTTAACATTCTCCCCTGTTATCTGGGCAAAAATGCGACCGCCTTTTTTATCGAATTCAATGGAAACATACGGTTCGTTGTACTGGGAATCGATCTGAACCTTGGCGTCCGTCAGATAGGCGCCCGTCAGCAGGGCCTGTTTTTTTACGAGATAAGGTGTCTTGGTGGTCCTGTTGGTGGAGAGATCCTCTTTTGTTTCGTAAAGCAGCTGGGTCCCCGGGGGAATATCCCCTTTCAGGGCAGCACTGATGTCACCGGCCTCATCCAGCAGTTTGAATTCCAGGAGAGCGGTTTTACCAATGAGCTCCTTGGCGCGTTTGGTGTCCTTGATGCCGGGCAGTTGAATCAGGATGCGTTTTTCACCCTGGTGGCGGATATCGGGTTCATTTACCCCGAACTGATCGATTCTGTTGCGGATGGTTTCCAGGGCCTGTTCTGCGGCCAGTTTCTTGATGTGTTCCACTTCGTCGTCGGGAAGGTCCAGTTTAAAGGTCTGAATATCGCCCGCCTCGTTGGTGCCGGCCAGCCGGATGTCTTTGTATTTTTCATCGAGCAGCTTGTTGAATTTGGCAATATTTTCTTCGCCCTGAATTCTGACGGCGATGCGGTTTTTTTCGACGCGGTCAATGCTGTGAACGCGTACCCTCTCTTTTCTGAGGCTTGCCCGCAGTTCCTGGGCTAAACGTTCAATGGTGTCTTCCACGGCTTTGTCTGTATCGACTTCGAGCACCAGGTGCATGCCGCCCTGCAGGTCGAGCCCGAGGTTGATTTTTTTGTGGGGCCACATGCCCGGTCGGATGGTCGGCAGGACAAAAATGACTGCCGCAGCAATCACCACAAGGACCGATATTGGTTTCCATGACAAGGTCTTCAATGATCTGTTCCTTTCTCACTCAGGCCGTTTTTTCCGGCTGAGCGAAACCGTACCGGGATATGGAATGAATACAAATGCTTTTGATATCGCTGCAAGAAAAGATGTCCCGGAAATTGAAGATTCCCCGCTGCACGCAGTGGGGAATCCATCTTTTTCGATGCTATTCACCTTATTTATATAATGTTCGCCCGATCTGTTGCCCGGTGTCTTGCCAGCCGCTTAACGTGTACGGCGGTCTTATCCGGACAGAAAATGCCACCATGCGCTTTATTTCGATTTGGCAGAACCTGATTTATCTTTTTTTGACGCAGGTGCCGGCGGCGGTGTTATCGACTGGGTCAGAGCGCTGACATTGGCGCGATTTACCTTTACACGGACTTTGTCGGCGATTTCAACGGTCAATGTCTGATCGGTAATGCCGGTAACACGACCGTGCAGTCCTCCGCTGGTGACAATACGGTCGCCCTTTTTTAGGTTCGACACCATTTCCTTGTGTTCTTTTGTTTTTTTCTGCTGAGGCCGGATCAAAAGAAAGTAGAAAATGACAAACATGAGGATGAGAGGGATGAACGCCGAAAAACCGCCGGCACCCTCACCGCCTCCACCCTGGCCCATTGCATATGCGATACTGTTGGTAAACAAATTGACCTCCCTTTTATTTAGATTTTCCCTGCGCCCCATGGCGCAGGGAAAATCCGAATTTATAAAAAATAATATTACTTCAATCCGTGGAACACGATTTTAATTGTCAATTTTTCCGTTGTCCAGCATCCAGGTCATCTCAGCCAAACCCAGGACACTGCTGACCGAAAGCGTCAGATTATGAGACTGCTCCCCCACCAGCGTTTCTCCTGTACCACGCTGCCTGATTGGAAACCGTAACAAGTATACCGATTTCCAGGGGGTGACATAAGGGAAAAAGTGTTTCAGCACAACATCGTTGCGCTCTAATTTCCTTATTTCTACCGGGGCGATACACATGCCGTCTTCATTGCTTAGATCAATTTTCCAGGTGGATCTTTCCTCTGGAAAATCATCCCACTTCTTATCGGGAACATAAGCGGCAAAGATAAACTCATGATACGTGTCCGCCGCATCCGCCTGATCTTTCAGAAATTTATCCTTTTCCGCCGCACTCAGTCGGTAGAGTTTACCATACTCCTGCGCGTAGGCGTTTCTGAATTGCATCGATTTATAGGTGGCCGCTGCAATCAGCTTGCAGTCGAACCCCTTGTAGATGCGATCCTCTTTGGTCCAGGTTTCAAACACCGTTTTGTAGGCGGGGTTGAACCGGCTGTCAGGCGTATATTGTATCGGCTGGTTTTCTTTCCCGCTTTGACAACCCACAGCAAACACCGCCAAGGCCAGGACCCCACAGAACAGGCATATTTTGAATTGCAATTTCATGCTCATTTAGAAAACAGCCCGAAAATGGCGCTGATATACTTTAAATGGCTGCCCACGTCAAATCTTTCTTTCAAATATTTCAATGGTTGGCTTCATTCTTGTGCGTACATTCGATGTGGCTCTCTCCGGGAACCAAGGTGCTGTCACCGATTATCATTATGGAAAGCTGGCGCCTCAATTCCAGGTCGAGAAGCTCCTTTCGTTTGCTGTTCAACACATAATCGGCAACCTCAACAGGAAGCAAACCCTTGACAAGCGCTATCTCCGGTTTGAGGGACTCCATCTGCAACTTTCTCAGGAACCGGACCCCGAGGGTTTCGGTGGATGGCACAAGGCCTTTTCCGTTGCAGTGGCGGCAGGGTTCGAAACTGCCGAATTCAATGGACGGCCGGATTCTTTGCCGGGACATTTCCATCAGCCCGAATTTTGATATTCTGCCGACATTGGTTTTAGCCTTGTCCACTTTTAAGGATGTTTTAATGGTTCTTTCGACTTCGCTTTTATGCTTGGCATCTCTCATGTCGATAAAATCGATCACCACCAATCCGCCCATATCCCTCAGCCGCAGCTGACGGGCAATTTCTTCGGCCGCTTCAAGATTGTTGATATGGGCTGTTTTTTCCACTGTGCTCTGATGGGTGGCCTTGCCGGAATTGACGTCGATAGACACGAGGGCTTCGGTTTGCTGAATGACGATGGAGCCACCGGATTTGAGTTTTACCCGGCTTTCGAAAATCGAGGCGATCTGATCTTCAAGCTGAAATTTGGAAAAAAGCGGTTTGGCGCCTTTGTGCAGTTTGACGATTTTTTCTTGTTTTGGGGAGATAATGTGCACAAAGCTTTTAACTTCATGGAATACGTTTTCATCATCGATCAAAATTTCAGTGACATCGGGTGTGAAATGGTCACGGATGGATCGGACCGCCAGGTTCTGTTCCTTGTACAAAAGTGCCGGAGCGGCGGCCTTGGTTCCTTTAGCATTTATGTTTTT
>JAOZRT010000362.1 GCA_029940035.1 Desulfobacterales bacterium
TCCCGCATTATTTTCATTTTTTTGTATTTTTTTCTGAATTCAGTCAGAACTTACTGTATTGCCTATATTTCATTAGGTTACCGACTAATTCATAAAGCCTTCAATACCCAGAAATCCCCATATTTGATCAAGTCTTAATACCCTCCACCAATTGTCAACTTGAGATTTGAATACGAAATCCCCTATACATGCGTAGTGTTTAAGCATAAGTAATACCTTACCAAAGTATTAGTTAAAACACTTTGACTTACCTATCATTATGGGGTTATTGTGCCTGTCATCACCGAATTGAAAAATCTGTGACTTCGAAGAGGATCTAAGGAAGAGGAGGAACAAATGGTTAAAATTTTCTCACGAATGGGAGACGGCTGGCCTGTTGAGCTTACCGAGGCGGAATTGATGCAAGAACTTGAAGATGGGACCCAGCAGGCCGCCTCTCAAGGTGGTATCGACACCCTCTCCGATGATGAACTGAAATACCTCTTTGAAATTTGCAGCTCGGTTCAGACGATAACTGGTGTCGAAAGGGGGCAGGAGGTCATCCTCAGCTATGATGGTCCTTCCTTCGAGATCCGGCGTCTAGGTATCGTCGCCAATCGTATGACTGCTCTCCAAATATATGAGAGATGCTTTGGGGCGGATACGATTGAATTTTCCCATATAGACTACAGCTACAAGCAGGTCAAGCCAATCGTTGAAGAAGAAATTCCCCTTTTTGAGCAGGCCCAGCTTCTTACGGTAGTGCCCATGTTCTTTGGAGCTATGCCAAACCTTGGGCTGTACACAATGCCGGATGGACCGGTGCCAAATCCTGCAGAGCTTCTACCTCAGGGTAAAATTAAAGAGGCCCAGGAAGCCTATGAAGTTGCAGTCGAACTGGCTGTTGAAGATATTGTCTATGTTGCTTCAACCTTCCATGAGGCAGGGGCGGACGGCATAAACATTGATACAGTCGGTGCTTCCGGTGATCCGGATTTTAAAGCGGCCCTACTGGCTACAGAGAAGTTAAAAAAGAAGTATTCCGACATCTGCATTGAGATCGGTATGGCAGGAGAATTCGTTATCGGTATGCACGGCGAAATGACTCACAATGGAAAGCGGTTAGCTGGAATGTTTCCTCATGAGCAGGTCAAATTGGCAGAGGAGGCCGGGGCGACCATTTTTGGACCGGTGGTTAACACCGATGCAGGACAATCCATACCCTGGAATATTGCTCGATCGGTGACCTTTACAAAAAGTTGCGTTAAAGAAGCACAAATACCTGTACACGGCAATATGGGGATGGGAGTTGGAGGACTGCCGATCTGTGAAACGCTGTCGGCAGATATGGTCTCTGTAGCTTCCAAGGCGATGGTTGAAATAACGCGTTTGGATGGGTTGTAGGTGGGTACAGGTGATCCTGCCGGAGTGGCGATTACCCATGCCATGACCTCGGGAATGAGCGGATTGCGTACTGCCGGAGATCTGGTGGCGCGCATGCAAATGAGCCGGGGCATGAAGATCAGGGAAGCTAAAAAATATGTTGCCGATATGCTTGGAATTTCTGTTCCGGATCTTCACGATCCGCTTCTCATGCGTGAGGTTAGGGAAGAACACCGCATAGGGACGATTCAATCTCTGTCTCGAATGCCAAAGGGCATCGAAGCAAAGCAAAATATTTCAAGTATACTTGGAATTGATCTGAATTCCTTGAACGTTTCCCGGCAGCGAATCAGGGGTTGAAAAAGGAAAATCGGTAAGCTGAATCACGAACAGGAGGAACAAATGACCTACAATAATTTTCTTGAACAGGCCAGGACTTCGATCATCGAGTACGATGATAAAAAAGCAACCGAGGCGGCGAAGCAATTACTTTCCATGGAACTAGCGCCACTTGAGATTATGGAAAAAGGATTCATTCCGGGAATCGCTGAGGTGGGTGAAGCTTTTGGCTTAGGTAGGTTATTTATGCCCGAACTGATCAGAGCGGCCAAGGTAATGGAAGCGGTAACACAACTTATTAACCAGAATGTCTCTCAAATGGATGAACAACACAAGGGGGTTGTCATGATCGCAACGGTTAAAGGCGATGTCCATGACATTGGAAAGAGCATCGTTGTTTCCATGCTTCAGGCAAACGGATTTACTGTACATGACCTCGGACGAGACGCCTCTACAGATAAAATCATCGAAGAGGCGGTCCGGCACGAAGCCGATATTATAGGCACTAGTGCTCTTTTGACCACCACAATGCCAAAGCAAAAAGAACTTGAAGCGGAACTAAAAAAACAAGGCCTTAAGGATCGATTCAAAACAATCGTGGGCGGAGCCCCGGTGACTTCCCGGTGGGCAGAACGGATTGGCGCAGATGCCTTTGCGAAAGACGCGCAGGAAGCTGTTATTCAGGTGAAAAAACTCCTCGAAATGTAATCGCAGGACGGCAGTGAAACTGCGGATGAAAGAGCGTGGGCAAGAGATCAGAGTTGTGGTACATTAGATGCGATAAGGAGATATTTTGATGAACGGGCCAAAAAAAGACAATACGCATGTGGTAAATACGTATAACGAATGGGATCCGCTGGAAGAGATCATTGTCGGTACGGTTGAGGGCGCGCTAATTCCGCCCTGGGATGTCATCATGGAGGCTTCTCTCCATGGAAAAGAACTATGGGATTTCTACAAGAAACATGGTGGCACTCCCTGGCCACCGGAAATGATCGAAGCGGCCGGAAAGAACGTGGATGAGTTTGTCAATATTCTGGAGGCCGAAGGGGTAACTGTACGACGTCCCGTACCCTGTGATTTTACCAAATCCTACAACACGCCGGATTTTGAAATTAAAAGCGGCTGTTATGCTTTGATGCCGCGCGATGTGTTGCTGGTCATCGGCGACATGATTATTGAGGCACCCATGGCATGGCGGTCCAGATATCATGAACACCATGCGTTCAAGGATCTCTGCAAAGAGTATTTTCATGGCGGCGCCCAGTGGATTTCCGCACCCAGGCCTCAGTTGGGATCGAAAACTTATGTTGAAGGATATGAAGCTCCCAGAGAAGGCGAACCTATGCGAACTATACTGACCGAATTTGAACCGCTGTTTGATGCGGCGGATGTCATCAAATGCGGTCGAGATGTATTTATAGCCAGGAGCAGTTGCTGCAACGGTTTTGGCATTGAATGGTTGCGTCGACAACTTGGCACGGAATATCGTGTGCACGAGGTTGAGGTCTACGATACCCACCCCATGCACATTGATGCCACATTTTATCCCCTGGCACCCGGCAAGCTTCTGATCAACCCAGAACGCGTGTACAATGTCCCGGAGATATTCAAAAAAAACGGCTGGGATATCCTTACCTGCCCGACACCGGTAATGCCTAAAAGCCAGCCCATGTATAATTGTAGCAGTTGGATCAGTATGAATGTGGTTATGCTTGATGAAGAAAGGGTGATTGTATCAAGGGAAGAGCACACCCTTATTAATGCTTTCAAAGAGTGGGGATTCAAACCCATCCCCTGCAATTTCTACGATTTTGAAGCAATTGGTGGTGGATTTCATTGTGCGTCGGTTGATATCCGCAGACGAGGCGAACTTAATTCTTATTTTTAGATGGAAATGAAAGTGGTTGCGCTCTGCATGAGTGATGACTGCATGGCTTCAATCTCGGATATTAGTTTTAGCATGTTTTTCAGTGAGACCGATTATTAATACTGAATACCATTGTCTATTTTTGGGGAAGGAGGTGACAAATTCATAAGCTCTAATTGTAATTTTAACATGGCTAGCGGCGGTATTATTCTTCCGGCTTTCGACTTTCCGGAATATGATCGGAACGTGGAAATCTGTACATGGGAATTCCCAGACCATGAGATTGTTCAACTGCCGACACGAATTGTTCTCTTTGGCGGCAATTTTGCGACTTGAGTCCTTTGCTGCAGAAAATATGGTTCTGATCGGCATGCGGGGTACGGTTAATGATAAGGAATACTGGGATTTTGTAGAGAATGAAGGCATGACTTGTTTTGGCATGCGACAGATCCTTGATCTGGGATTAAATAATGTGATAAACTAGACTCTGGAAATTGCAACCAAGGAAACAGAAGGTTTTTATCTGTCCATTGATATGGATGTTCTGGAATCTGCCCATGTGCCGGGTGCCGAGGCATTTACGCTATTCGGCTTGACAGTACGTGAACTCTGGTCTGTATTACCTAAGCTCGGTTCAAATAAAAAACTGAAAGGGTTCGATATCGTTGAAGTATCACCCCACTATGACCAGAGTGAACTAACAGCAATGACGGCGGCTGGAATAATTGTTGAGCTTCTTGCAGCGTGTGCAGGAAATGTGATAATTTAGCCGATTATATTACTCTAACTCCCTTCATAAGCCACCGGCTCAGCCGGTGAGAATTGAAAAGGTTCTAC
>JAOZRT010000082.1 GCA_029940035.1 Desulfobacterales bacterium
TGGCAGGTAGAACAGGATTTAAACGCCCTGTTGATGACCAGCGATGCGCCAACAATTTCGGAACTTGAGGATGCACGAACCATTCGAACCACGGGATGGCACCTCATAAAACGCAAGTATATCGAAAAAATAGATGCAGAAAAGGAAATCGCTGCATATGCACCTGATGCCGACCTGCCGATACTTTACGAGCAAAAGGTCGGTGAAGCCGATCATATATCGGATCAACTCCGGTTGGCCTCCGACCAGGTGGTAAAACGGGTGGACTTAGAGGTAAGGATAAAGGATCTTAAATCGCGGCTTGGAACCATAAGCGATGAAACTGAAAAAATGCAGTCCGACCAAAATGACTACGAAAAGGAATGGAACGCTATTTGGGAGCAGCAAGAGATAAAACCGGGAACTCCCAGGGAAATGAAGCAATGGTTACTAAAAGTAGAAAAGCTGATGTCAAATGTCCGGGCGGCACGGGTTGTTTCCGGGGAGGCGCAGAATTTGGCCGCGGACTGTAAAACACTAAGGGGAACCATTGCCCTTCAAATTTCATATTTTGATGACACAATCAATATAGACGGGATGAGCCTGGAGGCCATGATCAGCCTGTGCGAACAGCGCGTCGAACATGAGGAATTGGCGTTGGAACGCAAGCGTCAATTGGAACATTCATTGAACGATGTATCCGCTCGCATCAAAAGGGCGCAAGAAGACCTTAAGTCGATAGAGAACGATAAAGTCGGATGGCTAAAGGAGTGGGCGCAAGCCATCGCCGGCTTGGGGTTGGAAGCTGATGTCCACCCAGAGCGGGCGACAGAGACCTTCGAGTTGTTGTTGGCGTTTTTTGAGAAATACGACAAATCTGAAGAGCTGCGCAGGCGAATTTATGGGATTGACCAAGTGTCCGAACAATATGACCAAAAGGTTTTGGCGTTTGCCGATGGCATCGATTTCAAAGTAAAAGACCGAAAAGCAGTCACTGTTGCCGCACAGCTGAACCGGGAATTAACCGAGGCACGCGAAACGCGGGCGGCCCTCTCAAAGATAAAGACCCAGGAAAAAGAAATAACTGCGGAAATTGAAGATGCAGACCTAACAATTCGTGCAACACAGGAGCAGCTCGCTGCGTTGAGAGATCAGGCACGTGTCAAAACAGACGAAGAACTTGAATCGACATGGGAACGTTCTTGTGCCACGCGTGGATTGCAGCAACGACTTGAGACGGTTGAACAAGAGCTCACACGCAATGGGGATGGCCTAAGCATTCAAGAATTGGAGCAGGAGGCTGATGAACTGGATGCCGATGTGATAGAGGACGGACTTCTACGCATCTCCACGGAGCTGAAAGATCTGCAATCAGAGCGGGATACGCTACGTGACCAAAGGCAAACGGTTCAAAACGAGATACTGGCCAAAGATGGCAGCGACATGGCCGCTGGGGCATCGGAGGAGGCCGCGCAGCACCTCGCTACTATGGTTTCTGGTGTTGAGCAGTACCTTCGCCTTCAAATCGCGGCACTTATTTTAGAGCAGCGCATAGAGGAGTACCGCAGAAAAAACCAGGCTCCGGTTCTTGCGCGGGCCGGCGATCTTTTTATGAAGCTCACCCTCGGGTCCTTTGCAAATCTGCGAGACGAATTGAACGAAAGCGGCAAGCCCATTCTATTAGGTGTCCGCCCAAATGACCTAGAGGTGTCGATCGATCAGATGAGTGATGGGACCCGCGATCAACTCTACTTGGCACTGCGCCTCGCGACCCTCGAGCAACACCTTCAGAAAGGGGAACCAATGCCCTTTGTGGTGGATGACATTCTCGTTGGATTCGACGATCACAGAACTAAGGTTTGCTTAGAGGTCCTTGCAGAGCTTGCTGCCAGCACCCAGGTTTTGGTATTCACCCACCATCGTAGGGTTGCCGAACTGGCAGAAGAACTCGATGCACAAGCAGGCATATTCACTCATGAGCTTTGCTGATGTTACTTTCCCTGGAAATTCTGCAGCTGACATGAGGATTTGCAAGGATTATTATAATGGCATGATTCCCAGACCAGAGCCCATCCACCAAATTAAAAGTTCCTTCAAGGTCCATCCGGTTACCTCCCTGCTCGGACCCCGGCAGGAGTTCCAGAGGACAGAGAACAGAACTACAGATCCTCAGAGCTTCGGAGGGCAGAGAACGGAAAACGAGCCACAGAAGACAGAGGACAGACCTGCCAGTCAATTGATCATATTAGGATCAGCTATAATGATCGTTTGAGATTTCATGTTAATCCTGGATATTGAAAAACCATTGATAAACAACCCCCTTTTTGGCATTATGCTGAAAACGTACATGAAGGGACACTATTCAGATATCGCAACGGTCGTGCCAAGACCACGAACCCACAATGACGAGGCAACCCATGCAGCCAATTGAAAATCTCCTTAAAATAAACTTATTGCGCCGGGAATTCATCCGCTGGTTGATGAAAGTGGCTTCTACTTCCGCTTTATTTACCCTGTGGGGAGGTGGAATTTTCAGAAAATCCAAGGCGCACGCAACACAATCCACCCAGCCGGCAACCGCATCTGCCGCAGGAGGACAAGTGACCATTCAACACGTGGGCAAACCTCGCACATTGCTGAAAAACGGATTGATCGTGGACGGCACCGGCAGCAAGGCCTTCAACGGTTCGCTATTGATCAATGGCCATAAGATCGAAAAAGTCATCATCGAAGATGCAAGTTTCGACGGAAATACCATTGACTGCACGGGAAGGGTGATCGCACCCGGTATTATCGATATGCATTCCCACATGGACTCGGTTTTGCCGGCGAGCGACCGCCACGACCTCACGACCCCTTTTACCCGGCAGGGGGTCACCACCTTTGTCGGTGGAAATTGTGGATATGGCATCGCCGGTTTTAAGAAAGGATCCCAAAATCTAACCGCAGAATCGTCCAACCGGGATTTTTACAAAACCGTAAACAAGCGGACAAAAGGCTTGTACAAACTGCAGTGGGATACCATGGGAGGCTACTTTGATTTTCTGGAAAAAAACGGTATCACCCACAACCTGGCCACATTGGTCGGCAATGGTACCACCCGGGCTTCTTTACAGGGGTTCGATCCAACCCCCATGACCGGAAAAAGGATGCAGGAGCAAATGTACCTGCTTGAAGAAGCCCTTGAACAGGGGGCCCGCGGCGTCTCCTATGGCCTGCAGTACGAACCAGATGTATTTGTGACCCTGGACGAACTCAATCAAGTGGCCGCGATGGTCAAACAAAAGGATAAAATCATTACGGTTCACATGAAGGCCTATTCAGCCCTTTCAGGCACCTATCCCCTGGAATTTTACGGTGTGCCCCACAACCTGCAAGCCATCGAAGAAATGCTCAACCTGGGCCGGGAAACCAATGCCAGAATCCAACTCTCGCATTTGATATTTGTTGGAGAACGGACCTGGAAATCATATGAAAAGGCCTTTGAACTAATCGACCAGGCCATCCAGGATGGGGTCGATGTCAAATTCGATACTTACGCTTATCACTGCGGTGTTTCCATCATCAATGTGTTCTTGCCTGAATGGTTTCTGGCCCGTGTCCCCGAAGTTTTCAACAGCCGCTGGGCTCTCCTTAAACTCAGGGCCGAACTGACCCTGATCACAAACCTACTGGGCTTTGGTTATGAAGATATTCAGATCACCAAAGCCAACCACCCGGACCTCGAGCAATACAACGGCATGTTTATGAAGGACATTGCCCAAAAGCGCAACATGAACGAATTCGAGAACTTTATCGATTTCGTTCAGAAGTCCAACGGCATCGCTGCGGTTTTGAACCATCGTTACAGCAACCAGGAGCAGGTCAAAGCCATGATTCAACATCCAGCCTCCCTGTTCCAGACCGATGCCACTGTTCGTCTTGAGGGTGTGCAGAACCCTGCCGCTTTTGGCAATTTTCCCAGGATCCTTCAATATGCCAGGGACTATGATCTCATCAGCCTCGAAGAGGTCGTTCACAAGATGAGCGGGGCCTCGGCAGACCGGTTCAATATCCAGGACAGGGGTATCCTGGCGGAGAATAAAGCAGCCGACATCATGGTCTTCGACTGGCACAAGGTAAAAGACAATAACACCGACCTCAAAACCTCTGAAGCCCCCAGCGGGATCGACTATGTGTTCATCAACGGCACCCTGGCATTGGATCGAGGTAAAATCAATACAAAGGCCAGACCTGGCGTCGTTATTTAATGGTTGGCCGGGTCGGAAAAGGACAACCAGAGGCCCAGAGGACAGAAGCCAGATCCACAGAGCCCCAGAGGTCGGAACCACAGAAACAGAGCCACAGAAAACGGAGCCCCAGAGGACGGAACCACAGAACTACCGTAGGCCTGTGTCTAGGGGACGCCCATAAAAATATAACTTTAATAATTAGACATTAATTATTACAGTTGGTTATATTGTTATCTAACGGTTTACTATCAATTGCCAATCCTTAATTAGTAAAATCGCGATATAATTACTTATAAAATTGCGGGTAGTATAATATAAAAACCGCGATGAACAGTTCAACATGAAATTTAGGGACGGTCACCATAATATGAATAACTATTTTTCCGGAGTCGACCTGGGTGTCCACATGAAATAGCCCAAAAAATATTATCCCTGAAAATCTGCAGTTGACATGAGGATTTACAAGGATTATTATAATGACATGATTTCCAGGCCAGAACCCATCCACCAAATTAAAAGTTCCTTCAAGGTCCATCCGGTTACCGCCCTGCTCGGACCCCGGCAATGTGGCAAAACGACATTGGCCAGGTTGATTGCCGAACAAGAACCAGCCACATTCTTTGATCTTGAAAACCCCATAGATATTCAGCGCCTTACCGCTCCCATGCAGGCGTTAAAAGATCTTTCCGGCCTGGTCATTCTTGACGAGATTCAAAGAAAGCCGGAACTTTTCGAACTACTGCGGGTACTTGCGGATCGATCTGACCAGGATGCCCGGTTTCTGATTTTAGGATCAGCATCCCCCGGGATGATCAAAGGTGCTTCTGAATCTCTGGCCGGTAGAATTGGATTTGTCGACCTAGCCGGGTTTAAACTTCGGGAAGTTGGTGATCAACTTCGTGATCGATTATGGATGAGAGGTGGTTTTCCAAAGGCCTTTCTAGCCGGTTCCGAAGACGACAGCCTATTGTGGCGTGAAAACTTTATACGCACATTTCTTGAAAGAGACATTCCCCAACTCGGTATCACCATCGCTGCGGAAACCCTGCGGCGATTTTGGACCATGGTGGCCCATTATCACGGACAGGTGTGGAATGCCGCAGAATTTGCCAGAGCCTTGGGCACAGCTGAAAACACCGCGCGTCGATATCTCGATATACTAACCGGCGCATACATGGTTCGCGTATTGCCGCCGTGGCTTGAAAACCTGAAAAAGCGTCAGGTCAAATCCCCTAAGATATACCTGCGTGACAGTGGATTGCTGCACAGTCTATTGCAGATTCCAAGCCTTTCCGACCTGCAGGGACATCCTAAGATAGGCGCCTCATGGGAAGGATTTGCGCTGGAACACGTAATTCAAACGTTTACAACCCGAGATGCTTATTTCTGGGCAACACATTCAGGCGCAGAACTGGATCTCATGATAACGGTTAAAGGTAAACGCCATGGATTCGAATTTAAATACGCAGATGCCCCCGGAACAAGCCGTTCGATGCGCATTGCCATTGAGGATTTGGGATTGGAGCATCTGTGGATAATCTACCCCGGGAATCAGACATACTCACTCGACAATAAGATTTCTGTTATACCGCTTGAAACAATACAACAGCATGTTGTTTAGAATCTTCACTTAACCGCAGACCCCGGTTAAACAAGAGCAAGTGCGGGTTTCACGGGGTAAACATTGCCAAGAATCCTGTTAATCCTGTCTAAGGTTTCCCCCCTCCCCCTAACCCCCTCCCGAAATGTTAGGGGGAATAGTAGCTTTAGGCTGCCTGCACTAAAACTTTGACTTCCTGTTCCAATCGGTTTCCCAAACTCATCTTAGCCATTTCCGTATCATAATGAACTTGAATACCTGTCCAAAAATCAACAGTCATTCCAAAATCTCTCATTATAACGCCCCCTACCCTAATGATTGTCAACAATCTCGACACCGTACACACCATCTTCACGCCATTCGAAACAAATACGCTTAGACGGCCATTTTCAGCACCCAAAACAGCTGTTTAGGGAAATTGCATTTCCCGACAGAACGTTTGCACCGGCAGAACCCTCACGCCATTTTTAATATAGTCTTCCTTTTGTTCATGAACCTGAAAAAAAACAGGAATGTCGGTTCGTTCCCTGAAGTAATAAATCGATGGGCTGACACTTTTTGCACCTGTCTTGCATTCAACTGCAAAAATCGGCTTTCCCTCCTTTAGAACGACAAAATCCACTTCGCGTTTGTCTGTATCCCGCAAGAAACGCAATTCCATCCTGAACCCTTCAGTATCTTCCTGAAAATGGCAATATTTCAACAGGTGGGAGGCAATAAAATTCTCGAAGCGCGGTCCTGGTTCGGAAACCAAAAACCAGTCCCACAGGTAAAGTTTCTGTTCTTTCTTAACAGCCCTGATTTTGGGAGCACCGTAAGGAGGTATGCGGAAACAGTAATACATTCGTTCAAAGATGCGAACCCAGCGATCAGCAGTTTCATGGGAGACTTCCAATAGTTCTTTCAAGTTCTTGATTGACAGAGGCGCGCCGACCCGGTTGGGCAATTCCTCAGCAAGCAGTTCTAGCAGGCTGACCTCCCTGACGTTTTCCAATACATTGATGTCCTCGTATATGACCCGCCGAACCCTCTCGTTTTGCCACCGCCGCCAGAATTTCTCCTCCCCTTTCAGGCAGGGTTCTGGAAATCCGCCGAAACGTAAAAGATATTTAAAATCCTCTTGGGAGGGATCAGGGTTCAATTCGTTCAGAGACAGCGGGTGGAGCCGGTAATAATGGTATCTGCCCTGAAGAGAGTCACCCCCTTTGCTATAATAATCCAGCCTTGAAGAACCTGTAATTATAAAGGACACAGCGGATTTATTGGTGTCATAAAATCCTTTCACCAGATTGCGCCAGCGAGCAAATTTATGAATCTCATCCAGAACGATGCATTTCTGGCGGCCGGGTAACTGCCCCTTGAGCAGGGAAGAACGAATCGAAATGATTAACCGCAAACAGCCTTCTGAATGATACGTAAGAGACGATTGCTTTGCCGGACAGATTTGTGTATGGTGGCGCTTCAACATCAGGAAAGGCGATATAATTTTGGATACCGATAAAAAAGAGCTACTTAGAGAGCACATTCGCGATAAAATATCGAGCCTTAAGGATGATAAAAAATCGTTTCAAGCACTTTCCCGGCCTGTTCCGCCGGACAATGCCATCGGACGGCTCACCCGCATGGAAGCCATCATCAGCAAAAGCATCAATGAGGCCACCTTGAAACAAACAGAACAGACGCTTTCAAAAATGGAACGCGCGCTTTTGATGATCGATGACCCTGATTTCGGTTTGTGTCGTGAATGTGAAAACCCAATCCCCTTTGCAAGGTTGATGATCGTGCCCGAATCAGACCTTTGCGTTCAATGTGCCGAGGCATTGGAGGTATAACAGCGTGTTCCACCCTGTTATTCTACGCGGCTGCGCCACTATAAAAAGATATACGTCGTTTTTTCTACATACGAATGTCAAGGGCAAAACGTATTAGCCCACGACTCTAAATGCAAATGAGTAATATGATGAATTCGACCGCACTGGATATAAATAGACCGGTGAGAAATATTGCCTTCGGCTATTCAACACAATGCAACATTCGATGCGGTCACTGCGTTGCTGCAGACGCATCACCGAACACCTCCAAAATGGAGATTGACCGGGCCAAAACAATTGTCGACGAAATGGCCCGCAGCAAGGTCACGGGCATCAGTTTTACGGCGGGCGAACCACTGCTGTATTATGATGATATCTGCAAACTGCTGCAACTCTGCAAGGCAAATAGAATCTATTCAAGGGTCGTGACCAACGGATATTGGGCCAAAACGCCTGACAAGGCAGATCAGGTGGTTGCGGGTCTTTGGGCAAGCGGGTTGTCACAATTGCGGCTCAGTTTCAGCCGCTGGCACCAGCAGCACATCGACGCTGACAACATTGTGCGCGCCGCATCCAGCTGCCAGCAGCACGGGCTGGACTATTTTATTTCCTTTGTGACCGATTTTTCTAAAAATGACGACACTTACGAACAATTTCTGCGACGTCACAGCTTGAAGTTTTTCCCGGAACCGGTCATCTATTTTGGCCGGGCAGGTGATTTTGACCGGCCGCCGGTTTCCACCGATTACCGGCCCAACCTGTGCGCCATGAATCCCTATCTCACACCGGAACTCGATATGTATGCCTGTTGTGACGGTGCAGACCGCTTTTCGAAAACCCGTTTCCTGTACCTTGGCAGCCTGCGCAACAACTCTGTCGACGCCTTGTTCAGAAAAAGTGAAACCCTTGCATTGTACCAGCTTATCCGGACCATGGGCCTCACCAGCATAGCGTCTTTTTCAGGAATACCGGCGCGTGAAATCGTTCAATACCGGAAGTGTGAACTTTGCGAAAAACTGTTCAACTCCAAAGAGACCCTGCGTATGCTGACAGCATCGGCCGCCTCCGGCTTGACCAGCTGGCATCGGTGAATCATATCCTTGGCCCTTTCCCTTCAAAAGCCGCCCCCTGAAATCCAATTTTTTCATTTTGCTTGATACAAGTAAAATCCGTTTGTCGCCGATAACATCGTTCAGATACCGGCGACTTTGGTCTAAGGTGAGCGACTATATGTTAGGACTTGAAATGAACCGCTAAAAGGGCTTAAATTGGTCTGAACCTCACTTTTGGGGATTCAAACAGCAATTTTTTATTGAGAAACAAAGGAAAACAGGGGAAAACTGGGACGCTGGATAAAAATGATCGCCCCGGGAATCATCGACAAGGTTGCGCGGAAGGCCATTCAGGAGGCCAAATAAAATCGTGTTCCACGATTTTATGAAACGCGACAGGGTCGCTGATATGCCATTTTAATTTTCATGAACAGCAAAATAGGGTATCCTTTCCGACATTGAAAGGATGCCCTGTTTTGTTTTTCACCCTTCTATTCGACGTGTTTCAGATCATGGGATTCTTAAACAGGTAATTGTATTGAAAAGAACACCCAAAAGGGTTTAAACTCGTTTGAAATCCGATTATGGGGGCCCATAACAGAAAATTTCAAATACACGCCTTGGTTTTGCATATATATTATCAACAATACTGTGTAGGCTGTAACCACAATCCATGTCCGACTATTATCAAAATCACTTTCAAACCTATCATCAAAAGACCTTTACCATCGACCCGTCGTCTTTTCTCGAGCCTTTGCGAAAACACCTCGAGCCGGGCTGCACGATTCTGGACATCGGCTGCGGGTCGGGCCGCGACATGCTCTGGCTCAAGAATAACAGCTTTACCGTATCCGGCTTTGAAAGATCGGCCGGGTTGGCAGATCTTGCCAGGCAGAACACAGGGTCGGATGTCATAAAGGGTGACTTCGAGGCGTTCGATTTTACAACGCGGCCGATAGATGCCATTCTTTTGGCCGGTTCCCTGGTGCACGTCCCGCATGAAAAACTGCCGCAGGTTTTTGGGCGGGTAACAGCCGGGCTTAGGCCGGGGGGCAAAGTGCTGATCACCTTGAAGCAAGGCCAGGGTACGGGGACGGATAAACTTGGCAGGGTTTTTTACTATTGGCAGAGCAACGATCTTGAAGCGCTTTTTAAAAAGTTCGGGTTTACAGTCCTCGAATTCAACAGGCAAGTGTCGAAAGTAAATGACAAGGATGTGTGGCTGGGGTTTGTACTGGAAAAAAATATTTTTAAAAGAATCCGGAGACCCCGGTAGAATCCCTTTGGCACGCTGCCGACCCTGCAAATCACTACAGAAAGCGCTGGATTGCCCTGAGTCTTTCTGTAGAAACACAGCTGTGATTGGAAACATTTTGTGAACACCACTATCGTCATATTGATCTTGACCGGTTGCGTACTTCTTGCCACCCTGCTGCTCCTTTCCCGAAGCCGCAGAAAAAAACTGCGAGACCATTGGTCTGAACAGGAAGACCCGCTCAAGCGCATTGCCGCCCTCAAAGCCCAGTTCCCCTCGCCCTCAGACCAAAAGGCCTGTGACCGAATCGAAAGAGAGCTAAGAGGCATCAGCCGCACCTTTTCCCTGAAAACGTCCATTGCCCCCAAACGGGTATATGCCATGGCCACCGACCTCACCCGAGATATTGCCGAAATCTACTACCCGGACACGGACACCCCCGTGTTACAGGCCTCCATCGCTGATCTTTTAAAGCTGGACGAACGGATCGTTTCAAGGCTCACCCATAAGATCGAAGAATTTCCTCTGAATGCGATCAAGGATGTCAGCATACACAAGATCCTGGCCGGCAAAGAATTCTACGATTCAAAAGTTAAAAACAAACTTGATTGGATCAAAAAATACAAAGCCGTTTACACCCTGGGAAACAGCGCCTGGCTGGCCTACAATGCCTTGAGCCCCTGGTACTGGGGGCGCAAACTGGCCTATACCTCGGCGCGAGAAATCACCTTTCGCTACCTGTTGACCTGGATCATCACCATCGTGGGGGAAGAAGCCATGGCGGTTTACAGCCGACGGGAAATCAACACCCACGAAGCTGTTTTCGAAAGAGACCTGGCGTTCGCCATCGTCGCAATGGCGGCTGTAAATCAAGCCATATCCGGAAAAACCTATGCTGCGGTGCTGAACCACGTACTCAACAAATCCCGTCTCAATGACACCGTGCGGGTCAATGTTCTGCGTGCCCTGGTGAACCAGAAATCAACAGAAAAATACAGCCCCCAGGAAACTTACTCAAAAAAACAGACCCAAAAGATGCTGACAAGTCTCAAACGCGTGGCCGCCGCTGACGGGGGGCCGAATCCGGGAATGACGGCGTGGCTCGTTTCTTTTGAAGAGGCTATGGAAAATCTGCCGGAAAAACCCATGGTCATGGAACCCTTGAAACTGTAAGAGCGAGACCTTGTCTAAAAGGAGTTTGAAAAAGATGAAAATCTTGAGAAAAAAGTCGTCTTTCCTATTTCTCGCCATACTTTTGATGTTGACCCTGGATCCCACCCAGGCACGATCACAACAAGGGAAAACCCTGCTTAAGGTTCTCGACATCAACGTCTGGTCCGGGCTGGACTACATCGGAACACTGACCATGGGGGAGTATGAAAGCGCTGCTATCCGGGAAAAACGATACCAGGCATTGGTCAAACAAATAAAGGAACTGGATCCGGATGTCATCGGCGTGCACGAAGCCAACAAGGTCCCGGGATATGCCAAGCGGCTGGCGGCCGACACCGGCTGTGCGGTGTTTCAGCATGTGGGCGTAGGCGGCGTCAGGCTGGGACCGATAGGCCTTCCCTGGAACCTGAGGGAGGGGGATGCCATCCTTGTAAAAAAAGAATTGAACCCTGAATTTGTGTGTCGCCTTCAGTTGTCCGGCGGTTATGTGGGAAAGTGGGTTACCTTCCATTTTGCAGACGCCACCCAGATTCTCGGTATCAGAATCACGGTCAATCAAAAACCGTTGTATGTGTATGCCACCCATTGGCACGCGTCCCTGACCGACGCCCCCGAGATTATTGAAATGGCAAAAGATCTGGTGGAAACAGGTAATGCCCACCCGGAAGAATACCAGGCCCTGCTGACTGAAATCAAAGCCGGGGCAGATTGGCGCCTGTCCGAAGCCGAGAAAACCCTGAATTTCATCCAAGACACGGCAGGAAAAAAGCCTTTTATTCTGATGGGGGACTTTAACTCGGAAAGTGGTTCACGGGAAATACAGACACTGACAGCCCAGGGGATGACAGACACCTTTGCCCATGTTAACAGTGACAACCCGGGCTATACCTGGGACCCGGCCACCAACCTGAACCAGAAGGCGCACTATCTGAACAACGCCGTAATTGATAACGCCAACCTGATGGAATCCATTCAGACCCTTGATAAATCCCTGTCCAGCCGGATCGACTACATCTTTGCAGGACCTCGTGATCTCATCGATTCAGGACAGGTCACGGTCAAGTCCAGCCGGGTGGTCATGAAAAAAATAATTGACGGTGTGCACGCCAGTGATCACTATGGAATATACACAGAGCTGCTGGTGGGCAGCCCTTGAACCGGAGCTGTTTACTGTCAGCTGTTTTTTTAGACAGGATTTATAAAATTGCGTTCCCTGTGAAACCCGCACTTGGTCTTTTTCACAGGGGTCCGCGTGTGTCTGTGGTGAAATAAAAATTAACACAAGCTATCTTCGAAAATGAGAGGTACGTATGAGCGACTTATTCGATCCAATCCAAATAGGTGCTTTAGCCCTGCCCAACCGCCTTGTCATGGCGCCGTTGACGCGCTGCCGCGCCAGCAAGGAACGGGTACCCACTGCTCTTATGGCGGAATATTACACCCAGCGCGCAACCGCTGGCCTGATCATCAGCGAGGCGACATCAGTCATGCCCATGGGGGTGGGCTATCCTGACACACCTGGAATCTGGTCAAATGAACAGGTCGAGGGTTGGAAACAGGTTACGCGTTCAGTGCATGGGGCCGGGGGCCGGATCGTGTTGCAGCTGTGGCATGTGGGCCGGATTTCCGATCCGCATTACCTCGACGGGAAAAAACCAGTGGCGCCCAGCGCCATTGCGGCAGCCGGGCATGTCAGCCTGGTGCGTCCCCCAAAAGCCTACACTGTGCCGCGCGCCCTCAAACAAGAAGAAATCCCCGGCATTGTCGAAGCGTATCGGAAGGGGGCGGAAAATGCCCAAAAAGCGGGTTTCGATGGTGTTGAAATACACGGGGCCAACGGCTATCTACTGGACCAGTTCCTGCAGACCTCAACCAATCACCGCTCAGACGATTACGGCGGCAGCATCGAAAACCGGGCGCGCCTGATGCTGGAAGTCGCTGACGGAGTCATTTCCGTGTGGGGGGCTGACCGCGTCGGCATGCACCTGGCCCCCAGGTGCGATGCGCACGACATGGGGGACGACGACCCCTCTGCAACCTTTGGATATGTTGCCGAAGCGCTGGGAAAGCGCAAGATTGCCTTTATCTTCACCCGTGAGCATTTCAACGCACCCCCATTGACACCGGCTCTGAAAAAAACCTTCAGGGGCTGCCTCATCGCCAATGAGCAGTTCACCAAAGAGAGCGCCAACCACCTGCTGGAAGAAGGCACGGCCGATGCCATCGCTTTCGGTCAAGCCTATATTGCCAACCCGGACCTGGTGGAACGTTTCCAAAAGGACACACCCCTGAACAAACTGGATGTAAATACCATGTACGGCGGGGGAACCAGAGGGTATACTGATTATCCGGCCCTTGGGGTAAACCAAAGCTAAAAAGAGGCTTATTTATCTCGCAGAGTCCGCAGAGCCACGGAGAAATAATTTCTTTTTCAAGGAAAAATCAAACAAATATTACAAAACTCTCTGTGATCTCTGCGCCCTCGAACGAAGTGGGCGAGAGTAATTTTTTTCTACGTTGAGAGATTGTCGAGGTCGTCATGCAAAACAAATCTAAAATGACCCGCCGGAAATTTATGGCAGCCGCCGGCGGGAGCCTGGTGTCCATTGGCCTGCCGGGGGTGTTCGTCAAACTCCTGGATGCCGAGAATGAGGCCTTTGCTGCGGAGCTGCGACCGGACGGGCGGCTGCGCATCCCGCCTGGTCAGCATGCTGTCAAACAGCTTTCGGACATGGGGGGTGTCAAGGGCGTTGGCATGGTGCCGGCCTGGCGCCTTGAAATTTCGGGTGCAATAAAACAGCCCCGAACCCTGACATTCGGGGATGTCATGAAATTACCGCAGGTCCCGCTAACCTGTGACGTGCACTGCGTCACCACCTGGACATTGCTGGACTCCCGCTGGCAGGGTGTTTCCCTGCAGACGATCATGGATCTGGTCAAGGTCGGGAAAGATGCAAAGTTTGTCGTCTTCGAGGCTCCGGGCGATTATTCCAGCAGCATCCCCATCGCCGAAGCGAAAAAAGACAACGTGCTGCTGGCCCACGGGTTTTCCGGCAAGCCCCTTGCCCAAGCCCACGGGGCGCCCCTGCGTGCCCTGGTGCCGGACCGCTATTTTTACAAAAGCGTCAAATGGGTTCAGCGCATAAAGTTCACCAAAGAGGATGAACCCGGGTATTACGAAACCCGGGGGTACAGCAACAGTGCGGATCCGTGGAAGGAAGAGCGGTACTCAGATTGATAAATAGATGTCCGGATCTTGGCTAAGGAGGGAATATGGCTTTCTACATCGTACAACACGGCTTGAGCTTGCCCAAGGACCGGGATCCGGAAAAGGGCCTGGCGCCGGAGGGTATCGAGGATGTCAGGAGAATCGCAGAGGTTTCCCGGAACTACGGGGTAAAGGTAGAGCGTATTCTACACAGCGGGAAAAAGCGGGCCCTGCAGACAGCAGAAATTCTGGCGGATGTTCTCAAACCGGAAGGAGGCATCAAAGAGATCGGCGGCATCAACCCATTGGATGATGTTGTTGAATTTGCTTTCCAGGTGGATTTTCAGGCCAACACCATGGTGGTGGGGCACCTGCCGTTTCTGGAACGGTTGACCTCTTTTCTCATCACCGGCCAAAAGGAACCCATCGTTTTCAAGCAGCAGAACGGCGGCATCCTGTGCCTGGATCGGATCGAAAACCAAGACACGCCCTGCATCATGTGGGCTATCATGCCTTTAGTATCCTAAAGGATCTATCCCACCACCCACTGCGCTCGAGCAGAGGACGCAAAGAGAAGATATTGAGTGTGGTTACAGGTTACGGGTTGCAGGTTAAGCTCCCTACTGCTTACGCGATCAAGTCCTGATTAAAAGTTGTCACATTTAAAGAGTTTTCCCCACTCATATTTTATCAGACACGAATTTTATACAAGTATGGTAACTACGCTGCGCTGTAATTTGTCGTAATTTGCCTGCGGCGTAGTTCATACTACGCATGTCATTACACCTCCGGCTGTCATCAGTGCTTCGCACGTAATTTGCCCTTCGGGCGTAATTTATCGCCGATATCGACCTCAAGCTATCGGCAACAATAAATATCAGCAAAGCGTAATATCGCGCGTCAGCGCTAATATCGGGCGAAGCCCTAATGACGCGAAGTAAATAACACGCGCAGCGCTAATTGAATCTGTGCAATCCGCGTAATCTGTGTCGAATTTTTTATTGACCCTGACCTCTGTGACTCCGACCTTGGATCTGTCCTCTGGCGCTCGTTCTTCCGACTCCCGTCCATAACGGGCAGGCACAAGGCCGGCCCCTACATGCACCTGGTCTCTGGCCTCAGTCCTCTGTGGTTCTGAAGTTCTGACCTCTGGGGTTCCGGCTTCTGTCTTCCGTCCTCTGTGGCTCCGGCCTCCGATCTAACCAGGGCCATGATATCCAGTATCTCTTCTTTCACTTCCTCAGGTGCGAAAATTTCCCCCCAGCCCTTTTGTAGCTGGAACAAACCATCATAGGCCGTGTCGTGAAAAGACCTGATGCGGTGCGGTAGGCCCTTCTCCTTCAGGATGGATTCCATCAGCTGCGCTTCCACGATATTTTCCAAGCCTGCTATTTTTATGTATGCTTCCATAATAAAATCGTGTGCCACGCTTTTATGAAACGCGACTACGTCGCTATCATGTGAAAAGTTTGCCAGCTAGCCAATTGGCTAGTTAGAGCATTTGCCAAAATAACATTCCGAATGCCATAAGTCAAAAATTCAAAATTGGGTTTTTCCCCAGCCAGGGCAAACCCCAGGCCACCCTGCCATGCGCAAAACGGCAGGTGCCTATAGTGTCGTGCCCTATAAAAAAGTTAAAAAACTCTCGCCACTCCCGTCTGCCTGCCCCGGTAACGGTCTTGGGCCAGGGACGGGAGTCCAGTTAAACGCCCTGGGTTCCCGCCTCCGCGGGAATGACAGGTAATGAGTTATTCGCACTTAGCTGTTTT
>JAOZRT010000363.1:0-1536 GCA_029940035.1 Desulfobacterales bacterium
CGGGCAAAACGCCCAACACCCTGACCCAGATCTACGACCTGGTAAAAGCGTACCCAGAAAATAAACTTATCCTGGCCCACTGGGGTGGCGGCATATTTTTTTATAACTTGTTGAAAAAAGAAGTAAAGCCAGTCCTTAACAATGTCTGGTATGATACGGCAGCGTCACCGTATCTCTACCAGCCGGAGATCTACCGGGTTGCCGCGGATCTGGCCGGTGTGGATCGGATTCTTTTCGGGACCGACTTTTGTCTTCTCAAGCCGGAGCGGTATTTTAAAGAGATGGATCAGGCGGGCCTGTCTGACGCGGAAAAAGCGGCCATTTGCGGGGGGAATGCGAAGGCGCTTTTTAAGCTGTAGGGTTAAAAACCCAAGGATTCGAGGATTCAAGGGTTCGAGGGGGGCATTGGGGCGAATATCCAATATCCAACAAGGAATATCCAATGTTCAAGTGTGGAAGCGCGCTGCGCTACCGATTTTAATAAAAATCAAACTGGCTATATATGTAATGGAAACATCTGTGGCTTGTCCGCAAAATGTTTTTAATGTTGGGTCCGTAGGCCTCACCCCAGAAATATTTTTTTCACTTCTTCTTTGAGCATCTTGCCCATGGTGTTGCGGGGGATTTTGTCCAGAAAAACAATCTCTTTGGGGCATTTCAAGTTGTGCAATTGCGTCTTGCAAAAGGTCTTGATATCTGCTTCAGACATTTCGACGTCCGGTTTTAGTGTCACGGCCGCCACCACTTTTTCGCCCCATTTTTCATCGGGTTTACCCACGACCACTGATTCATTGACCCCATCGATCTGGTTGATGACTGTCTCCACCTCTTTGGCAGAAACATTTTCGCCGCCGGTGATGATGATGTGCTTGATCCGGTCGGTTAGATAATAGTACCCTTCGGCATCGATTTTACCCAGATCCCCGGTGCGGAACCACCCGTCCTTGAAGGTGTCGGCCGTTTCCCGGGGCTTGCTCCAGTAACCCGGGGTGATGGCTGCGCTTTTCAACCAGAGCTCGCCGACTTCGCCCTGGGCAACATCGGCCAATGTTGCCGGATCGACAATCCGCACCTCCAGCCCCGGCAGAGGCAGGCCGATAGACCCGGGAACCCGCCGGCCGTCCAGAGGATTGGAAAAATTCATGCCGGTTTCAGACATACCTTCACGTTCCACCGGTTCCCGGCCAAAGACTCTGGTGATGCGCTCAAATTCCTTGACCAGCAAGGGCGCCGAGCCGGAGGTAAACAGACGCATATGGCTGAAATCCAGATGCTGGTCGCTAAGAAAATCCATCAGTTTTGTGTACATGGCCGGTACGGCCATGAAAACTGTACACGGGGCAGCGCCGGTGCCGCGGGACAGCTCGGCCACCACTGTCTCCGGTTGAAACTGATCGAGCATGCGCACATGGGCGCCGCTGAGCAAGGCCGTGTGCAATGCAAAACACAGCCCGTGTACATGGAACAGGGGCAGTGCGTGACACAGCACGTCGTCGCTGGTGAGCTCCCAGATATTGATGATGTTGCGGGCGTCGA
>JAOZRT010000363.1:1546-4393 GCA_029940035.1 Desulfobacterales bacterium
CGCAAACCAGGTTCTGATGGGTCAGGACCGCCCCTTTGGGGTTACCGGTGGTCCCGGAGGTGTAGATGACCAGGCCCGGATCGTCGGACGTGCCGGCGCCTGCCGGCACGGTTTCCGGTGCCGACCGGAAGAAATCGATCTCCTGATAGGGCCGCGTGGTCGCTATCTCCAACAGCTGTGCGTCGGGATTAATGTCACGGACCAGCGCCTTTTTATCCGGTTCGACGAGGATCAGTTTGGCATCGGCATCCCCGAGCAGATAGGCCATCTCATTTTTTTTGAATCCGGGATTCAGCGGTACGGTCATGGCGCCGATTGCCTGGATCGCAAAATGGGCCACGACGGCGATCAGCGATTTGGAGATGAAGAGAACGACCCGGTCCCCTTTTTGCACGCCAAGCTCCAGAAGCGTGTTGCCAAACTGGTTCACGTCGCCCTGCAGCTGCGCATAGCTTAATTCGGTTTCGGTCAGGCCGTTGCGCAGAAACGTTATAGCCGTCTTGGCGCCGTGCTCGGCGACCACGGTTTCGAGCCAGTGGTTTACGGATGCTGCTTGCATAGTTTGCTCCCTCGGCAAAAACAGTCCGTGACCCGGGCACGGATCACGAACTAATCCGGGCTATCCGATCATTTTGTTCGGCAGCCATAATGCCAGTTCCGGCCAGATGCACAACAGGACGATCACCAGCAGATCAATGATCACGAACGGGACTACCCCCAGCAGCACCTGGGACATGGGCACGTCCGGAGCGATATTTTTAACCACATACAGGTTCAATCCCACCGGGGGGGTGACCAGGCCGATTTCCAGGTTGACGGTCATGATGACGGCAAACCAGATGGGATCGAATCCGAGTCCCCTGATGATCGGCAGTAGCAGGGGGGCCACCATTAAAATGACGGCCGCCGGTGGAATGAAACAGCCCAGGATGAGCAACAGAATATTGATCACCACGATAATCCCCCACTTGTCCAGGGGCAGTTTCAATATCAGTTCTCCCAGCGCCTGGGTAGCATACAAATCCGACGAAACCCAGGCAAAAACCAGGGCTGCGGCCATAATCATCAGGATCATGCTGCTTTCATTCAGCGCTTTGATAAATATTTCCCAGAGTTGTCGCGGGCGATAGACCTTGTAGATGGTAATCACAAAAAACAGCGACAGGACCGCACCCAGGCCCCCGGCTTCACTCGGCGTGGCCCAACCGCCGTATAGCGACCCCATGATCCCGATGATGATCAGCACAAACGGCAAAATCTTGAAGAGCGATAGAAATCTATCGGCCCAGGAAAATTCCTCGTGAACCTCCTTGGTTTCCAGAAAATAGGTCGATCCTGGCTGGGCAGGCACAAACTTGCGGTAAAAAAACACGATGGCGAGCCACGCGCAGCTTAATGCCACGAGAAGAATTCCCGGGATAATACCGGCGATAAAGCATTTGCCGATCGATGTCTCGGTGGCAACCCCGTAAAGGATCATGGTCACGCTAGGTGGAATCAAAATGCCGAGCGTGCCGGCATGGGCAATCAGTCCGGTGGCCAGGGCCGCCGAGTATCCCCGCCGCCGCATCTCGGGAATACCGATGCCGCCGATGGCCGCGGCCGTAGCCGGGCTCGACCCGCACAGGGCGGCGAAAATACCACACCCGACCATATTGGCAATACCGAGCCCCCCGGGGATCCTGTGGAGCCATTTGTGAAGGGTTTCGTAAAGATCTTTGCTGGCCCGGGATGCGGCAATCGGTGCGCTCAACAAAATGAAAAGCGGGATGGCCAGGAGCGCAAAGCTGTCCATGCTGCCGTGGAGCACGTAGGGCAAGGTCGGCAGCAGGTGCGGGGAGAAAATAAGAATAAAGATCACCGATATGCCCGCCAACCCCGCCCAGATGGGAATCCCGGAGACGAGCAGGACAAATGCGGTTCCAAACAGGAGGATGGCCAGTACGTATTCGTTCATACCTTGCCTTTCAGTTCAAATGATCGGACATCAGTCCGATGGGGCGGTTTTCTTTTCGATATTTACATCTGCAAGTTCTGACGGGATCACATTCTCTTCGATATCGCCCTTTCGCAGCCGCTCGATTTTGCGCCCGATAAAAACGATATACTGCAGAAACAACAGGGTCATGCCCAGTGGTAGAAACAGGTACGGAATCCAAAGGGGCGGACCCCACAACGATTCGGAGTGCTCATTATTGACGACGGTCTCCCACCACATGGGCCAGGCATACCAGGCCAGAATGCCGGTCAGGATGCACGTGACGATGGAAACCACGATCAGGGTGATTTCCCGCGTGCGGGGCGAAAGGTGGATGATCACCAGATCAACGTTAAGGTGGTGTTCATTCTTCTGCACGAACGGCGCGCCTACGAAAACCGCGAAGATCAGCAGGTACACCGAAGCTTCGATTTGCCAGATAGTTGAAATTCCCAGCAGCTTGCGGACGATGACTGCTTCGGTGACGATCAAGGCCGCCGCCACCAGGCATAAGGCGGCCAGCCAGCCGGTGATGACGGTCAGGCCGTCGGTGATGCGGACAAAAATTTGGAGGGCTGTTTTCATGGTATCCATCCGAAGGTAGGGGCGACAAATGGGCAAGCACCCTTGCGATGCGCGAAAATGCCTGCGCCCCCGAGCGGCACTGCCTCTGCCGCGGAGTTTAAGGGTGGTGGTTAAACCCGCCCGGGCATTTCATGTCCCGTGAGTGATGCGGCGCTTGAAATACCCGGGTCGAGCCTGTCGGCGTTTTGCCGCCCTTTGATGAGTGTGCCTGAAGCAGGGCGGCGCTGCCAAGGCGTCCTATTTCATGGCATCCAGCGCCAGGTCGAGATACTCCTGTCCGCCTT
>JAOZRT010000364.1 GCA_029940035.1 Desulfobacterales bacterium
ACTGATTGCACTGGATGCAGTTCTCCAGAACCCACTCCGGGACATTGATGGCCACTCCGCGCTTTTCATACTGGGCGGTCGCCACCGGGAAAATACCGTCGGGTCTGAAGGCACTCACCGGGAGTTTATCGCCCTGCTGGGCCAGCATCGGCCGCATGACGCTGGCAACAAATTCAGGCTCATCTGCGGAAGCCGCTCCATTAGGAACCGCATCGGCCCATGTATCCGGGTAGTCGATTCTCTCCAGGTTCTCCAAGGTGTTGTCCACGGCAGCATAATTCATATTGACGATCTTGTCGCCTTTTCTGCCGAACATCTTTTTGATCTGATCCTTCAGATAGGCGATGGCATCGTCCACCGGAATGACATTGGCCAGCTTGAAAAAAGCAGTCTGCATGATCATGTTGATGCGTTCGCCCAGGCCGATGTCACCGGCGATTTTGACAGCGTCGATATTGTATAATTTCAGTTTTTTAACGGCGATGGTCTGCCGCATCTCCGCCGGCAGCTTGACTTCCATGTCGTCCAGCGTCCAGTTGGAGTTCATCACGAAGGTACCGCCCGCCTTGATGCCTTCCAGCACATCGTATATGTCCACATAGCTGGACTTGTGGCAGGCAATATAGTCCGCCGCATTGATGAGGTAGGTGGATTGAATCGGCGTTTTGCCGAAACGGAGGTGGGACATGGTCACGCCACCCGATTTTTTGGAGTCATAGGCAAAATAAGCCTGGGCAAACATGTCGGTGTTGTCCCCGATGATTTTAATGGCGCTTTTGTTGGCCCCCACCGTCCCGTCGGCGCCGAGCCCCCATAACTTGCACTGGACCGTTCCCTCGGGCGCCACATCAAAGCCCTCTTCCACGGTAAGAGACGTGTGGGTCACATCATCGACAATGCCCACGGTGAAATGATTCTTAGGTGTTTCCGCTTTCAGGTTGTCGAAAACGGCCTTCACCATGCCGGGGTTGAATTCCTTTGAACTCAAACCGTAGCGCCCATTGACGATCAAGGGAATCTCACCGCCGCGCTCCACATAGGCCGTACACACATCCATGTACAGCGGATCACCCAGGGCGCCCCTTTCTTTGGTGCGGTCCAGAACAGCCAGGCGACCGGCCGTCTTCGGTATAGCGGCCAGCAGGTGCTCCGCCGAAAAGGGGCGGTACAAGCGCACCTTGACCAGACCGATCTTCTCCCCCTGGCCGGCCATGTGGTTCACCACCTCCTCGATGGTTTCACAGGAAGAGCCCATGGAAATGATAACCCGTTCGGCCGCGGGGTCCCCCACGTAATCGAAAAGATGGTAGTGCCTGCCGGTCAGGTCACCGACCTTTTGCATGTAGTCTTCCACGATGCCGGACACCTTGATATAATAGGGGTTAGCAGCCTCGATTCCCTGAAAATAGACATCCGGATTCTGGGCTGTTCCCCTTAATTCGGGATTCTCGGGGTTTGCGCCCCGGGCCCTGAAGGCGGCTACGGCATCCATGTTGACCTGGCTGCGCATATCCTCATAGTCGATCATCTCCACCTTCTGTATTTCGTGAGACGTGCGAAACCCGTCAAAAAAATGAACAAAGGGCACACTTGCCTCGATAGCGGACAGGTGCGACACCAACCCAAGATCGATGACCTCCTGGACCGAAGCCGACGCCAGCAGGGCAAACCCTGTCTGCCGGACGGCCATTACGTCCTGGTGATCGCCAAAGATGGACAACGCATGTCCGGCCACGGAACGCGCGGTCACATGAAACACACAGGGTAATACTTCGCCGGCAATCTTGTACATGTTGGGAATCATCAGGAGCAGTCCCTGGGAAGCGGTGAACGTGGTTGTCAACGCCCCGACCGCCAGTGAACCGTGAACAGCTGCAGCTGCACCGGCCTCGGATTGAAGCTGCCGCACGGTCATGGTCTGATTAAAAATATTCTTCAGGCCGTTGGCCGCCCATTCGTCACACAGTTCACCCATGGGTGAAGACGGTGTTATGGGATAAATGGCAGCGGCATCGCTCATGGCATAAGCCACATGCGCTGCTGCGGTATTCCCGTCAATGGTTTTCATCTTTTTGGACATAACATTTCTCCTTTAATTCGAAACCCTTCACGCTCTTTCCGGTAGGACTCGATATGTCAAAGCATGGTCCACAACCAGAATTCGTGCCGAAAACTGTTTCTAACGTAAGCTTCTATTATTATTATTAAATTTAAATGTCTTTTTATGAATGCTCAAATTCTAAAAATTATATCAAATCTATTTATTTGTAAAGCTCACTTTAGGATAAATTTTGTTTTACCATATTTATTTGAGCAAGGATTCGAAAAAATCATTGCCCTTGTCGTCCACAAGAATGAACGCGGGAAAGTCCTTTACCGTAATGCCGAAAATGGCCTCCATGCCAAGCTCGGCATATTCAAGCACCTCAACATGGGTAATGCATTCTTTCCCCAGGCGGGCGGCCGGGCCGCCAATGGACCCCAGATAAAAACCGCCGAACGTCTTACAGGCGTCCGTAACCATGCGTGACCGGTTGCCTTTGGCCAGCATCACCAGCGAGCCTCCCTGCTCTTGAAAAAGGGGCACATAAGGGTCCATCCGCGCGGCCGTGGTGGGGCCAAAGGCTCCCGACGGGTAGCCCTTGGGCGTTTTTGCCGGACCCGCGTAATAAATTATGTGATTTTTAAAATAATCAGGAAGCCCTTCGCCACGATCAAGGCGCTCTTTCAACTTGGCGTGGGCAATGTCCCGGGCCACGACAATTTTGCCGGTTAAAAGCAGCGGCGTGGTAACCGGGTATTGGGTCAGGGTTGCCCGAATCTCATCCATGGGCCGGTCCAGGTCGACGGCAATTGCTTTTGCATTGGAAGCTTCGGCAGATGGTATAAATCGTCCGGGATGGGTCTCCAGTTTCTCCAGAAAAATCCCCTCCCGGGTAATTTTGGCCTTGATGTTGCGGTCGGCACTGCAGCTCACCCCCATCCCCACCGGACAGGATGCCCCGTGACGCGGCATTCTGATAACCCTTACATCCAGCGCAAAGTATTTGCCTCCGAACTGGGCGCCGATGTTCAATTCCCGGGATATCGCCAGTATCTCATTTTCGAGTTCGATATCCCTGAAGGCATGCCCGGCTGAACTTCCCCTGGTCGGCAGGCCGTCGAGATACCCGGCAGACGCCAGCTTCACGGTTTTGAGGTTGAACTCGGCTGACGTGCCCCCGATGGCGAAGGCCAGATGGTACGGTGGGCAGGCAGCGGTCCCCAGCATCTTCATTTTTTCCCGCATGAATTCGATCAGGGTATCGGGATTCAACAGTGCTTTTGTTTCCTGGAACAAATAGGATTTATTGGCCGACCCCCCGCCCTTGGCGATAAACAGAAAATGATAGGCATCGCCTTTGGTGGCGTACAGTTCGACCTGCGCGGGCAGATTGCTGCCCGTGTTCTTTTCCTCGTACATGGTTAAAGGGGCGTTTTGGGAGTACCGCAGGTTGTTCTTCTGAAAAGCCTGAAAAACCCCTTTGGACAAGGCAGCTTCATCTTCGTCACCGGTCCAGACCTGCTGCCCTTTTTTGCCGATGATGATGGCCGTGCCGGTATCCTGGCACATGGGGAACTCGCCTTCCGCGGCAATGGTGGCATTTTTCAGCATCTCCAGTGCCACCAGGTGATCGTTTTCCGATGCCTCGGGATCTTTCAATATGGCGGCCACCTTCTCGAGGTGGGCGGGCCGCAGCAGGTGGGAGACGTCCCGGAAGGCCTCCTCCGCCAAAAGGGTCAGCGCCTGGGGATCTATCTTTACGATGTCATGCCCGTCAAACGCTGCCGTACGGATAAAATCATCACTGAGCAGCCGGTAGTCGGTTGCGTCCTTTTCCAGGGGAAACATTTCCTGATACTGAAATTCGGTCATTTTAAAGGCTCCTTACAATAAAATCGTGTTCCACGATTTTATAAAACGCGACTTACGTCGCTGCAATTTAAAAAATATACCCGCAGATCGCTTGGTGAGTCAAAAGTCCTATTCAGGGAATGGAAATTATGGGTATCCTGCTTTGCAGAACATGTCAAGATGTCACCCGATTTCAATTACAATTAACAATTAATCCAAGATATTAAGGATGGTATCCTGGAAGTGGGTATCCCCAAACCGGAAGAAATCATACCAAAGCAGATTACCGTTCACTAATCCACAGCATTGCATTTCCATCAAAACGGGCGCAGCTTGCCACAGCAGGCTGCGCCCGACTTTTTTTCTACTGTTGATTTTCACCCGGAACATCCTTATGATTATAGCGTAATGACAACCACGATAAAAGGAACCCCATGCTCGGAGACATCATCCATATCGAAGAACAGGAAGGGCCCTTTCTGGACAT
>JAOZRT010000365.1 GCA_029940035.1 Desulfobacterales bacterium
GTATATTCTTCACAGGAAACAGGCCGTCGCCTTGATGGCCAATACCACAGTGCTCTAAGGGTTTGCGTAGAAATAAGTTCGCCGATTTTCAGAGTTCATGCGGGATGGATGGGCGCTGGAAATGTGAAGTTATTTTTGCGCGAGCCCTAAGCATGCACCGCAACAGCAAGCTGTGCTAATGATTGTTTCTCGTGTAATGGTTAGGAAATGAAATCACTCGGTATATGTCTCGGTGCTTCTTCGGTGTCGATTGCCCAGGTCGAAATAAGCGGTGATGATCACAATACCGTCAGGTCGGTGTGGGAAAAAGCCCCCCGCCTGACCGGGCACACCGTTCACCCTCACGACGGAAACCCGAAGAAGACACTCCTACAAGCTTTGGACGGCCTTGACCTGTCCGCCTTTGACCGTGTGGCTGTCACCGGCAGAAAATTCCGCCACGTTGTCCGGCTCTCCTCCATCCCGGAACCCCAGGCCGTCGAGTTTGCATATAGATTCACCCGTCCGCCCCATACACCCTGCCCGGCCGTGGTTTCCGCTGGCGGTGAAACCTTCATGGCCTATGTTCTCGACGCATCCGGACGGATCTCGAATGTCCTGACCGGAAACAAGTGCGCTTCCGGAACCGGTGAGTTCTTTCTGCAGCAGCTTCGCCGCATGGACGTCACCCTGGCAGAAGCCGCCCGGTGGGCCGTGGAAGAAGAACCCTATCACGTGTCCGGCCGCTGTTCCGTTTTCTGCAAATCAGACTGCACCCATGCCACGAACAAAGGCATCCCTAAATCAAAGGTCACGGCCGGTCTCTGCAGGATGATGGCTGATAAGGTTATTGAACTGTTAAAACGGGTGGAGCGCCGCAACATCATGCTCATTGGCGGCACCACCAGAAACCGGATGATGGTGGAATATCTGAAACAAGAAATTCCAGGGATGGTCATACCCGGGGAGGCCCCCTATTTCGAGGCGTTGGGAGCCGCACTGTGGGCGCTGGAAAACGAGACGATCGCTCCGGCAGGAAATTCCAACGGGCTATTCATTGACGGTGTTGCCGCCTTTGCATCTTTGCCCCCGTTGAAGGACTTTGCCGAACAGGTGACCTTCAAAACCATGGAAAGGGGCCGCGTCTCACCAGGGCAGGAATGCATTCTGGGCCTAGACGTGGGCTCCACCACCACCAAGGCGGTCCTGCTGGAAAAGAACGACCACGCCCTGCTGGCATCGGTTTATCTGCGCACCAACGGCGACCCGGTAGGCGCCTCACGCAGGTGTTATTCCGCCATCCTGGATCAGGTGTGCAAGGCCGTCGACCCGCAGGACCTCTCCATCGTAGGTCTGGGGGTCTGCGGCTCCGGAAGGCAGATAGCAGGGCTGCACGCCCTGACAGACGGTATCATCAACGAGATTGTCGCCCACGCTGCCGCAGCAGTCTATTTTGATCCCGAGGTGGACACCCTTTTTGAAATCGGGGGGCAAGACGCCAAGTACACTTTCATCACCAACGGGGTCCCGTCCGACTATGCCATGAACGAGGCCTGTTCTGCCGGAACAGGGTCCTTTCTAGAAGAATCGGCCCTGGAATCGCTGGGTGTTGCCATGGAGGATATCGCCGGCATTGCCCTGCAAGGTGCCAAACCACCCAATTTCAACGACCAATGCGCGGCCTTTATCGCCTCGGACATCAAAAATGCCATCCATGAAGGCATCGGCCACACCGACATCGTGGCCGGACTGGTTTATTCCATCTGTATGAACTATGCAAACCGGGTAAAAGGGAACCGGGCTGTGGGCCGCAAGGTTTTCATGCAGGGCGGGGTCTGCTACAACCGGGCCGTCCCCCTGGCCATGGCCTCCCTCGTGGACAAACCTATTATTGTTCCGCCCGAACCCGGTCTCATGGGTGCCTTTGGTGTTGCCCTGGAAGTTGGTCAACGCCTGGATCTCGGCCTCATGCAAAAAAAATCCTTCAGCCTTGTCCAACTGGCTGCCCGGGAGGTAACTTACGGCAGGGAATTCACCTGCAAGGGCGGCAAGGAAAAATGCGACCGCAAATGCACCATCGCCATGGTCGAACTCGAAGGCCGGCAATATCCCTTTGGCGGAGCCTGCAACCGCTACTACAATCTGCGTCAACACCAAAAATATGACATTAGCAGGCTCGACCTGGTAAGGGACCGCCAGGAAATTATTTTTAATACGCCCGCAACATCCGAAAATGAACAGCCGGATCCCCCGAGAAGGGGACGCATCGGATTCAATCGCAGCTTCCTGGTAAACACCTATTACCCGCTCTACGCCCGCTTTTTTTCACAGATCGGCTTTGCGCCGGTGATGGCGGACAAGCCGTCACGTGTTGGCATAGAGCAGCGCAACGCCGCTTTCTGCTACCCGGCCGAACTCGCCCACGGATTCTTTCACAGCCTCATCAAAGCGGAAACACCCCCGGACTACATCTTTTTGCCCCACTTCAAATCCATCCCCTTAAGCAACGGCAACCGTTCCTCGCAGGTGTGCCCATTGGTTCAGGGGGAAACCTTTTACCTTCAATCCACCTTCAGGGAAAGGCTGAAAAAACTCGAGCAAAAAGGGACCCGGGTTCTGGCCCCTCTGCTGGATCTGAACCAGGGGCTCGAAAAAGCCAGGCACCCACTGCTGAAAACAGCTGAACGCATGGGCGTCAGCCGGAGAGATGCCAACCTGGCTTTTGATATGGCCGTGGACCAACAGAATCGCTGCCTGGCTGATATGAAAAACGTCGGCCATCAGGCACTGGCAGCTCTGGAGAAGGATCCGAACCAGATCGGCGTGGTTATCTTTTCCAGGCCCTACAACGGCCTTGTGGATGAAGCCCATATGGGCATTCCTGCAAAATTCGCCTCCCGGGGTATTTTGGTTATCCCCTTGGATTTCCTATCCTTTGAGAAAGAGAAGGCCAAACGCCACATGTACTGGGGCATGGGCCAGATGATCATGAAGGCGGCCCGGCTGGTTAAGCGCCACCCCCAGTTGTTCGGCACCTTCATCACCAATTTTTCATGCGGCCCGGATTCCTTTATCATCGGGTATTTCCGTACCCTCATGGGACAAAAGCCGTCTCTGACCCTGGAATTGGACAGTCATACGGCCGACGCCGGCCTGGACACACGTATCGATGCTTTCCTGGACATTGTTTCCGCTTATCGGAAACTGGACAAACCTGAAAAACCACGGATTTCAGGAAACAGTTTTTCCCTGGCCGCGACAACCCTGGAAAAAGGAATCCCCTCGGTGGTTACTTCCTCAGGTGAAAAAATCCCCCTCGCCGACCCGCGGGTCACGCTGTTGGTTCCCTCCATGGGAAAACTGGGGTCTGAGGCCATTGCTGGGGTGTTCAGGGGTACGGGCGTCAACGCCATAGCTCACCCGCCAGCCGATGAAAGCGTCCTCAAAACAGGCCGAGGGAACACCTCCTGCAAAGAGTGCCTGCCCCTCATCCTGACCACCGGCACCCTCCTGAACTATATCCAACACCAGCGGCAGCCCGGGGAAGTGGTTGTGTACCTCATGGCCACCGGGACAGGCCCGTGCCGGTTCGGTCAGTACTTCATTTTCATCGAGGATCTCATTCGGCGTCTTGAAATTCCGGATGTTGCCGTTTTCACTCTCACCTCTGAAAACTCCTATCTGGGCCTCGATAAAAGCATCGAGCGTAAAACCTGGTGGGGGATAGTGGTGTCGGACATTATGGAGGACATCCGTGCCATGCTGTTAGCCAATGCGGCTGACATCGGGGAAGCGCATGAACACTTCAAAAGAGAGTGGTCGGCTGTCCTCGCAGCCTTGGAGGTTGGATCGTTCAAACGCTTGGAAAATCAACTTCAGAAAACCGCTTCCAACCTCAGGCGCATCAAGCTGAAAATGCACGTCCACGACGTACCCACCATATCCCTGACCGGGGAAATTTTTGTTCGCAGGGATGCGCTCTCCCGACAGCACCTGACCGAAAGGCTTGCAAAAAAAGGCTTTGCCACCGTCTGCACGCCGATTGCCGAGTGGGTGTTCTATTCCGAGTACCTGGTTGACCAGGGCTTGATCGATCAACCCATACCCTTTTTGGACAAAATCCGTTTTAAAATCAGAAAAAAGGTTATGGCTGCCGATGCACAGCGCCTGAGGTCCCTTCTGACCGCTTCCGGACTGGTGAACAGCCCTCCCATCAACATCCCTCACATCGTTGAAAATGCCCGACCTTACATATCCAGAGATCTGACCGGTGAGGCCGTGTTGACTATCGGCGGCTCCCTGTCCGACATCGCCACCCATGCCTGCGGCGTAATCGCCATCGGCCCCTTTGGCTGCATGCCCAACCGGCTTTCCGAAGCCATCATGCACGAGACCATG
>JAOZRT010000083.1:0-7809 GCA_029940035.1 Desulfobacterales bacterium
TCTGCTATCCGCTTTCTGGATAGCGCTGCCGCTTCACTACGTGTCCCGCCTGCGCGGGAATGACAAGGGGTTTAAGCTAACACTACCCGACCTATTGATTATTTCTTAACACAAAGTGACTAAAATGAACTGAAGTATCTAAAGTCAATTTCTCGGCAGAGCCTATTGGCTCTGACCTGGCCTGGAGGACCAGGTTTTTAATACTGGAATAAATTTTCTGACAGATTCCCATGCGCGCCAAATTATCCCAGCTCAAACAATAGCTTTATTGACATAAAAGAATGTCCATAATGAAAATTTATTTGCTTTTGAGCTGGGCCAGCGTCTCTTCGGGCATCTTGAAGGAGTGCTCGGGAGCAGGGAAAGATGCTTCCTGGACCTCTTGTTTATAGGCGTTCAAGGCTTCGAGAATGATCGGCCGAATCTGGGTGTACTGCTTGACGAATTTGGGTATGAATTTGTCGAACAAGCCCACCATGTCATGGGTGACCAGAACCTGGCCGTCCACATCCACACCGGCCCCGATACCGATGACCGGCACATTGACGGCTTCCGCCACCAGTTTTCCCAATGGAGCGGGCACCGCTTCCAGAATCATGGAAAACGCTCCCGCTTCTTCCAGGGCCTTGGCGTCCTCGATGATGCGCCTGGCTGCCGCAACATCCTTGCCCTGCATTTTAAAACCGCCCAGGGCGCTGGCGGTCTGCGGTGTCAGACCGATGTGCCCCTGTACCGGGATGCCGGCCTTGACAATAGCCGCCACAGTCGGCGCAAAATCTACACCACCTTCCAACTTCACCACATCGCATCCGCCTTCCTTCATCATCCGGCCGGCATTGCGGACAGCCTCCTCAATGGAAATATTGTAGCTCATGAACGGCATGTCGCCCACAATAAGCGGCCCCTTGCAGCCGCGAACCACGGCCTTGATATGGTGGATCATGTGCTCCATGGTCACTGCGACCGTGCCGTCAAGCCCCATCACCACCATGCCCAGGGAATCGCCCACCAGAACGATATCCACGCCGGCCTCATCAGCCAACAGTCCAAACGGGTAGTCGTAAGCGGTCATCATGACCAATTTACGCCCCTCTGCCTTGGCTTCTTTGACATCCAGTACAGTAATCTTTTTGCTTGGCATTGTATTTTCTCCTTGTTTCAACTTTAAGCTGATTGCTTTAGTTTATAGGTCTTATAGGAACTATACTACATATAAGTCCTATACTATTTTTCCTCGTAGTGTGCTTGTAATGTTTCCACCAGCGCCGTCAGCGTCCGGTTCACCGGCGCCGGCATCCCCAGCCGCTCGGCCTCTTTCACCACAACCCCGTTAATCGCGCCTATTTCCGTCAAACGTCGATTGTCCACATCCTGTCCCATGGAAGAACGGTTGCCGCCTGTTGCCCTGGCCACCTCCAGGACATGCGCCACAACATCCTTGCGCACGTCTATGTGCTGTGCCTTGGCAACGGCAATTGCCTCTTCCACCGCGGCTCGTGAAAGGTCGACCGTGGCCTCGAGATCCAAAAGTTCACCGTTTTTTATTCCGGTCAGCGCGGTGATGGCGTTGATGCCCACGTTGATCAGCAGCTTACCCCACACGATGCTGCGCACGTCCGCGGCCACTTCCGTTTCAATGCCGGCCTCGGTAAAAAAGGCCGCCACGGTTTCCACCTTGTCTGCATCCCCATTGTGCCACATGCCGATGGTGGTGAGGCCGATGCCGGCATGGCGAATTTTTCCAGGGCCCAGCATGGTGGCGCCGTATGATGTGGTGCCGGCAATGACATTCAATGGATCCACATCCTGCGCAATGCGGTCAGCGTTGCCCATACCATTCTGCAGCGTCAGGACCAGGCCTTTATGACCGGCGATTTTTTTGGCGGTAAGGGCCGCATCACCCGTATGGGTCGACTTCACGAACACAATCACCAGATCACACTTCTCCACAACTCCCGGGTCTGTGGTGGCCTGCAGGTAAACCGTCCGCGTCTGCCCCTCTCTTTCGATTTCCAGCCCTCGTTGATTGACGGCATCCATGTGCGCCTCCCAGATGTCGATGAGCCACACCTCGGCCCCGGCTTCCGCCAACAATCCTCCGAAAAGACTCCCCATGGCGCCTGCACCAACAACGGCAACTTTCATTGACACACCTCCCCTAAAAACTGTCAATCCTTAGATCATTTATATTTATACGCTAAAACCAGCTCCTGCATTCAGCCAGCAGGCAACCCAATGCCTTTCACCGGTTTTAGCCAAAACAGGCCGCTCGATTCGGCAGCGCTCGTGGACATAAGGGCAACGGGTGTGGAAAGCACACCCGGCAGGCGGGTCGATGGGGCTGGGCACGTCCCCATCCAGCGGAGCGGGCGGCACCTGCCCCTGCGGGTCGGGCAAGGGTACCGCTGCCAATAAGGCCCTGGTGTAAGGGTGCCGGGAATTTACGCTGAAGACGTCTGCCGGCGCCGTCTCCACAATACCCCCCAGGTACATCACTGCGATTCGATCGCACATGTACTCCACAACACTGAGGTCATGGGAAATAAACACGTATGAAAGGCCAAACTCAACCCTCAGGTCATCCAGCAGATTGATCACCTGGGCCTGGATGGAAACATCCAGCGCACTCACGGGTTCGTCGGCGACAATCAGTTTGGGCCGCACGCACAGCGATCTGGCAATACCGATCCGCTGGCGCTGCCCCCCTGAAAACTCATGGGGGTATTTGTCCATGTCCCCTGCCCTTAAGCCCACCTTTTCAAGCAGGGCCACCGCTTTTTCCCTGCGCTGCCCCCGCGGTATCCTGTCGTAAGCCCTTAAGGGTTCGGTTACAATGGCTTCCACCTTCATCCTGGGGTCCAGGCTCGAAAACGGGTCCTGAAATATTATCTGCATCTGCTGCCTCAAGGGGCGCAGGGCAGAACGGGAAAGATGGGTGATATCCTTTCCATCCAGTTTGACGGTACCTGCCGTGGGGTCCAGCAGCCGCATCACCAATCTTCCCAGGGTCGTTTTACCGCAGCCGGATTCGCCTACAAGACCGAAGCTTTCCCCTTTGGCCACGTGGAAAGAAACGCCATCCACCGCTTTCACCCAGGATGTGGGCTTAGATAGAAGACCGCCGCCCACAGGAAAGTGTTTGACGAGATCCGTCACCTCCAGCAATGTATGTTCAGGCATAACGGCCACTCCTTTCAGAAAACTGTGTCTTCCAGCACCGGGCCTGTTGCCCGTCTCTTATGGCTTCGAGTTCAGGCTGCCGTTCCCTGCAGACATCGAAAACCCGGGGGCAACGATCGGCAAATTTACAGCCGGACACGGGGTCCAGCAGCGAGGGTACGGTCCCCTTGATTTCCTTCAACCGTTCTTTCTTTCCGGCCGCCCGGCTCCCCAGCCGGGGAATCGATTTGAGCAGTCCCTGGGTGTAGGGATGAAAGGGGCGCTCGAACAGATCCTGCAGACCGGCCACTTCCACTACCTGGCCGGCATACATCACTACCACCCGTTTGGCCATTTGGGCCACCACCCCCAGATCGTGCGTAATCAGCAACAGGGACATGCCTGTTTCGTGCCTCAACCCTTCCATGAGGGACAGGATTTGAGACTGAATGCTCACGTCCAGCGCTGTGGTGGGTTCATCGGCAATGAGCAACCTGGGCCGGCATACCATGGCCATGGCAATCATCACCCGTTGCCGCATGCCGCCGGACAGCTGGTGCGGATATTCGTGCAGACGTTTCTCCGGAGCAGGGATTTTCACACGGTTCAGCCACTGAACAGCCTCCTCCAACGCCGCCTGCCTGCTGATCCGGTGGTGGACCATGAGGGGTTCAGCCACCTGGCGTCCGATGGGCAGCACCGGGTTCAGGGACGTCATGGGTTCCTGGAAGATCATGGAAATATCGCGCCCCCGGACGTGGCGTAGCGCATTTTCGCCCATGGAACGCAGATCTTTGCCATCAAAATAGATATGCCCGGAATGAATCCTGCCCGGCGGGGAGGGAATCAGCCCAAGAATGCTTAAAGAGGTAACGCTCTTACCGCATCCTGATTCCCCAACCAGTCCGAGGGTTTCCCCTTTGGCAATGGACAGGCTGACATGATCAACAGCCCTGCCAATACCCTCGGGGGTGTGGAAATGGACCGACAGGTCCTCTATTTCAAGCAGGTTTTCTTCCAACCCTAACTCCTTTGACTGCCCACCGGCTCTGTAGAACAATTGACTTGCAAATAATGGATTCGGTAGGGTTTCTTTTTAAAGTGGTAGCAAACTAACTACCTGAGCATAAATCCCACTAGTGATTATGCCGTCGTCGACCGCTGATTTGCCGGGTAGAGGTAGTGCAGGGCAGCCAGCGCATAGGTGTCCGCCGTTGACTTCAACTGCTCCACATCCACCCACTCATCCTTCTGATGGGGTACCTGGCGGTCACCAGCCCCCATGGTGACGATGGGGATGTCCTTCAGGGCCCATAAAAATGTTCCGTCGGTTGCGCCGGGGACGCCGGCATATTCCGGTTCAGCATCCAGCACCTCGCGTGACGCCCACACAGCAGACACCACCACCGGATCATGCTCATCAGTCTTGGTACACGGGCGGTCGGTGAGGAACTCAACTTCGATGCTGATATCGCGGGTACGGTCAAGATCCAGTTGCCGGTCATAGGCGGCATAATGCGCCTGCACCTTCTGTTCAACATCAGCGGCCAGTGCGGCCAGATCATCACGTATGTGGGGGTGGCTCTGCCCGGGGATCGTGCGCACATCCACCAACACCCTGGATTCACCGGGCATGACGTTCAGCTGGGCCGCCCCCCCGGAAGGTGCCTGGATGACCGTCGGGGTGAAGCTCGGCCATCCCAGATGCCGGTCTTTACCCAACTGGTCGACAGCCTCCTGTTCGAGCCGGTGCAGGCCGTTGATCAGTTTGGCCAGGGCCGGCGCCGTGTTTAGGCCCGACAAAGGCATGGCCCCGTGACTCATCCGCCCTTTGATCGTATAGCTGGCTCTGACGGCACCTTTCTGGGATGTGCAGATCAGGTCGTCCTGGGGCTCACAGATAATGGCGCCGGTCACGTCGTCGGCATGCCCCTTCTCGATAAAATCGAGCACGCCCAGCATCAGGTCTTCTTCGTCACACAGAACCCCGCCCACGATACTGCCGCTGAGCGGCACGCCGGATTTCTTAACGGCATCCATGGCCACCAGCATGGCACAGAGGTTGCCCTTGGTGTCATTGGTCCCGCGGCCGTACATGCGCCCGTCTTTGATCTCCGCTCCAAAAGGGTCGTATTGCCATGCGCCAGGATCGCCGGGGGTGACCACATCCGTGTGACCTTCGAACATGAGTTTCCTGGGGCCGGGTCCGGCCTCCCAGGTGACCACGACATTGGGTCTGCCCGGCGCTACCTGATCCATCTGCACGCCGAACCCGCGCTTTTCCGCCCATTGGGCCACATGTTCCGCAGCCCCCTGTTCGCTGGTGCCTGCCGCAGGATCCCACACCGAGTTGATTCTGACCAGCTCCGTGGTCAGTTTCATCAGCGCCTTGTGATCGACAGCTTGGAGAACTTTTTTGACGACTTCATCTGGAATCATATCACTTCCTCATATCTTGATTGCGGAAACACGCATGCAAAACAAAACTACTCCCATCCAATCTAACTCAAGAGTCGGGGAGTTTTCGCTTCAAACCCTCGTCATTCCCGCGAAGGCGGGACACGTAGTGAAGCTTCCGCGCTATCCAGAGAGCAATCAGCTGAACGCCCTGGATCCCCACCTTCGTGGGGATGACGTTAGAAGCACCCCGATGGCTCACCTAACTTTGTTTAAAGGATCCTGATCGTCTTTACCTCACCTTCACCATCTTTGGATCCAGGGTATCCCGCAGCCCGTCCCCCAGGAGATTAAAACCGAGCACAGCCAAGGCAATCGCCACCCCTGGAAAGATCGCCATCCAGGGAGAGATATCCATAAATGTCTGGGCCTCATTCAGCATCCTGCCCCAGGACGCATGGGGCGGCTGGGCGCCCAGACCGAGGTAACTCAGCCCGGCTTCAGCCAGGATGGCCACGGCAAATTGGATCGTCCCCTGGATAATCAGGGGGGAAAGAATGTTCGGCAGAATATGCCTTATGGTGATGGCCCACTCGCTGGCGCCGCTGGCCCTGGCTGCCGCGACAAACTCCCTTTCCCAGAGGGTCATGGACACCGCCCGGGTCAGACGCGCGAAAACCGGGATATAAAATATACCGATGGCCAGCATGGCGTTGATCGCCGAAGGGCCCAGGATCGATGTTATCAGGATGGCGGTCAAAATCGCTGGAAAGCCGAACAGAAGATCTGAAAAACGCATGATGGATTCATCTGCCCAACGGCCGTAATAAGCGGATATAAGACCCAGTAAAACTCCCAGGCTCAAGCCGATGGCCACGGTGACGAGCCCCACGACAATCGAATTGACCGCCCCCACCATCACCCGGGAAAGCGTATCCCTGCCGTACTGATCTGTTCCCAGTGGGTGCGATATGGAAGGAGCTTCCAGCCGGTGGCGGGCGTTCATGGCATTGGGCTTGTACGGTGTCCAGGCGAAGCTGATCACAGCCATGGCGATCACCACAAAGGAAAGCGCGAAACCCAGGGAAAAATTCAGATTGGTGAAATATTTTTTCATCCACATAGCCTGATGGATTGAAGGAATTCTGCCTATTTTTGATTCGCTCGCTATTGCGGTTCAGGTCGTCATTCTAACCGGATCCGGGGATCGATGGACGCATAGGCCATGTCCACCAGAAAGTTCACGATGATGACGGCCGCCGCCATGAACAATACTATTTCCCTAACAACCGGCAGGTCCCTTTGGCCAATGGCCTGAAACACCAGCCTCCCCAAGCCGGGCAGGTAGTAAACATTTTCGATAATAATGGCTCCGGCCAGGAGCTGTCCCAGTTGAAGCCCCAAAATGGTCAACACGGGCACCAGGGCATTTTTCAATGCATGCACATACACGACGGATCTCTCCCGGAGTCCTTTGGCCCTTGCCGTACGCACATAGTCTTCGCGCAGGACATCCAACATGGAGGAGCGTGTCAAGCGGGTCAGAATTGAAGCCCGGATAACCCCCAGGGCAAAGGCCGGCAGCAGCAGAGCCTTCAGGGATCCCCACACATCCACAGACCAGCCCGGGAACCCCCCGGCAGAGAAAAGCCCCAGCTTGACGGCAAAAAGCAGGATGAGCAGGATACCCAGCCAGAACTCCGGTGTGGCCAGCCCCAGTTGGGTGAAAAACATGACGATCATATCGCCGGGACGGTTCTGATGGCGGGCCGCATAGATACCCAGCGGCACTGAAATCACGATGCCGATCAGCATGGCCATGAGTGCCAGGGGACCGGTTACGGCCAACCGGGACAGGATCAGGTCGTACACCGGCATGTCGTAGTTGATGGACCAGCTTCCCTTGCCGGAGAGAATATCCCCTATCCACCCCAGGTACTGCACCCAGAAAGACCTGTCCAATCCCAGTTCCGCCCTTAGGTTGGCCAGGGTTTCCTCTGTAGCGTTGAGGCCCAGAATAATCTGGGCCGGGTCTCCAGGCAGGACATACAGTACCGAGAACACGGTAATCGATACCAGGAGCAGCAGCACCACGAGGGTAATCAGCTTTTTTATGAAATAGCGAACCATATCGAATGCGGACTGTGGATTTCGGAATTCGGAATCTGGAATAATAACTGTTTGCGGCCTACCGAAAGTAGGTCGCAAACAGTTATTGAGCGGCGAAGCCGCGTATACCAATAAATTGGCTGC
>JAOZRT010000083.1:7909-15975 GCA_029940035.1 Desulfobacterales bacterium
TAAATTGGCTGCGCCAATTTATTGGAGCCAGACTTGCGTACAGTCCATGGCAATGGTCGGGTAGTTTTTCCACCAGCCCATCACCTCCGCCTTCATGGCCGGCAGACCGGAAGCCGAGAACAGGAAGCCGTTGACAGCGTCTTCGGCGATGATTTCCTGGCACTTGCCGAACCACTTGGCTTTTTCCGCTTCACTGGGCGCCTTGAGGGCCTTGGCATAGGCATCCCGGAATTCCTGGGAATCATACTGGAAGTAGTAGTTGGGGTTGGCATAAATGCCGATGTCCCACGCTTCCACGTGACCGATCATGGTCAGCTGAAACTCTTTTTTCTTGAAAATACGCTCGATCCACTGTCCCCACTCCACAATTTCGATGGTCAGCCGGATGTTGACATGGCCGAGCATGTCGGCGATCACTTCACCGGCCCGCTTGGAATAGCTGTAAATGGCCGGCAGCTTGATGGTGGCGTCAAACCCGTTGGGGTAACCGGCTTCGGCCAGCAGCGCCTTGGCCTTTTCCGGGTTGTAGGCAAACTTCTGGGTCAGATCCACATAATAAGGTGTGGAGGGTGACCAGTGTGAGCCGATGGGGGTACCGTACCCGAACATTACCAGATCCACCACAGCCTGGCGGTCGATGGCATAGGCCATGGCCTGGCGCACCTTCTTGTTGTCAAAAGGGGCTGCTTTGTTGTTAGTGGACATGATCACTTCACCTGTGGAAGTCCCGGCATACACCTTGAAGCGTTTGTCCTTGGACAGGGACATGGCTGATTCCGGTGCCGCGATGCCGCCGATGACATCGATGTCGCCGGCCTTGAGGGCCGCCAGCTGAGCACTGGCGTCGCCGATGAACTTGAAGGTGACCTTGTCCAGGTAGGGCAGTTCCGGATTCCAGTAACCGTCAAAACGAGCCATCTCCACGCGGTCGCCCCTGACCCATTTCAAGAACCGGAATGGGCCGGTGCCCACTGGATTTGACTTGGCGCCTTTGTAACCCACCATGGGCAGCATAACCGCATCGCCCTCAGCCATGTGGGCGATAAAAAGTGCATCCACATCTTTGAGGGTAATGATCAAAGTGCCTTCATCAGGCGTTTCCATTTTCGCTATCACGCGAAAATATTCAGGATGGGGGTTTACGGTTTTTTCATTCATGGCCCGCTCCAGGTTCCACTTGGCCACTTCCGCATTGAACATCTGGCCATTGTGAAACTTGACCCCCTGGCGCAAATGAAAGGTGTAGGTCAATCCATCCCCGGACACGATCCAGGTAATGGCCAGGCCCGGGATGAATTCGCCATTGCTGTTGACCTTGATGAGTCCCTCGTAGATGTTGGCAAAAACGACCCGATCAATGGCTGCGGCCGTGTTCCCCGTGGGATCCAGTCCCTGGGGTTCGGCAGCTTGACACACCACCAGGCTGCCGCCCTTTTTGGGTGTATCGGCAAGTACGTTACCGGCTGTCAGGAACACAGCCAGCAGAAAGATGACAAACAGACTCTTTTTCATAATTGTTCCTCCATAGGTTGTAGATTACGGTACTATCAACATTTTTAGCGCTATTTTCGTATGTGCATTGATAATATGCACCTCTGAAGCGTTATGCCAAATCACTGTACTGAATAATTCTTTGTGTCCTTTGTGGTTTACAGATTTTCAAGGTCCCTGAAAGCGATTATTCCCGCCAGACTTTCCGCAGACACGATTGCCTGGAGAATGGCACGCGCCAGACAGTCCGTGGCGGCATTACCCAGCCCATTGAGTGCCTCCGGGTGTTGACCGGCAATGAAGCCCTCAGTTTCGTGCAGCTCTTTTTTTCCCGTCCCAAGGCAAAAAACAGTGTCACCGTCAAACATGGTGTGGATGGGCCGTATGACTCGGGCCATACCGTCATGGGCCATCTGGGCAATCTTCTGCGCTTCGTATTTGGTCAGCACTGCGTCTGTGGCCACTACAGCAATGGTCGTGTTGCTCCCGGGGGCTGCCTCGGGCAGCGGCGGCAGTTTGACCCTCCGTTGCCCCTGGTCCCCGAATTCGTTGTTCAGTTCAAGTCCGCGTTCCCACAGTTCGCCTGTTTTGGGGTTTACCACTGAGCCGCGCGGATTGACGGCCACCAGGGCCGCCACTGCCTGTCCCGATTCCAGAACTAAACTGGCTGATCCGATCCCCCCTTTTATGCCACCGGCAGAAGCACCCGTACCAGCCCCTACGCTGCCGCTCGCCACGGGTCCTGACGCGGCAGCCTCACATGCTTTTCTACCCCAGGCAGCATCGATTGGGGGAACAAAATCCGCCCCGCGGCCCAGATCGAACAACGCGGCCGCCGGAACAATGGGCACCACATGGGTATCGTCCAGGGGGAAACCGCAACCTTTTTCCGCCAGCCAGCGGACCACGCCATCAGCCGCAGCCAGACCGTACACCGAACCGCCGGTTAACACAACAGCCTGGACTTTCTCCACCAGTTTACCCGGCAACAGGAGGTCAGTCTCCCGGGTACAGGGCGCCCCGCCCCTGACATCCACGCCGGCCACCGCCCCTTCCTCACAGATAACCACCGACACTCCGCAGGCAGCCTGTTGGTTCGTATACTGCCCGACGGCAATCCCCTCGACATCCGTTAGGGCATTATGTCTTCCTTTATGCACCATTACACCACTCCCTAATATCACCGGCAACCTTAAAGTGAAAAGTAGCTTTTATGTAAACCCCAGCTGCGCATGTCAACGCCAAAGACGTGGCACCCTTTTTCATTGACTTGTATGCTTCTTTGACCTACTTTTTTCTTTAAAGAAATTCAAGAGGCAGCATCGTGAAAAATACCCGTTTAAGCCATCTGTTCCGCCTGTCGATTTGTGTGCTCCTCTTCGTGACTGCACTTTCAGGCTGTGTCCATTATAAAGGGGACAATCCAATCCCGACCATCATGGCCACTTCCGAAGCATTCAAAGCTTTCGACGGCGAATATGAAAACACGGCTTATTATAAAAACCACAAGCCGGTTTCCATTGCCGTGCTTCCGTTTACAGCACTTGAAATGAAATCCTACAGCTTGAAATCCAATTTTGAGCACCCCGAAGATATCGTGAGGGCCGGGATGTACAATCACATCAGCTCCCTGCCCTTCAGAGACCTCGAAATATTCGACACAGACACGCGTCTCAAGAATGCCGGACTGGAAGATACCGAAGCAATCAACCGCATGATAGCGCAAAACCCTCAAAAACTGAAGAGCATTCTGGGTGTGGATGCGGTTGTAACTGGTGAGGTCACGCATTTCGATCAGATCTTCATTGGCGTATATTCACAGATAGCGGTCGGCTGCAAGGTTAACATGTGGGATCTTAACACAGGCAACCTCCTGTGGCGGGCCAGGCATGTGAACCGTGCTCATGCCGGAGGCATCTCCAGCAACCCGGTCGGTCTGCTCATGGCGGCTGTTGCGGCTGTCTGGAATCTGAGGGGCACGGAAATGTTGAGCCAGACCGACGATGTGTTCAGGGAAATCGCCTCAACCATCGAACTGCCTGAATCGGCCCTGGCCATGCAGGCGTCCCTTCCCAAAATCGATCTTTTTGCCTGTATCAATTCCGGAAAACCGTTTACAGCAGGCCAACCGGTCTCCTTGCGGCTGATCGGCGATAGGGACTGCAAAGCCTATGTGGATCTCGGCGAATTCAAGAGCGCCATCCCGCTCAGGCCGCTCTCGTCTGACATGAAAACAGCCGTCAGGGCCGAGGTGATGCATTCGATTCAGGAACAGTACCGAAAAAGCGGTCATGAATTGACACAGGACCTGATGCGGGCCATTGAAAGGGAAATGGCCTCACGGGAGATTTACGAGGGGGTCTATACGGTCGCGCCCGGCGAACAGATGTACGGCCTGATGTCTAAAGCCTACCTGGTCAACTCTTCCGGTTCTCAGGTGACCGCCATGGATCCCGTTCACATCATCGACATCGATGCCCGGCCACCGAATACAGTAACCGGGCTGACCTCTCTTTCCCTTGACCAGAGGGTCGATCTGACCTGGGATCAAAACATTGAGGAAGACCTGGCCGGGTATGAGGTATGGATGGGCCCGTCACCGTTGAGCGGATACGCGCTGGCCGTCGCGTTGGAAAAAAATGCAGCTGTGATCGACCAGCTTGAAAACTTCGAGCCCGCCTTTGTCAAGGTCAGGGCTTTTGACACGGCCGGCAACCGGGGCGGCTACAGTCGTTTTACAAAAATTGTCTCCCTTCCTGAACCCAACCTCAATGATCTGCCCCGGCCAGGTCCTTCCCTCGGTGGCGCCGTTGTTGCCAGCGCCCTGCTGACAAAAGACCGAAGCCCCTATACCGTCCAATCCGATCTTGTGGTAAAACCGGGCGCAACGCTTCATATCGCCCCGGGGGTGGAAATCCTTTTTTTGCCCGGCACCATGCTCACGATATCCGGTGGAAACATTGCCGTCTATGGCAGGCAGAATCAATTGGTGCGTTTCAGTCCGGTTTCCGCGAACAATACCCCTGGCTCATGGGGCGGTGTGCTGTTAAAGAATTCCGGGCACGCGGTCTTCGAATATGCCCTGATCGAAAATGCAGAAACAGGCCTTACCATCATCAACAGTCAGCCGCTCATCACCCACACCACCATAACAGGCGCTTCTCAGGCTGGTCTCCATTTGCAGGACAATGCCAGGCCCAGCATCACATGCTCGGTACTGTCCGCTAACCAGGGACAGGGAGGTATGGTTGTGGAAGGCGAGGGCATCGCACCTGTGATTCGCAACACCAGTTTTGTGAACAACAACCCGTTTGAGGTTCAGAGCTACGCACCCATCGAACTCGACCTCACCAACAACTACTGGGGAGTCGAAAGCCCTGGGGCAGACAAATTTCTAGGTCAGATCCTGTGGGAACCCTGGCTTCAATCACCACCAAAGCGCTGCGGAGAATAGCACATGCAAACCCGATTGCACGTCCGCCACCTGCTTGTCCTGATCGCAGTGTCAATCCTGGCACTCTCCCTCCCCTGCAGCGCGGCCGGTAAATCCAATGAAAAAATCGGTGATTACGGATACATTGATTGGCTCAACCAAACGGTCTATGCCAAAGGACTGGGGGTGGCGCCCAAGAACAAACGCAACAGTGACCAGGCCGAAGCCCTCGCATATCGAGCGGCGGTGATCGTGGCACAGCGAAATATTCTGGAAGTCATCAAAGGCGTCCACATCGATTCCACAACCATTGTTGAAAATAAAATCGTGACCGATGAAAGCGTTGTCTCCACCATCCAGGGCCTGGTTCGATTCTCCAACGTAGATTACTCAAAAAAGCTGGCCAAAGACACGGTGGAAGTGGGCGTGAGCATGCCGCTTTGGGGAAAACTGGCTGACATTCTGATCACACGCCTCGAAGAGCCGCGGCAACCCTCAAAAGCAACCGCAACCGGCGCTAACCTGGAAAACCGCCTGGATGACCTCGAGTGGCGCATCCGGACCCTGGAAAAGCAGATTTCAGGTTTGAAAAAAATTTCCGCTGAAAAAGAGAGGCTGCTTTATCTTTTCCAGGAACTTGCAAAGGCCTGGCAGACGTATGCTGCAGACAAACCGTTTTTCATCAATGCCGCCTATGCTTCGGAATCTGAGCTATCAGCCCTTAGAAATCAAATGATCGACCAGGAAAAAAGGATGGCTGCCATTTCGGCCCTCCTGACCGATCTCACCCGGCGGCTCAATACCCTGGAAGCCCACCAGGAAATGAGCCCCCGCGGACCGGCAACAGGCAAGCCGCCTGAAACGCCGCCCTACACCGGACTCGTGATCGATGCCCGTCAGATTGGCTTCAAGCCTTGTCTGAAACCCAAAATTTTTTGCCAAGGGGAACAGGTGTACCCCGGCGAGTACCTGGATCTGCAAAAAGCAATAACCGGCGGGTACGTGCGCTATTACAACAGCAAGGCCCAGGCTCAGCAGAGCCAGCGCGCCGGGTCGCTCCCCTATGTCATTTCCGCCAAGGGCACCTTTGAGGGCGACCGCAGCCTTTTGGTGGAGCCGCAATCCTACACCATCTTGAAGGCAATTGCCGAAATCCCTGACAATATTCTGGCTGACTGCAGGGTTGTCATCGTCTTTTAATAGTCAACTACCACCCCTAAAAAGGGTGGCATGATATTGGCCCTGAAAGGACCTGATATATCTCACCGCCCGCTACGCTCGAGACGCAGAGGACGCTGAGATTAATTTCTTTAAAAGAATCGGGAGATACTGATTCTTTTAAAACATCGTGCCATTTCATGGCAAAATAAAACCCCTCTGCGTTCTCCGCGCCTCTGCGGTGAAATAATAAATTTAAAATCCTCTCCAAGTTGCTTTCATTCCATAATCGTGGCTTTGTAATTATTTACCCCATATATGGTATACTATCACCCTTGACACACTATATATATTTACTATAATGTGTTTTGTGTTCAAATAATCATACCTATGATTGTTACCGGCTCCATCGTGAGCAGTATATCATATCAAAGTTATTTAGGAGGTTTCTGCCATGTCCCACATGACCGTTGAAAGATTGCACGAACTCTTTGATGAAAACCCTGAAAAAGAAGCGCTGGCCTGGAACGGCGAGTGTCACGACTGCAAGAAACCGATGAGTGTGTCGGCAACCCCCCAGGCCGACGGCATCCGCATTGACGGCGGGAGTGTTTACGAGCCGGAAACAAACAAGTTTATAATCAAATGCGATGCCTGCTTTCTGGAGGACCCGGTGTTGAGACAGTATCAGGACTGTGAAGTCTATTCCCGGGTGGTGGGATATCTGAGGCCCGTGGGCCAGTGGAATGATGCCAAGCAGAGTGAATTCGAGGACAGGAAACTATTTGACAGCAGCATTACCCCCAAGGTTGCATAAACAACATGGCAATAAAATCGTGTTCCACGATTTTATGAAACGCGACTGCGTCGCTATTATGCGAAATGCTTATCCGCCGTTCGTTTGGCGGGTTAAAATCATATCCCGGCAATAAACTGCAGGGTATTTCGGAACCGCACTTTCACCAAAAATATGTTCAAAAACTCTTTTCACTCACGTGAGAACGAAAGTCCAGATAAACGCCATGCGCCTCCGGAAAATAGGAAGTACATGGCGTTGTATTTTTATTACTTATTTTCGGGAAACAACCTTGGGGCTGTTTCTAATTTGAGGGATTGTCCTTAGCGTCATCACTCAACGGCTCTGCAACTGCGGGTTTGTCTGTCACCTGACAGGCACTGCTCATTCAGGTGGATATCCCCATCTTGGGCAGGATATATGCCTGCAAAAGAACCCACACCCCCATCACCGCCAAAACAATTAGAATTTCTTTCATGATTTTAAATATCTCCTCTCGATCAGGTCGCCCAGTTCGACAATCTGATCTCTTCTGTAAAGAGGCGCGTCAACATCCACGGCATCGTCGGTAACAATAGCAACCAGTTCCTCTTTATTCAACCCCAAGGGGGCCTTATGGCTCCTTTGGTCGAAAACTTCAATTTTAGGATGCTGTGTCCTTTTATAGCCTTCAACCAGGACCAGATCCATGTCGGCAAAAAAAATCCCCAGGTTGTCAAGGGAATCAGTATTGATTTTCTTGACCATGGCAATTTCATCAGGCGAGGCAACGACCACGACATCTGCCCCGGCTGCTCTGTGCCGGTAGCTGTCCTTGCCCTTTTTATCAATCTCGAATCCATGATGGGCATGTTTCACCGAACCGATCCGGTACCCTCTTTTTTTCAACTCAGGGATCAGCTTTTCGATGAGTCTTGTTTTTCCTGATTTCGACTTGCCGACCACCGCTATCATCTGTGTCATTTATTTATGCCGTCCGTCCTCAATATATCCTCAATTTCGACAATACGCTCCATATCCATTTAAGATCGTTCAAATTAAGGCCCCGGCCCTTGATTGTCAAGCCGTGCATCAACCCGGATAACCTGCATATATCTATATTTCTTGACAAAACCAATATTATAGCTAAGTTAACCCTGTCGTTGCAAAAGCCGGAGAGCTTCAGAGCCAAGGCGTCTGAGGGTGAAG
>JAOZRT010000366.1 GCA_029940035.1 Desulfobacterales bacterium
GTGCTGCGCGTTTTGGGAATCATCCCCATGCTGGGGAACATCCTCAATTTCATAACCGGCATCTGGATGTTGGTAGCGATGGTCATTGCCGTCAGGCAAGCGCTTGATTATAAAAGCACTTGGCGCGCAGTGGGAGTTTGTCTTATCGGTTGGATTGTTCAGGTCGTCATTTTTACTGTATTTTTATGGTTGATAGGGGGATTCGAAGCTCCACCGGCATAATTCATATTCAGCACCGGTAAATTCCACGTAGGTTTTAAAAACCAATATTGGCCTCGAAATCGATCCATAATGGAGATTATTATCAGTCTGGTTGAATTGCAGATATCAATAAAACAGCCGAGATCACTTTATCTTAAAAATATAAATCAACAGGTGTCCAACCACAACTGGGATAGCACCAATTTAAAAAAAATCAGACCTTCCTAAAGCACTGTTAGAAAAAAAATCGGGGAACAGGCCCCTATTTTTTCTTCATTTGTCTAATGAGATCAGGAAGCTGTTTTTGTGCTGCCCAAATCCGTAACGTCTGTCGATGGTCGATCGCAGGAATGCCTAGAACTGTTTTTCCTGGGGCCACATCGTTTATGACACCGGCATTTCCGCCAAGTCTAGCACCGGCGCCAATGGTTACATGATCCTTTACTCTCGCCCCCCCTCCCATCATGACGCCATCACCTAACGTTACGGTCCCGGCAAGTCCGGATTGGCCGGACATCATACATAATCGGCCAAGTTTACAATTGTGGCCGATTTGAACAAGGTTGTCTATTTTCGTATTGTCACCGATCGTTGTAGCACTGAACTTGCCCCGGTCAACGCAGGTCCCTGCGCCAAGCTCGACGTTATCTCCAATCTCAACCGTACCGATTTGTGGAATTTTGACGATGCCTTGCCCATCTTGCGAGGGGCGAAAACCAAAGCCGTCCGCGCCAATGGTCACGTTGGGGTGGATAATACAGCTATTCCCCACCCGGCAGCGTTCACGTATGACCGTGCCTGACCAGATAATTGTTTCACTGCCTATGCGGGTGTCATCCAGTACGGTTACATTAGGATAAAGCCTGGTGTTCGTGCCGATAACGACATTGGCTCCAATATAGCATCCGGCCCCGATTGCGGCACCCGCGCAGATTTCGGCTGTGGCGTCGACCGCCGCAGTTGGATGTATACCAGGCTCACATTTCGGAGGGGCAGGCTCATACAGCTTAAGGACTTGTGCCAAAGCAAGATCGGCATCTGCTACGCGTATAAGTGCCCGGCCCTTTCCCGGTTCAACATCCAGGTTGTCATTGATGATTGCAGCCGGAGCACGTGATTGTTCCCATAGCTTTATGTAATTTTTCTCCCCAATAAACGTTAACTGGTTTTCCGTTGCGTCGATTATTTGTTCCACACTTGTGATCATAATCGTTGGGCTGCCGACAAGTGTACCTTTTACGACTTGATTAATCTGTTCAGTTGTATATTTTTTCAACATTGCTCCTAAATAACGTTCTGGGTTTTGCATTAATATTGCAGGTATAAGAAAGGGCATTCACCGACCCGATGAAATGCCCTTTTTAGCACGATTGATTTTTGGAGCTAAAAGCAACGACAACGCTGCTGAAAGAGGGTTAGTTCACAGCATCTTTCATAGCCTTCCCCGGGGTGAACTTTGGAACCATTTTTTCCGCTATCTGCATGGTCGCGCCAGTTTGTGGATTTCTGCCTTCCCTGGCTTTTCTCTTATTAACCTTAAAGGTCCCGAATCCTACAAGCTGAACAGCGTCATTATTTCCTAATGCACCAACAATGGTAGATAAAACGCAATCAACAGCGGCTTGAGCTTCTTTCTTTGAAGAAACGACATTTGCCACTTCATTAATCAAATCGCCTTTATTCATAGTGTGTTGCCTCCTGTTATTATATTTTCCCTTGGAATTAAGGGTCTTAATTAATACACCTAAGAGAAAAACAGGTCAATATGTTTATAGCGGAACGTACGAGATGGAATACCCTGATGCCGATTGCTCCCAGGAATCGATGGAGTCGCTCAGCCTGGACCGCATAGGTATAGACAGCCTTGAAATTTCTCGTGCTTTCGCCGAACCCCGGCAGATCAGGGAGGATTACCCTGAAATGAGAGCCGCCGTGAACGTTCTGTTTTTCATTGGGTCACCCTATGATGATTGAAAATAAGAATGTTACGATGGGACATTTGTATATATAATGATGGTATTTTAATGTCAATTCAACCGGATATAGAAAACTGCGTGAATTTTAACCTGAACATAAATTATTACTTGACAATTAACTGGGATCCTAGTATCCAATGATCCAAGCATTCATTTAGGGAGTTTTTTACAATCATGTCCCCGATTACAACTCAAAACAACTGGAGCCTGCGCAAGGAGATTTTCGATTACCTGGTCGGTCAGATCGAGAACGGTCAATTGAAACCCGGTGCATTTATCAACGTGCGGCAGTTGACGGAGGAGCTGAATGTCAGCCGGACACCGCTGCGTGAGGCCCTTGCCCAGATGGAGGTTCAGGGCCTGGTCACCATCATGCCCCAGCGGGGTGTCCTGATTAATGTCCTCACCTATGATGACCTGTTGGATCTTTTCGAAATAATTGGAGCACTGGAGTCCCAAGCGGTCATGACCGTATTCGATCGGATCAGCAATGCAAAAATCAATGCTATGGAGCGCTGTAACCGCAAGATGTTCAAGGCCATCGAGAAAGGTAAAAATCGGGAATTTCACGAGACGAATATTCATTTGCACAAAATCTTTTTGGATCTCTCCCCCAACCGGGAGCTGACTATATACGTGGGAAATTTGAAACTGAGGCTTTTCGGCTTCGCCCTAAAGAGCTACCGGGACCGTTTTAAACGGGCGATCGTGGAAGAGCACGACGTCTTTTTAAAGCTTTTGAAAGCAGGCGAGGGAAAGGCCGCATCTGATTATCTTAAAGATGTACACTGGAAATTCAATCATCCGGATAATTTTATCCGGCCCGATACAGTTAATAATGGTAAGCCCGGAAATAATTAAAGCGACAGCAAAACAAGCAAAACATCAAGCACAACATCACCTTAGGAGGTAAATCATGGGAAAAATTAAAATGACAACCGAAGAAGCTTTTATCAAGGTCCTGCAGATGCATGGCATCGATAATGCGTTTGGCATTATCGGTTCGGCGTTGATGCCGGTTACCGACCTGTTTCCCGCAGCTGGTATCATGTTCTGGGATTGCGGCCATGAAAACAGCGGCGGCATGATGGCGGACGGGTTTAGCCGCGCTTCCGGCAAGATGAGCATGCTGGTCGGTCAGAACGGTCCCGGTATCGCCAATTTCGTTACCGCTGTTAAAGTCGCCTATTGGAACCACACGCCTCTCCTGCTGATAACCCCCCAGGCCGCCAACATGACCATAGGGCAGGGCGGCTTTCAGGAAGTCCCCCAGATGGCCATGTTTGAGGACATTGTTGCCTATCAGGAAGAAGTACGCCACCCCGCCCGTATGGCCGAGGTTCTCAATCGGGTGATCTTGCAGGCCAAGCGCGCTTCTGCGCCGGCCCAGATCAATATCCCGCGCGACTTCTGGACCCAGGTCGTTGAAATCGACATGCCCTCCATTATCGAATTTGAGCGTCCGGCCGGCGGCGAGAACGCCATCGCTCAGGCCGCCGAACTTCTGTCCAATGCCAAATTCCCTGTCATCCTGAACGGCGGTGGTGTCGTGCTCGGCAATGCCATCGAAGCAACCAAAACGCTGGCCGAACGCCTGGACGCCCCGGTTTGCTGCAACTATCAGCACAATGACGCTTTCCCCGGCAGTCACCCGCTGTTTGCAGGCCCCTTGGGTTACAATGGTTCAAAAGCCGGGATGAATATTATTTCCAAGGCTGATGTGGTCCTGGCCCTGGGCAACCGTTTGAATCCTTTCTCGACCCTGCCCAGTTACGGCATCATTGATTACTGGCCGCACAACGCAAAGATTATTCAGGTCGATATCAATCCTGACCGCATTGGCCTTACCAAACCTATTAGTGTAGGAATTGTAGGAGATTCCAGGAAAGTGGCTGATGCCCTTCTGAGTCAACTGTCTTCCACGGCCGGTGATGAGGGCCGTGAAGAGCGCAAGGCCTTTGTCCAAAAAGCCAAAGAAGACTGGGACAAGGAACTGGCCACCATGGATCATGAACAGGACGATGAGGGCACCACCTGGAACGAACGCTGCCAGAAGCGTGAACCTGAAAAATTGACGGCACGCATGGCCTGGCGCGCCATCAAGGCCGCTCTTCCCAAGGAAGCGATCATCTCTTCGGACATCGGAAACAACTGCGCCATCGG
>JAOZRT010000367.1 GCA_029940035.1 Desulfobacterales bacterium
CCCTTCAGATAGCTTTTCTATCTCAGCGATCCATGGTTTAATGGCCTTTACCCAGCGTTGGTGTGTCGGCGGGGTGGCCAGATTGTGAGTTAGTTTAATTACCTCATCTGCATAACTTGAGGCTGTTGAGCCAATGGTAAACAAAATGCACAAAAAAATGATTCCGATAAGTTTCTTTTTCATGTTACTCCCCCCTTTTTATGAGATCGTTATTAGTGACTAATCGAAAGCCACCGGAGATGACTTTAACTTTTGTAGACCAATTGCATATTTAAAGCTATCCTCAGGTGAATTGCGTCTTGTGGACAATCATGAACACATGCGTTGCAGTGCCAGCATTCCTCAGGATACATGACCACAGGTATCTCTTTAGGTTTTGAACCATAATAGACATCTGTGGGACAGATCTTGACACAAACGCCACATGCATTACATTTCTCTTTATCTATCACTGCCGGCATATTGACTCCTCGATTCCTTAACAAACAATTTAAAAAAAATAATATGATGTTTTTATGCTTTCATTATCCATTTCGGGACCGGTTGCCCATTTTCTTTTTTGACGGCAAGCGTCTGAGCACCTATAATAGGATTTTCAAAGGGAAAATCTGTACGACGGTGGTACTGTCGGGTCTCCTTCCTTTCCCTGGCGGCAACGAATGTAATCTCACCAATGTCGAAGAGATTCAATACCTCAACACAGCGCATCAGTTCGTGCTGATTTTGGGCCATAAGCACCTGGGGCACCTTTTTCTTCAGCCGCCTCAGGTGCTCCAGTCCTGCCGTCAGCAGCGTCTCAGATCGAATGAGTCCGCAATAGTCTGCCATTACCTGTTGGATTGCATTGTTGGCTTCCTGCCAGGTGGCGCCATCCGTACGATTCAAAACCGACTCTAACAATTCCTTGGCCGTGACTACAGGAATTTGAGCGCGTTTTTCATCTAATGGCTTTGCCTGTGCTGCAAAGGCGGCAGCGCTCTCTCCGGCAATACTGCCAAAAACCGCGGCACCGGCAATATAAAATGACATGAACTCATCTCCGGCAGCAAATAGTCCTGCTAAAGGAGTTTCACACTTTTCATTGTAGTTGATTCCTCCAGGAGTAATCAGACCATAGGTCATGAATTCAAATGGATGTTCTCTGGGATCCACGCCTTCCTCTTTGAAAAAGTCAAGGATGGGTGTGTTTGCTTCATGTATCAAGAAGTGCTTCATGTACTCGTAATCTTCATCTGAAATATCAGAGAGGTCCATATACAAGGGTCCTCTTCCAGACTTTTGATAGTTTTCGTGCAATTCCGGATAAAAGTGTGCAGGCATTTCATTCCCGGGATCTATCTGAATACCATTCGGATCTCTAAAAACACCCGTCCATGACCCCCTCCCGTTTCTTGCAAAATACTTGGGACCGGACCATCGATCATTTAGTTCCATGTCGGTGAGTTCACAGCCTGCTCGATACGCCATGGCACGACCATCACCGGTATTGACCGGTGAGGTGCTTGTATTGAATAGCGATCCGGTATTTTGCGGGAAAAGGCGCATGCATTTCCCGGTTGCAAGAATCACAGCTTTAGTTTTGAAAACCAGTAGTTTCGGATTCCTGACATCAAAACCTATCGCGCCTGCGATTGTGCCGTTATCATGGATCAGATCAAGGATCATAACCCGGTTGATGATTTTGGCACCTGCTTTTTTAGCCTGTTTGGTGAGCTTTACCTTTGTGTTTTGTCCGCTAAAATGCAACATGAAGTTAGGGTACCCGGGGATTGAATGCCCAGCAAATTCATATCTCCCTTCATATTTCATAGGGATGCCCCAGCTGTCCCAAAGTTTCACTAAATCATATGCATTTTCCCAGAAAGTTTTGGTAACTGCCTGGGACATTTTCCCTATTTTGTTAAAGAAACCTGGTAGCTCGCCCTGGACATCCGGTATGTGGCACATGAAATGGTCGTTGCCCATGCCCGCATCACCACTTCTCAAGGTATGTGATTTGTCAATAACGACAACCTTGGCGCCCTGCTCACTGGCCCGTATAGCAGCACACAAACCAGCCGGCCCACCACCGATGCAAAGGACATCTGCCTCTACCTGTTCAACATTTAGTCTTGCATCATTCATTTAGGTCCTCTCCCTTCCTAATTTCGGACTTTGAAATGGGTTTTTACCTCCCAAAATTTACTTTCGGATCTCTTCTATCCATCAGGGAAGTAAAAATTTCGTTATCTAATAGATCCCGGTTTCCTGTTGCCGACCGAAGTTCTATAATTTCAATCCATTTCATCTATTATTTCGTACGTATTATTCATCTATATTACAGTACAGCTTACACAAACCGTACCAAAATTGAACTTTCCGTAAATACAGGGGCTTACCAATTCTTAGTTGACAGTAATTCACAATAATGGTAATTTGTTTTATTGTATTTGTTAATTCTGTCGTATTTAATAATTGTATTGTGCGCCAATCCAAAACAAACAGTGAATGAAATGGTTATGAACGATAACGATTTTTTCCGCCAGGCGACAATGTGCATATGCGGATATTTGGATTTCGGACAAGGAATGCAACGGCTTTTACATTATCTTAAGTCTTTTTTACCCGGAGACATAATGTCACTAAGTTTATATGAGCCCGAGTTCGGCGGCATTAAAGTAAAGACAGTAGTCACTGCTTCTGAAGTAAAATACCCTGAAACAATAATGCCCCTATCTTCGGACACCAGAGCATTAATGGAAGGCAAGGCTTGGCCGCAGTCAAGGATCGTAAATTGTCCGGAATTAGATCCTGTCGTCAACGATCTCCTACCTGCCTATAAACATATGAATCTCCTATCTAACCATGAAGATACAGACCTTTCACTGTTACTCATACGCCTGACTACCGAAGGATTGAGAATAGGAACTGTGGCTCTTATAGCAGAAGGGAGAAACAGATATTCAGAGGAGCATCTACGCTTGTTTTCCATGTTAAATGATCCTTTTGCCACCGCTTTCTCTAATTCCATCAAGTATCAAGAAATCATCAGGCTTAAGGATTTGCTAGCCGATGACAACCGGTATCTCCAACGGGAACTTCAACGTCTCTCTGGTGATGAAATTATTGGTAAAGATTTTGGGTTGAAAGGTGTTATGGAAATGGTTCGAGAAATCTCCCAGCTAGACAGCCCGGCGTTGATCCTCGGTGAGACGGGTGTGGGGAAAGAAGTCATAGCTCACACCATTTATAAACTTTCTCACCGCAGAAATGGCCCTTTTATTAAAATCAACTGCGGAGCTATACCGCCAACCCTTATAGACAGTGAACTATTTGGTCATGAAAAAGGGGCTTTTACCGGTGCCATAGCCCGTAATCGCGGCTGCTTTGAAAGGGCCGACAAAGGCACTATTTTTTTTGATGAGGTGGCCGAGCTGCCATTAAATGCCCAGGTTAGAATGCTTCGTGTACTTCAGGAGCAGGAAATAGTAAGGGTTGGAGGTTCCACACCGATCCAGGTCAATAATAGGATTATTGCGGCCTCCCACCAGGATCTACAGGGCCTGATCAAAAAGGGGAGGTTCCGAGAGGACTTGTGGTTCAGGCTCAATGTATTTCCTATCCAAATACCGCCTTTAAGAGAGCGAAAAGAAGATATTCCTGCGTTTGTCAGCTACTTAATCGAAAAAAAGTCAAAGGAGGTGCGGCTGCCAACACCGCCAACATTAGATAAAGGCGCCATGGAGAGGTTAATGGTCTACTCCTGGCCTGGCAACGTGAGAGAGTTAGAAAACGTAATAGAACGTGCTCTAATCCTGAGTAAAGGTGAACCACTTACGTTCCAAGATGTTGTTTGTTTTAATGATAATGATGAACAGTTTACCCCGCCACCATCTAACGACAAATTGCTCGAATTAAATGTGGTAATTTCCAGGCACATTCGGCACGCATTGAAGACATCAAAAGGGAAAATCAATGGACCGGGTGGAGCCGCCGAATTGCTCGGCATAAATCCGGGGACACTGCGACATAGAATGAAGACACTTGGAATCCCTTATGGTCGGCTGCATAGTGCACCAATTGAATAAGGTTTTCAGGATAAATTAAATTTTCCGAGGCATGGTTGTTTGGTCTTTATGTGACAGAGAATCAAAATGAGAATAGCGATATTGACCTTGCTATTGTATTGGATGATAGTGAACAGATATCTTCTAATGCAGAAGTGAAATTAATGGTCATTAGATTCGGTAAAGAAACTATAATAGAACCACATCCTTTTACCAAAGATGAGTTTGATATTAATAGAAAAGGAAAAATTATTTCTCTGCGTTTCTACTTCTGTTCGATCAGTCTT
>JAOZRT010000368.1 GCA_029940035.1 Desulfobacterales bacterium
AGGAAAATCTCGACGGAATCGACTTGACCTGGGGCAATATCGAAGCGGTCGAACAAATTCTGAGGAAAATCAGTGATAGAGACGGTGTCGGTGATGTGTTGGCAGGCGGGGTGATGCGGGCCGCCAGGGGTTTGGGCGGCAAATTGGATGACATGGCCGTTTACGTGAAACAGGGCAATGCACCCCACATCCATGACCCCCGTACCCGCTGGGGAACCCTTTTTACCCAGGTCATATCGAACACGGCCAGTCAGGAAGGCGTGGACATGACCAGCCGGGCCAATCCGGAGCTGGGGTTTACGGAACCGACCAGCGAACCAAATGCCTACCTGGCGAAAGTTCAGGCCAAGACCGGCCCAAAACGCCAGTTCGAGGAGTGCCTGGTGTTCTGCTACTTCCAGGCCTGCAGTCTGAAACATACCGTGCACACCCTGAACGTGTTGACGGGAGGGGATTTTACCGTTGAGGAATGCCTGACCGTGGGTGAACGGGTGATCAATCTCTTACGGATGTACAATGTTCGCGAGGGACTCGTCATGGACGATGATTGCTACTCTCATCGCCTGGGCGAAAGTCCTGTGGATGGGCCGGGTAAGGGCAAAAGCATGAACCCCACATTCGACCGGGTGCGAGCCGCCTACTACCAATCCATGGGGTGGGACGAAAAGGGAGTGCCCACACCGGAAACGCTTGAGCGGCTCGGTCTTAGTACCTATTTATTGAAATAACATAATGCCTTCGGAATTCGGCCCACGGTTTAGCAGGGATAAATCCCTGAACTACAAAGCAGTCGGCTGTATGCCATGTAGGGGCAGGCCTTGTGTCTGCCCGTTTTCGCGAATCGCCTGTGGTTATTCGGGTACCCACAAGGGGCACCCCTACTTGATAATTGGACATTGGATATTGATAATTGGATATTCAATTCCGGTTCAGCCGGGTTGGGTTTATTGAGTTAACCCCCAAACAAATTGGAATTGATCATTGACGATTAAAGGAACCAACTTGATGCTCCAGCTAAAAATCAACCCCGATCAGTGCATTGGATGCCGGGCTTGTGAACTGGCCTGTGCATTGGAAAACGACGGGGTAATGGCATCGGGGTGTTCACGCATTACCGTCATTAGCTTTATCGAGAGTCGTGAATACGGGCTACCGTACCATTTCCCCACAACCTGCCGGCAGTGTGAAGACGCACCCTGTCTGATTGTCTGTCCCGAAGATGCCATCGTAAAGGATAAAAGAGAAGACCGAATCGTACGGATCAACACGGAGATTTGTACCGGATGTGGTCAATGTGTTCGTGCCTGTCCGTTTGGCGCGATCCGGGTGGAGATGGAATCCCACAAGGCAGTAAAGTGTGAGCTCTGCAAAGACCAACCGGCCTGTGTATCCATCTGTCCCACCGATGCGATTACATTCACCGAGGGCATGTCTTTTGTGGCTAAACATGTTGCGCTACAGATGCATGCATATTCACTGCTGAGGGATAATGCAAAACAGCGACACCATGCCAGATCGCAATCTGATGACTGATTGAAACGAACCATGAAATCGAATCGAAATCAAAATGCCGGAAAGGTATTCGATGTCCTGGTCATCGGCGGCGGTAATGCCGCACTTTGTGCGGCCATGACGGCCAGGGAATCGGGTGCGTCGGTCATGCTGCTCGAGGGTGCGCCTATACACTTCAGGGGTGGCAACAGCCGTCATACCCGCAACCTGCGATATGCCCATGATAAAGGCAACGGTCACCTGACCGGACCTTACCTGGAAGACGAGTTCTATAACGATCTTTTGCAGGTCACCGAAGGCAAAACCGATGAGCGACTGGCACGCCACACCATTCGACAATCAAAGGATATCGGGCTCTGGATGGAACGGCACGGGTGCCGGTTTCAGCCCTCCATGCGCGGCACACTTCATCTTGACAGAACCAATGCTTTTTTCCTGGGCGGTGGTAAAGCCTTGATGAACGCCTACTATTCACAGGCCGAAAAGATGGGGGTCAATATATCCTATGAATCCGATGTGTACGATCTTGAAATAAAAGATGGAAGATTTGTCGCCGCACGAGTCAAGGTTTCCCATTCCGACAGGCGGATTGCGGCAAAGTCCGTTGTCGTCGCATCCGGCGGATTTCAGGCCGACATCAAGTGGCTGAAAAAGTACTGGGGGGATGCAGCAGATAATTTTATCGTAAGAGGCACACCCTATGACAAGGGACGTATGCTGAAGGTCCTGCTGGATAAGGGGGCTGAACCTGTGGGGGATCCCAAACAGTGCCATGCGGTTGCCATCGATGCGCGTTCTCCCAGGTTTGATGGCGGGATCGTCACCAGGCTCGACTGTGTTCCCTTCGGCATCACGGTGAATAAGCACGGCCATCGCTTTTACGATGAGGGAGAGCATTTTTGGCCCAAGCGTTATGCCATCTGGGGGCGTCTCGTTGCCCGGCAGGAAGACCAGATCGCCTATTCCATCATCGATTCCAAATCCCTCGAACTGTTCATGCCTTCGGTGTTTCCACCGATTGAGGCGGAATCGATTCAGGAACTGGCTGGAAAGCTGAGCCTATCTCCTTCCATGCTCGAAAAAACCGTGGCGGATTTCAATGCTTCTGTTAAGGGAGGATCCTTTGACGCAGGCGCATTGGATGATTGTCTAACGGTCGGCCTGGAGCCTCCCAAAAGCCACTGGGCCAGGACCATTGACCGGCCGCCGTTTTACGGCTACCCCCTGAGGCCGGGCATCACCTTTACCTACCTTGGGGTACGCGTGAACGACAAGTCGCGGGTCATGATGCAAAACGGAAACCTATCCGCCAATATGTTTGCGGCCGGGGAAATCATGTCCGGAAATATTTTGGGTAAAGGATATATGGCAGGATTCGGTATGACCATCGGCACAGTGTTCGGCCGGATTGCAGGAAAGGAGGCAGCACGCCATGCACATGAGCGCAGCCTCTAAAGAAGTGCAACGGGTGATGACCTTCTGCAATGCCTGCCGCTATTGCGAAGGGTATTGTGCAGTATTTCCAGCAATGGAGTTGCGCAGAACCTTTTCCAGTCAGGATTTGAGCTACCTGGCTAATCTCTGTCACAACTGTCGCGACTGTTACTATGCATGTCAATATACTCCGCCGCATGAATTTGAACTGAACATCCCCAAGACCATGGCGGAACTTCGATTGGAAACTTACCGGGAATTCTGCTGGCCAAAAGGATTCAGGGGACTATTCAAACGCAATGTATTGACCCTTGTGCTGGCGATCCTGGTGTGTTTTGCCGTCATCTTCGGGACAATGCTCATGTTCCAGGGAAAGGAGGTCGTGTTTTCAAACCATACAGGCAGTGCTGCATTTTATAAAATAATTCCCTATCAAGTTCTGGTCACAGTTCCAGTGACAATTGCCTTGCTTGTACTCTTGGTGGTGGCCAAAGAGTTTGCAACGTTTTGGCGTAGGACCGGTGGAAGTCTCCCGAGTTTTCTGAATCTCCGGGCCCATGGTATCGCGGTTACCGATGTGCTGTTCCTGAAATATCTAGAGGGTGGGGGACAGGGTTGCACCTACCCGGACGGACAGTTCAGTATGGTCCGGCGATGGTTGCATCACTTGGTGTTCTACGGTTTTGCACTCTGTTTTGGAGCAACGGTTTTGGCGGCATTCTACGAACATTTCCTGCATTTAACATCCCCCTTTCCGGTGTTCAGTCTTCCGGTCATCCTGGGGACCATCGGCGGGATTGCAATTTTGCCGGGAACGACCGGGCTTTTGTACCTGAAAACAAAACTGGACAGGGCGCCTGCAACGGGGAAATCGACGGCCATGGATATCGGGTTTCTCATACTGCTCTTCATGGTGAGCCTGACAGGATTGCTCCTGCTCATTTTTCGTGAGACACCGGCCATGGGAACGCTTTTGGCCGTTCACCTCGGTTTTGTCGCCGTTTTTTTTCTCACCGCGCCTTACGGTAAATTTGTCCACGCGATCTTTCGTTATGCCGCATTGGTGAAAAATGCAGACGAACAGATACTATCAAAATTATAAAATGCAAGACTCCAACAAATCATAATCTACTGGAATAGGTATAGCACCTGTTTCGAAAAAGAAAAGGAGGGGTAAACATGTCAGCATTGAAATCATTGGAACTGTTACTAACACAGGGAGCGATTTCCCGTCGTGAGTTTGTTGCCCGCGTATCTGCATTAGGCCTTATGGCAGCGGTGTCGCCAGCATTGCTTGCAGGTGAGGCAAGAGCTGCTAAACCCAAGAAAGGCGGCCGCATGCGAATCGGTTCAACCGGTGGGTCCACCTCCG
>JAOZRT010000369.1 GCA_029940035.1 Desulfobacterales bacterium
GCAACACAGGATCTGAAGTTCTCCGGCTTTCCCGGAGGGTAAACAATATGGCAAAGAATAGATAATGTATTAGGATGACGTCTTTTTTTGCTATTTTGAAATATTAACAATTACCTTAATAATTATGCCCGCACACAGAAAAAAAAGCCTCTGGGCGGTAGCTGTTGTATTCGCCCTTATATTCGGCACCCTTTTTTCCATACGGATTGGCCTCTTTCAGCGTAATGCAGAGCAGGACCCTATTGCCGCGCTTGCGGTTGCTGAAAACTTTGCAGACAAGAACACCTGGATGAACATATTCCAGGGCGACCAAAAAATAGGATTCTCCCATGCGAGCTATACCCGGACAACGGATGGTTTCCGGTTCAACGAAACCGTTTTCATGCGTATCAACACCATGGGCATGATTCAGGATATCAGCCTGACATCCAATGGCCTTTTGCATGAGGATTTTTCCCTGGCTTCTTTTTCCTTCAAGGTTTCTTCGGGGCGGTTTGATTTTGTTGCCGAGGGCACGGTGTCTGATACGAAATTGGCCCTGGAAACCGGCACACCGGGATCCATGCAGTCCTTGACCGTTCCCCTGCAGGAAAAAATCTACTTTACTTCCGGCATCGTTCAGGCAGCTTCCACAGCAGATTTAAATCCCGGTGACAGCACGACCCTGCGGGTTTTCGACCCTGTGGCCATGGGGCAGGAATCGATTGTGCTTTCGGTTCTGGGCGATGAGGAAATCCAGGTCATGGGCCGCACCTTGACTGCCACGAAAATATCTCTGCAGTTCAAAGGCTCCACCCAGCTGGCCTGGATCGACGCCAACGGCGACATCCTCAAGGAAAAAGGCATGCTGGGCATCCGCCTGGAAAAAGCCACCCGGGAAGAAGCCATGTACGGTCTGCCCATACGGCCAAGCCAGGACCTCACCGAAATGGCCTCCATTCCTGCCAACATAGACATCCGCCACCCCGAGGCCCTGAGCATACTGAAAGCGAAGATCACGGGCATAACAGATGAAGCGGTAGACCTGCACGGTAGACGCCAGGTTTATGTGGACGGCATGCTAACCGTCCGCCGGGAATCTTTGAAAAAACTGCCGGCCCACATCAACTGGAAAGTTCGGCGCTGGTCCAAAAACCCTTATCTGGAAGCGAGCCCCTTTATTCAATCTAATCATCCCGCTTTTATCAAGCTGGTCACCGATATTACTTCGGAAGAAGATTCGCCCCTTGAAAAAGCCCGGAAAATGATGGCCTGGATAGAAAAAAATATCAAAAAACAACCCGTACTTTCCCTGCCGGATGCACTCTCTACGCTGGAGAACCGCATCGGTGACTGCAATGAACATGCTGTTTTGTTTGCCGCCATGGCGCGGGCAGCCTACATCCCGACCAAGGTTGAAGCCGGTGTTGTTTACCTTAACGGACGCTTTTTCTACCATGCCTGGAATCTCGTCGACCTCGGCCGGAGTCAATGGATCACGGCCGATGCTCTTTTCAACCAGATTCCGGCGGATGTCACCCACATCCGTCTTACCAGCGGCGCCCAGGAAGACCAGCTGAATATCATGGGGCTCATCGGTAAGCTCGGCATCACCCTGCTGGAAGGGACGGAATAAACGAAGGACGCATAACCAATCTCCAATAACGAATGATCAATGTCCAAATTTAAAATAACTATCACAAAGCATTACGCTGGAAGAAAAAAAATATGATCGAACTGAATAATATCAGTAAACAATACGGAAAAACCCAGGCAGTCAGCCAATTGAACCTGGCGATCCCCAAAGGTGAAATTTTCGGTTTCATCGGCCCCAACGGCGCCGGGAAAACAACCACCATCAAAATGATGGGCGGCATCCTGATCCCCACATCCGGCACGGTTCATATCTGCGGTCTGAACATCAATGACCATCCTGAGGCAGCCAAGCAGAAAATCGGCTTCATACCGGACCGGCCCTATCTCTATGAAAAACTGACCGGTATGGAGTTTCTCAAGTTCATCGCCGACCTTTACGGGGTGGACCCAGGTGTTTTCCCGGAGAAAGCCGATAAAAATCTGGAAATGTTCTCCCTGGACGACTGGGGCAACGAGCTTATAGAAGCTTACTCACACGGCATGAAGCAACGCCTGATCATGGCCGCCGCCCTGCTGCACGACCCTGAAGTGATCATTGTCGATGAACCCATGGTCGGGCTGGATCCCATCGGCATCAAACTGGTAAAAGACCTGTTCAAGCGCCTGTCCAATGAAGGCGCCACCGTATTCCTGTCCACCCACACCCTGCAGGTGGCCGAAGACATCTGCGACCGCATCGGCATCATCAACAAAGGCCGGCTGGTGGCCATTGGATCACCGGCCAGCCTGAAACAGGATATGCAGAAAAGCGACGCCGACCTTGAGCACGTATTCCTGAGGCTGACCCAAAATGCATGATGTTATTACGCTGCTGCGCCCCAGATTGTGGGGGCTGAAAAACAGCTCGTTTTTCAATCGCCAAAAGAACAGCCGGATCAAGCTGCTCATTCTGGCCCTTGTGGGACTGGCCTTCTGGGGCGGCATCTTAGCCGTGTCGTTGAGAGTCCTGACCTATTTCAAGAGCATCGAGGAACTGGGGTCCATCATCGCCTTCAAGCTGCTTTCCATGATACTCATCACCCTCATGTCCCTGCTGATCTTCAGCAGCATCCTGACCGCCCTTTCCAAGCTATTCCTGAGCAAGGACCTCAATCTCGTACATGCGCTGCCCGTGAAAAGCTATCGTATCTTTCTCGCACGCTGGTTCGAAAGCATGCTGGACAGCGCCTGGATGGTGGTGATCTACACCCTGCCCGTGTTCATTGCCTATGGCATCGTATTCAAGGGGGGGCCTTTTTACTATATTGCTATGCTCTCCTCCATTATGACCCTGGCCGTCATTACCTCGGGTTTGAGCGCCATCGTGGTCATGGCCGCGGTCATTGTCATCCCGGCTAACCGCATCCGCAACATATTCATTTTTCTGGGTCTCATCCTGTTCCTGACCCTGTTCCTGGCCTTCCGCCTGCTGCGTCCCGAAAGGATGGTCGACCCCGAGGTTTTTTCATCGGTCATGCTCTATTTGTCGGCCCTGCGAACACCGCAATTGACCTACCTGCCCAGCACATGGGCTTTCGATGCCATGCAGGCGGCCCTCACGGGCACGGTTTCACAAGTTCTGTTTCACATGGCCCTGGCCTGGAGCTTCGTTGGTTTGATCCTGTTTACCAGTCTTATTTTTGCCGACTTCTTTTACCTCAAGGGCACCTCCAAAGCCCAGACCTCGGCCGCCCGCTTCTTTAAAAACAAGAACCGCGGTGATTGGCTGTTTTCCTTTCTTCCTGGCCCCATCAAGGCCTTTACGGTCAAGGAAATCAAATCGTTCTTCAGGGACCAGACCCAGTGGTCCCAGTTGTTCCTGATTGGTGCACTGGTTTTGATTTATATCTTCAACTTCAAGGCGCTGCCCCTGGATAAGGCGCCCATCAACACAATTTACCTGCAGAACCTCTTGTCGTTCCTCAACGTGGGCCTGGCCGCCTTCGTCCTCATCGCCATTACCGGGCGTTTTGCCTATCCGGCGGTGAGCAATGAAAATGAGGCCTTCTGGCTGGTAAAGTCAGGGCCGCTGACCATCCGCGGTTTCCTGTGGATCAAGTTCTTCATCTATATGATCCCGTTGCTCATCCTGACCGAAATTCTGATCGTGGTAACCAACATATTTCTCAACGTGACAACTTTCATGATGGTGCTCTCCACTATCACCATCTTCTGCATGGTGCCCGGCGTCATCGCCATCGGCATCGGGTTCGGGGCCGCCTATCCCAATTTCAAGGCGGAAAACCCGGCCCAGACCGTCACCAGCTTCGGCGGCCTCTTGTTCATGATCGTGTGCGCGGCTTTTGTGGGCACGGTTATCATGCTGGAGGCCGGGCCCGTGTACAACCTGTTCATGGCCGACTTTAAAAACCGTACCCTTGCGTTGTGGGAATGGGGTTGGATTGCCGGATCTTTCTTGGCGGTGTTTATTGTCTGTGTCCTGGCAGTATTGCTGCCCATGCGGTTTGGTCAAAAACAACTGCATGACATATTTTAATGCTCGGCAGCTCACAACCAAGCATTTAACGTGTTTGAGAGTTTTGCTGTCATGTCAATTTGTTAACTCTTGGAACATTAAAATCTGATAATTATGATCTTATGCAACCATCGTTTGCCGTGGTAGTCCATATACTACTTAATGTTATTCGAAACACAATTCTAACAAAGCTAACTGATCCTTTTGGGACAGCAGCCAGAAT
>JAOZRT010000370.1 GCA_029940035.1 Desulfobacterales bacterium
GCGGGGAAAAATAAAAGCCAACGCAGATTGCCCAAACGCTATTATAATGTGTTTAAATTTAATGCAAAATTTAGGTATTATTCTGAAATATAAGGTAGCGGCCAGATTTTGAAGTAATCCCGAATTCTGATCCAAACACCCACCAGCCCGTCCGGTTCCAGGATGATGAACAAAATGATAAGGCCGCCGAAGACGAACTCCTTCATCGGTCCGAGATATATGGTGAAGTTGGGGTCGTATACATGGGCGATGTAGCTGACGATAAGATCCAGTAAAACCGGCACCAGGGTGATGAAAATCACACCGAAAATCGTTCCCACCAGCCTTCCCAGGCCGCCCACCAAGACCATGGCCAGAAAGATGATTGAATGCGTGAATAGATAATCTTCCGGGATGGCGGCTCTCAACAGTCCGGCAAAGAGAGCGCCGGCAATGCCGGCATAAAAGGCGCTGATTGAAAAGGAGAGGAGCTTGTAGGGGAATATGGGGATGCCGATAATTTCGGCGGAAACATCGTTATCTCGGATGGCCACAAAGGCCCGGCCGATTTTTGACCTTACGATATTTTTAGCCCCCCACATGAGAAAGGCCGCCACAACTAGGAGAAATGCGAAGTAAGACTGGTTTTTGCCCAGAGAAATGCCGAACACATGAGGTACCGGAAGCTCGATGCCCCGGATACCGCGGGTTACGCCGTCCCAGTGGATAATTGTGTACTCGATGGCGAACTGAAAGGCCAGGGTCGCCACCATGAGATAGAAGCCCTTGATGCGCAATGAGGGCACACCCACCACGAGGCCGAGAACGGCTGCTGCAAAGCCGGCAAACAGGATCGAAAGAATGAACGGGCAGTTCCAATTGGTTATCAAAAGGGCCGATGTATAGGCGCCCACTCCCATGAATGCGGCATGCCCAAGAGAGAGTAGGCCGGTAAAGCCGACCAGGAGCTGCAATCCCAAGGCGGCGATGAGGTTAATCAGGATCAGGTTCATGATAAAGTAGTGGTACTCATTCGCTCCAATCCCGAACAACGAGCCGATCAGCACGGATGCGATCAGGATGAGAAAGACTACAAACCAGGCCCGCATGAACAGGGTGCGGAAGATTCTTTCATCCTCTTTATAACTGACTACCGTAGTCGAAGCAAAATAGTCATTATATATTTTTGACAATGACCTCACGAAGGGATCTCCTCTATGGCTATCGTTCCTTTTAATACTGATTTGCGACCATCCTCATAGTTTATTTCGAGGTCCAGTTCATGAACCTTCCGGGATTGGTACAGGTCTTTGATGAGTGCCTGATATCGTTTGGCAACGAATCCTCGTCTCACTTTCCGCGTGCGGGTCAGTTCGCCGTCGTCGGGATGGAGTTGCTTAAGCAGGATGGCAAACCGCTTTATACGGATGTTTTTTGGAAAACGCGCATTAATCTGGCTTATCTCCGCCTGCACGAGCTGGTACACCTCGCTTCGCTGGGACAGATCCTGAAAGGTGGTATAAGAAATACCCCTTTTTTTGGCCCAGTTGCCGACGTTTTCCAGGTCAATGCTGACAATGGCCGTAACAAACGGCCTGTTGTCACCGCTGACCATGGCTTCGTTGATGTAGGCGCTGAATTTCAGGCGGGTTTCGATGTCCTGGGGGGCAAAGCGCGTGCCGTCGTCAATGGTCATGATGTCTTTGGCCCGGTCAAACACATAAAGATGCCCGTCTTCACCGAAGTAGCCGGCATCACCGGTTCGAAGGAAACCGTCCTCGGTATAACATTCCCGGGTGGCCTCTTCATTTTTATAATACCCCAGGTGGGTGTTCTTGCCGCATACCAGAATTTCACCATCATCAGAAAGCTTGATCTCAACATCAGGTATAGGGACGCCAACTGTTTCCGGCCTGACATCGTCTCCACGGTGAGTGGTGGCAATACCGCCACACTCGGATTGGCCGAAGACCTGACGGAGATCCAGACCCAGTGCCTTGAAATATTTGAACACTTCCGGTGAAATGGCTCCGCCGCCGGTAATGGCTACCCTTACACGCCCCAGACCCACCTTGTTCTTGAGGGGACGCAGCACAAAAAAGGTGAGGAAACGGTGCAGAATCCGATTACCAAGGCCCGGATCAACCCCGGTCAGGTCCGCTTCCGTACACTTCAATGCGGTTTTTAGGGCCAGGTTGTAAAAAAAGCGTTTGACAAAGTCGGCATTGTCCATGGCCGCTTGAATGGTGGAGATCAAAAATTCCCACACCACCGGCGTCCCGCCGAAATAATAAGGTTGCAGTTCCAGGAGATCCTTACGCAGCGTTTCGGTTTCTTCCGGGAAATTGTAGTGGGCACAAACTTTCAGAAACCGGGTGACGTTGAACATCTGTTCCCCGATCCACGACAGGGGTGCGGCCGAAAGGATTTCATCCCCTTTTTCCATTTTCACGACCTGACCGAAACTGTCGCAGGCAAAAATGAGGTTTTCATGACTGAGGATAGAAAGCTTGGGCAACCCGGTCGTTCCGGATGTAGTCAGCATCATTGCCGGCTCAGAAGGATCGATTTCCTTAGCTCTATTCACGAGAAAGTCTGACTGGCGGGTTTCTTCCTCGGCCCCCATGGAAACCACATCTTCAAAACGACGCATAAAAGGGTATTCCTCATAGTAGTGGCTCATGCCCCTCGAGTCCCATACAATTACCGTTTTGACCTTGGGTTTGATCCGTTTCCAGATCGAGAGAATTTTGTCGGCCTGTTCCTGATCCCGCACCACTAGAAAAACGGCATCAGAGTAAACTATCAGATATTCCAATTCTTCCGAAAGGCTGTCCGGGTACGCGCCGGTGGGGACCCCGCCCGCTGCCATGCATGCGAATTCGGCAATGATCCACTCCGGCTTGTTGTCCCCGATGATCATCAAATTGGTACCGTTCTCCAAGCCCAATGCCCGTAAACCCAGGGCAAAGCGTTGGATATAGTCATGCAGTGCCTGCCAGGTCGTCGGGCGCCAGATGCCAAAGCGTTTTTCACGCATGGCAACGCCGTTAGGCCTTTCCAGGGCATTTTTGACGACCAGACCGATTAAATTGTCTTCGAGCATATCAGTGCCTAAATCATGTGATATAATGTGGACCATCTCCGAATTAGTTGTTATATAAAAAAACAATTGTCCCGCTTGAATTCTGCTTTTCAACATATCTTTTGGAGAAGAACCTAAAAAAATTACTTTTGCCTTCCCAGATAGGCTTCAATGACCTGGGGGTGTTTCTGTACTTCCTCAGGACTGCCCTCCGCAATTTTGGTTCCAAAGCTCAGTACACAGACCCGGTTGGAAAGATCCATTACCGGCGCCAGGTCGTGTTCGATCCAGATAATGGTCACCCCGAGGTCCCTGTGGACATCGAGAATATAGCTGGCAATATCCTCCTTTTCCTCGACGGCCATGCCTGACATGATTTCATCCAAAAGGAGCAGCTTGGGGCGCATGGCCAGCGCCCGGGCCATATCGACCCTTTTGCGAACACCAAAAGGGAGGATGCCCACCGGGGAATAGCGGAAGCTGGAAAGACCCATGAAATCGATAATTTCCTCTTCGATTTCGCTGCGGTGTTGGATTTCATCTTTAACGATATTCGGCAAGCGCAGGAAACTACCCAAAATGGAAAACTTCATGAGGAAGTGACGGCCGAGCTTGATGTTGTCCAGCACGGTCATGCCGTGAAAAAGCTCTACTTTTTGAAAGGTCCGGGCAACACCGAATGTAGCGACCCTATGCGGCTTCATGCCATTCAACTTGTTTCCATCGAAGATGATTGAACCACCCTTGGGCTGGTAGTGCATGTTAATGCAGTTGAGCAGACTGGTTTTGCCGGCGCCGTTGGGGCCGATGATCGTGAAGATATCCCCCTGGTTCACGGTAATATCGATGCCGTTCAGCACCTGGACCCCCCCGAAGGCGAGCTGCAGGTTTTCGATTTCCAGCAACGGGTTTCGGTTTTCACTTGTTACAGCCATCGTTTGCGCCTCTTGTAGCGTTTGGCATCTTTATAGCTTTTGCGTTCCTTCTTGCCGGATCCCAGATAAAATTCTTTTACATCTTCGTTGGCGATAAGGTCCTTGGCCGTACCATCGAGAACAATGCGGCCGGTTTCCACAACATAGCCCCGCGTACCGATGTTGAGCGCTGCATGGGCGTTTTGTTCCACTAGCACGATCGTGATGCCGGATTTGTTCAGCGTACTGATAATTTCAAAGAGTTCTTCGGTGATCAGAGGAGCCAATCCCAGGGAAGGTTCATCCAGGAGCAATATTTTTGGATTGGT
>JAOZRT010000371.1 GCA_029940035.1 Desulfobacterales bacterium
CTCGGAACATGCCTGGAACACGCTGTGCCTATCGATCAAAAACCTTTTTGGCTACCACCTGCTTCCGCCAAATGCCGATGGCGCCTATATTGTGGCTGAATATCGTGTGGATGAGACTGGACCGGAGTTTGACATATCCAGCGGCGGCAGTGGCTTTCAGCAGGTTTTGATGCTGCTGACGTTTTTGAATATCCGGCCTGCCACGGTGTTGCTTCTGGATGAACCGGATGCCCATTTGCATGTTATTTTGCAGGATTCGATTTATGGCGAACTCAGGACGGTTGCCGAACGGCAGCAATCGCAGCTCGTCATCGCCACCCATTCCGAAGTGATCATCGATTCCGTGGAGCCGCGCGAATTGTGGGTGGTGCTCCAATCCGCCCGGCCTTTGGCTGAAAACGCGGAAAAAAGTGTTCTGATCAAGTCCTTACGTTCTTTGTCCAACACCGATATCATGCTGGCCAAAGAAGCCCCAGGCATATTGTATGTTGAGGGGCGCACAGACCTTGATATTTTGCGGGCCTGGGCAAACGTTTTAGGCCATCGGTCAGCTGATTTACTTAAACGCGTGTTCTGGAAGCCGACGGTCTGGGAAACAAGGACCGGTGTCAATGGAATCAAAGCACAGGATCATTACGATGCCATTAAACTGGTCAGGGAAGCCATACCCGGCTTGATCTTGATAGATGGTGATGCGAGATCCGGCATTAAATCAACGCCTATTACAGGTGAGGGACTCCAACGCCTTCGGTGGCGGCGTTATGAGATTGAAAGCTATCTGCTTAACCCGGAATCTTTAAAGCGGTTTGTGGAACAAAAAGTCGGCACTGATGGCGCAAGGCCACACATTGAAGACCTTCAACATCATTTTGAGGAGACCTATCCACCGGCATTTCTAAAAGATCCCTTAAAAGACATACCCTATCTGAAAAACACCAAAGCGCGTACGGAACTTTTGCCACCGGCATTGGATGCCGCAGGAATACCGGGGTTTCCATATGCCAGCTATTACGAAATTGCGGCGCTGATGACACCTGAAGAAATTCATCCGGAAGTGGTTGAAAAACTTGATCTGATTATGGAGGCGTTCGGCTTATGAGCGGCTTTGAAGTCAAAGATCCCATATTGAACTCGCCCTTTGAAGCACCGCAATCTTATTGGCAGATCGAAGAAGGCAAAGCGTCCGTTGAAATTCAGGGTCGCCGGCCAGCCATGTATTTTTATCGCCCTCCCGGATCAATAGCAGAAGGAAACGGTATCGGAACGGCAATAGAACTTAAGATGGTAAACCGCATCCGCAAAAGGCTTGATGAGTGGCGCAAACTGGCTTTAAATGGCGAAGGCGGCGTGACCCGCACCACCATGGAACTTTTAAATTACTGGCGCAGAGATGGCCGTGAGATGCGGCTTTTCTTTGCCCAGCTCGAAGCGGCCGAAACGATCATCTTTCTCAACGAAGCCCGCAGCGATTTTTTGCAGGGAATCGACGTGCCTCCTGACGAACCGACAATACAACAGCAAGCCGAAGGATCAACAGTATTCAAACGATTTGCAACTAAAATGGCTACGGGCACCGGAAAAACAACGGTGATGGCCATGTTGGCCGCCTGGTCCATTTTAAACAAAATAAACAATCGAGGAGATGCCAGATTCAGTGATGTTGTTCTGGTCGTTTGCCCCAACGTTACCATCAAAAGCAGGCTTCGTGAGATAGACCCCAACGAAGGTGAGGCCAGTGTTTACCGAACGCGAGATCTCGTACCCCCGCACCTGATGCCTTCGTTGACCCGCGGACATGTGATGGTGACTAACTGGCATATCTTTGAGCGCCATACCATTCAGGTGGGGGGCGTGCCGGCAAAAGTTAGCAAAATAGGCGTTCCCTTAAGAACAACGGAAAGCATTACCATTGGTTCGAAAACCACAACGGCACGTGGTATTCGATATCTGACCGAAACGGATCTGAAACGTCAGATAGACCTGGGTTTGTTAAAAATTATCAGTGAGGACCGTGATAAAAAAGGCCACCTTAAAAAAGTAAAGGTTGAGTCATTCCGCTACGTAGAAAGTGACACAAAATGGCTTGATCGCATCTTAGGCCGTGCCGTTGGGGCCAAACAGAATATCTTCATCATGAATGATGAAGCGCATCATGCGTATCGCATCAAAACTGAGGCGCCTGACGCTCAACAACAGCTTTTCGATGATACTGAAGCGGTCGAAACGGATCAGGAATTTCTGCGGGAAGCAACAGTTTGGGTTGAGGGCCTGGATCGCATCAACCGGTTGAGAGGAATAAATTTTTGTGTGGACATGTCGGCAACGCCATTTTATCTGTCCAGTTCAGGCAAAGATGCAAACCGACCCTTTCCCTGGGTGGTCAGTGACTTCGGATTAACGGATGCGATTGAGTCCGGCCTGACCAAAATCCCACAACTGGCTGTTCGTGATCCCAGCGGTGATGAAATACCCGGTTTTTTTAATATCTGGCAGTGGATTATACCCAAATTATCATCTGCCGAAAAAGGCGGGCGAAAGGGCAGCCCTAAACCGGAAGCGATCTTAAAATATGCCCATCATCCCATAACCATGTTAGGGGGGCTCTGGGAGGAGACCCGGAAACATTGGGAACGTGAGTCGGATGATCCCCGCCCGCCGGTATTTATTCTTGTTTGCAAGAACACGAGTATTTCTAAAGTTGTCTATGAATGGCTTGCACTTGATCAACGGCCTATTGGTATGCCGTCTGCAAAACTTGAAGGCTTTAAAAATACAGCCGTGCACATCCGAACGATTCGTGTCGATACCAAAGTGGTGCAGGAAACGGATACGGTAGCGGCCAAATCAGATGAAATGCAATGGATGCGGTTTACCCTGGATACCGTTGGCAAATTTTCCTGGCCGACCGACCGGCAGGGAAGACCCATTTATCCTGAAAATTTTGAAACCCTTGCCAAAAAATTAGATCGGCCAATGCACCCCCCCGGAAGAGACGTGCATTGCATTGTCAGTGTCGGCATGCTGACAGAGGGTTGGGATTGCAATACCGTTACCCATATTATCGGCCTCCGCCCTTTTATGTCCCAACTTCTGTGTGAGCAAGTAGTCGGAAGAGGCTTGAGAAGGGCCAGCTATGTCATAGATCCGGAAACAAACAAGTTTACCGAAGAAGTCGCCAAGATTTTTGGGGTGCCATTTGAAGTGATTCCCTTCAAGGCCAACCCTGGCGGGCCGTCCCGACCGAAAGAAAAACGTCATCATGTGTATGCCGTGCCGGGAAAAGAGAACTATCGGATCGAATTTCCCCGCGTTGAAGGTTATACTCAGGCAATACAAAATCGAGTCAATATAGAATGGGACAAAGAACCGACATTGGTATTGGACCCGGCCAGCATCCCTCCGGAAGTACAGATGAAGGCTTCTTTGCCGGCCAATTCGGGTCGGCCGACATTGTCCGGTCCGGGGAAATTGGAAGATGTTACCTTGAATCCCTTTCGTCAAAAAAGGCGTAAGCAGGAGCTAATATTCGAACTCGCCACGACGCTGACAAGAGAATATCTGTTACACGCAGAACAGCAACTCTCTCCACACGTACTATTCCCTCAGTTGGTTCAAATAGTCAGCCGATATCTTGACGAAAAAATAACCGTTCAATCTCCGGCCGACCTCATGGATGTTTTTCTTTCACCATACTACGGATGGGTGATTGAAAACTTGGTTCAGGCCATAAGACCGGACGTTTCTATGGGTGAAGCACCAGAAGTGCCGAAATACGAACAGCATAGAAAACCAGGCTCAACCAGTGAAGTCGATTTTTGGACAAGCCGTGAGGTTAGAGAGGTTGTAAAAAGTCATCTTAATTATATGGTTGCAGATACAAAAAAATGGGAGCAATCCGCTGCTTATTATATCGATACAAATCCCTCCACATTTTCTTTTGTTAAAAATTCAGGGCTTGGTTTTGCAATTCCCTATTTTCATAATGGTCAGTCACATGATTATATACCGGATTTTATCATTCGCCTTAAGTCAAGTTCCGAAACACTTCATTATCTTGTTCTCGAAACAAAAGGATTTGACCCATTAGAAGCTGTTAAAAGTGCAGCCATAGAACGTTGGATTAAAGCGGTTAATATGGATGGTAAGTATGGAAGGTGGCAGTATGCTGTAGCCCATAAGCCTCAAAAAGTTACAGAAATTTTAAATAATGCCATAAAGAATATTTGACCGATTAACCTGGAATGTCGATCACCCCTTCCAGAATATATCGGGGATGGTAAGCGAACTCTTGAAGATCCTCCCTAG
>JAOZRT010000372.1 GCA_029940035.1 Desulfobacterales bacterium
CATGGGGTTCAGGAATTAGGATATTAGCCCATCACAAAGCAAGCGAACAATTCTTTCGTGATTAGTACTTTATTGAACCCTTCTGATGGTGACTGTCTTCTTGTTGTTCAAATGTCATGGAACGTTAGATCGGACTCCTCTTTAGGCAAGGGAATGATAAAAACCGGCTTTCGAGTTCGACGCAAAACTTTTTTCGCCATACTCCCCAGAAAAGTCTGGTTAACAATGCCCTTCCCATGGGTTCCCATGATAATAATGTCACAGTTTAACTTATCTGTCATGCTTAGTATCTCTTCGGCCGGATAGCCTCTGCTAACCTCAATGGAGACCTTGGGATCCTTAATTTCAGGATCTTCAGCGCGTACTTTATCGTAAAATACTTTTAACCGTTTTATTATGCGGTCTTTGGCATGGTCTTCTCTTTCTTTCGTTTTTTCAGCGACAAGCTTTTCTCCAATCTGGGCCGCCATAATATTATAGGTGTTTGTATCTATCACCGTCATGACATGTAAAATGACGACTTCCGCATCGTTCTGTTTTGCATAATTTGCAGCATAGCGTAAAGCATAGGCCGAATTTTTGGACAAATCAGTGGCGTAAAGAATTTTTTTTACTTTTGGGATCATCAGGTTTCTCCTTTCTGTTGGTTTAAAACTGGTAATCTTCTAAATAGGTGCTCATGTGAATGCTGCCGTAGAACGTTCCTGACCATTTTGCTCACTTCTTTCTTATCACGTTGTTTAAGGCTCTAAAAAGCGACGGCTTTTTATTGTCTGATTCGCCCTTCTTTATCGCGTCTTCAAGTTTTTCTGTGAGTTCGTCAATGTCACATGGCTTGGTAAGATAGTCATAAGCTCCCAGTTCTATTGCCTCCAGGGCAGTGTTTATGGCTCCGTGTCCCGTAAGAACAAGTATTTGGGTGGAAATCTGAAGTTTCTTGATCTCTTTCAAGGTGGAAATGCCATCCATACCGGGCATTTTCAGATCCAGAACCATGACGTCGTATCTTTCCTGCCCGAGGGTTTTGATCGCGCTGTCGCCACTGTTTACCGCGGTAACCTCATACCCCCTGTTTTCCAGCAGCGTCTTTGTGGAATCAGTCAAATCCACCTCATCATCTACCAAAAGAACTCTTGTCCCTTTCATTTTTCCTGCTCCTTTCGATCCACTCCTGATCTCATGATTCTACCTATCATAACGGCAGTAGAAAAAGGTTAGAACCCTTTCCCTTCAACCATTCGGTCGATTTTTTTGCTGATCTCCTGTTTTTCAACAGCATCCTTTTTATTACTTGCTCCCTGAATCTTTTGCACCAGTTCGTCTATATCACACGGCTTTGTCAGATAATCGTAAGCCACCAGCTTAATGGCCTCAAGAGCCGTGTCGACCGTTGCATGTCCGGTCAGGATAAGCGTCTCGGTGAACAATTCAAGCTTCTTGGCTTCTTTCAGCGTGGCCATTCCATCCATACCGGACATTTTCAGATCCAGAACCATGACATCGTATCTGCCCTGCCCGAGGGCCTCGATCGCGCTTTCGCCACCGTTTACCGCCGTCACCCTCTGGTTCGAAGCAACTGGGACATGGTATCAGTGAAATCCGTCTCATCGTCAACCAGCAAAATTCTTGCGTTTTCCATGGGGATTTCCTCCCTTTCATTAGATTGTTTTTTTATTTAATTCCACCATCTTCTTTCAGACCTGCCGGCGGTTCAAGCGGCAGGAAAACGGTAAAAACCGATCCCTCACCGACCTCACTCTGAACTTGCAGCCGGCCGCCGAGTTTGCTGACGATGCCGTAACAAATCGAGAGCCCCAGCCCCGTCCCTTTTCCCACTGGTTTGGTGGTGAAAAATGGATCAAAAATTTTATCAATCCTTTCCGGGGGTATTCCAGAACCTGTATCGGAAATGAGAATATCCACGCCTTTGTCGTTCATATTGGTTTGGGTAATGATCCGCACGCTGCCATAGCCTGTCTCATCGTGGACATCGATTACGTTTGTGATCAGATTGAGAAAGACCTGTTGAAGTTGAGACGAATCCGTTAAAATGGTCGGGAGATCGTTTTGCGGTTCTAGGATCAGCCGGGTGCCGCTGCTTGCAGCATCCCTTTCAATGAGAGGGATGACATCTTCGACCAGTCTGTTGATATCGACGTCGTCTATCACAGACTCAGTTTGGCGAGAGAACTTGAGTAAACTGTGTGTCAAGCGCTTGCAGCGCTTTATCATATTGCTGTTGTGCGTCAACGACTTAAGGAGCTGCTTTTGAAAAACCGGGTCCATTTCCGATGTCTTTTCCATATCAGCGAGAATCTGGTTTTCAAAATTGATGATGGCCAACGGATTGTTGATCTCATGGGCCACACCGGCTGAAAGCTGACCCACGGATGCCAGTCTGCTCGCCTGGATAAAGCACTCATTCGCCTGATCCACCTCCATATCCCTCTTACGCGTGGCATGCATCATGTATTTCGTGACAAAAACAGTAACAACGAGAATGGCCAATGCGCTTACGAGGAGAATGATCAACATCACATAAGTTACGTGATTGATGTCATAGAGAGCCTCCGCATAATCTTGTCTCATCGCCAGCATCCAGCGCGGGTTGTTCAACCAGACATAGGAAGCGATCTGCATCGGCGGCCGCTTTTCGCTGCCGGTGATTCCAAAACGACCCACCTCTACTTTCACCGTTTCGGTAAAGGGTCTGACCGGGAAAACCGACATCTCAAGCATTTTCCCGCCTTGGCTGGTATTGCTCTGATAGACCCCTTTCGTGTTCAACAGAAACACCTCACCCGTGCTACCGACGCGCACATCCTCGACGATGCGGCGAAAAACTTCTGTTTCGATGGTTGCCCTCAGAATCCATCTTTCGCTCCCATCGGTTTCGAGAACGGCGATGATGAAGTGAGGAACTCCTCGAAATCCGAGGAACATATCGCTGATATAGACTTGATGGGAGGGACCTGTCATGATCTCTTTGAACCAGAATGAATTCGAATAATTGCTGTCCATCAGTTCATAAGGGCCGATGTATGCAAGATGACGCCCTTTCTCGTCAATCAAGCCGAGATCGTTGAAGGCTCCTTTTTTCTCATTGATCGTCTCAAAAATTGAAGACAGATTTTCTTTATCGGCCAAGAAATCCTTGGTATGGCTCCGGACCACCAACTCTAACTTGGAAACCTGTTCCTGTAAGAAGAGATCCACGAGCTTGGCATGCTGCTCAAGCTGAGTGACAAAGGAAGTCTTTGCGCGGGCCGTGGCGAAGTCCTTGTAGTAATAATTGAAAATCCATCCCAAGATCAAAAGGGGTACGATGGAACTCAGCGTCGTGAAAAACACGAATCTGCGAAACTGCCTTCTATAATAAGCTTCTCGTTCGGGAATTCCGGGTGCGCGGGTACGGTTCTTTGCTGTTGCCATTCTCGTGTTCCCTCGTGACGCTCTTCCTGGATTTATTTATAGTTTGCAAAGTTTTCCCCCACTAGAACGGCCAGATCCTGGGGATCAGGGTGCTTGCTACAAGCCACATGATAATATTCATGGGTACGCCGATTTTCAAAAAGTCGCTGAACCGGTAACCTCCAGGTCCGTACACCATCATGTTGCATTGATAACCGATTGGCGTCGCGAAACTCGCAGAAGCGCCCATCATGATCGCAAATGCAAAGGGAACGAAACTTACATCCATCTGCCCGGCCATGGACATGGCGATCGGCCATAGGATCAATGCCGCCGCATTGTTGGTTACCATTTCGGTGAGGATTGAAGTTGTCAGGTAGAGCATGGACAAAACAAAGTGTGGATTGCCCCCCCCAAGCCTACCATCTGTTGCGCAATGAATTCGGCCGCCCCTGTTTTCTCCATGGCCCTTCCAACGCCGAACGCTGCAATGATGACGAGAAGAACCTGCATGTCAACGCTTCGATAGGCCTGAGAAACTGTGATGCAACGGGTAATCATCAGAACAGCCGCGGCAACGGCAGCGGCCCTGAACATACCGGTGCCCAGCAGTGAGGCGGAAACCACCATCCCCACAAGGACAATTAGGGCGAAAATCGCCATGCTGTAGCGCGGCGCCGCCGATTCTTCCAACTGGCTGATGAGAAAAAAATCATTTGAATCCTTGTTGCGCACATAGAACGAGGGATGTGTTTCAAGGAGCAGCGTGTCCCCTTCCTGCAGAACAATGTCCCCCAAACTTCCCTTGATTTGGTTGCCTCCGCGGGACAGCGCCACAAGAACCGCATCATAAATCTGACGGAAATGCCCCCCGACAACGCTCCGGCCGATGA
>JAOZRT010000576.1 GCA_029940035.1 Desulfobacterales bacterium
ACGGCCAGGTTGGCTTAATCCTTGATGTCGGGGGCGTGGTGGGTATTGCGAATTCAGGGAATGGCGGCTTGGCACGAGAAAAGAAGCATTAAAAGAAAACCGCAGAACCACAGAAAGGCTAAATTGAAAATGCAAAATCGCAAATCACTATATGAGCTTGAAGAGAGGAAAATAATCATCATTCAACAGTTTAAAATATATGAAAGGCTGTATTAGCATGAATTCTGTATCAGGAGAATTGACTGACCGGCAATTCAAGAAGATCAGCGATATCATCTACAGTGAATGCGGGATTGTCCTGAAAAGCGGCAAAGAGGCTTTGGTCAGGGCGCGTCTCACAAAACGGCTGCGAGCGCTGAGGATGGAGGGGTTCGGCAAGTATCTGAAATACTTACATGGTGCCAAAGGAAGAGAAGAATTGGGTTTATTAGTCGACGTAATGACGACGAATAAGACAAGTTTTTTTCGTGAAATGGCCCATTTCGACTTTTTGGGTGAAACGGTCTTGCAAAAATTGACTGGCAGGCGCCTGAGGTTTTGGAGCGCGGCCTGCTCCTCGGGTGAGGAACCGTTCTCTCTTGCAATGTTCCTGTTGGACCGGATGCCGGACTTAGGGTCTCGAGACGTCAAGATTCTCGCTACCGATATATCTCCGACAATATTAGGAAAGGCCAGGAAAGCGACTTATGAGAAGGGCGTGCTTCTGGAGCTCCCCTCAACTTTTATGCGAAAATATTTTGCGAAAATTGGAGATGAAAATTCCCACACCTATCAAGTGAACGCCGATGTCAGAAGGATGGTCCGAATAGCCAGGCTGAACCTGCTGCATCCATGGCCGATGAAGGGATCGTTTAATGTAATTTTTTGCCGCAATGTCATGATATATTTTGATATACTGACCCAGCAGAAGCTTGTTAACCGTTTCTGGGATATCCTGGAACCAGGTGGGTACCTCTTTGTAGGGCATTCTGAGGGCATGTCGGGCGTCAAGCATAAGTTCCGATATGTTCGACCGGCGACCTACGTAAAATAACAGTTGCGATTGGATGGAATCAATGAAACAGATCGTTCAGGTAGGTGACATGAAGGTGGGTGTAAAAGGTGACGAGATTGTAACCCATGCCCTGGGCAGTTGTCTCGGTCTCATGGTCTATGACCCCGTTGCCCATGTGGGCGGGATGTTACACGCCATGCTGCCCTTATCCAAGATTA
>JAOZRT010000373.1 GCA_029940035.1 Desulfobacterales bacterium
ATCCACATGAATGAAGGCCACTCGGCTTTCTGCGGCCTGGAAAGGCTGTGCCAGGTAAAGGCAGCTTATGGCATCAATTTAAAAGAAGCCCTGGAAATCGTCCCCCGGACCACCATATTCACCACTCACACCCCGGTTGCCGCCGGTCACGATGAGTTCCCCAAATCAAATGTAATACCCTATGTGGAACCCCTGCAGGAGTGCTTGGAGGTGACCACCGATGAAATTGTCGCCTGGGGCCAGGCGGATGGGGCTGGCGCCGATGCGCCGCTTTCCATGTTTGTGCTGGGCCTGCGTCTGTCACAGTACCACAACGGGGTCAGCCGGCTGCACGGGCGGGTTGCCCGCAAAATGTGGTCGCATGTCTGGCCCGGATGGCCCGAAGACGAAATCCCCATTCATCACATCACCAACGGCGTGCACATTCCCTCATGGATATCCGTGGAAAATGCCCAGCTGTTTGACCGCTATCTGGGACCGGAGTGGTATCTTCACCAACATAAAGCAGATGTGTCCCAGGGCATCAACCAGATCTACAACGAAGAGCTCTGGCAGGCCCGGCAGATGAGCCGAACCCGGTTGATTCGCTCCTGCCGGGAAGCCCTGATTAAACAGTATGACCGGCGAAATGCTCCCCGGGACATGATGGAGGCTGCCGAAGGTGCCCTGGATCCGGATGCTTTGACCATTGGATTTGCCCGACGATTTGCAACCTACAAAAGGGCGACGCTGCTGCTGAGGAACAAGGAACGCCTCGAAGCACTGATCAATTCAGCGGACCATCCAGTCCAGTTCATCTTTGCCGGCAAGGCCCATCCCAAGGATGAAGAGGGCAAAGCGGTCATCAAACAGCTGGTCGCATTTTCCAGGCAGCCGTCCATACGACAGCGCATGATTTTTCTGGAAGATTACGATATTTCAATTGCCCGCAACATGGTCCAGGGCGCCGATGTCTGGCTCAATTCACCGCGCAGGCCGCTGGAGGCCAGCGGCACATCCGGCATGAAGGCTGCGGTAAACGGCGTCCTCAATGTCAGTGTCCTGGATGGCTGGTGGTGCGAAGGTTATAATCAAGAAACCGGGTGGGCCATCGGGCGGGGCGAAGAGTACCCGGACCATGATTATCAGGACCTGGTGGACAGCCAGGCCCTTTTCAACATCCTGGAAAACGACGTTATCCCCACATTCTACGACAGAAAAAACGGTGATGCGCCCAACAGCTGGATCGAAATGATGAAGGCCTCCATGAAAATGGCCATGGATAATTTCTGCACCCACCGAATGGTCTCCCAATACGCGGAAACCTATTATCAGCCGGCAATCAGCACCTACGGCATCATCACTGCCGAAGGTGCCCTGGAATCCAAGCGACTGCTGGCCCAGAGGGAACGGATCAAGTCCCTTTGGAAGTACGTTCAGGTCAAACCGATCACCTTTGAACGGGACAAATCCTACTTTCGTGTCGGTCAGTCCTTTTTGGTTTTAGCGGAGGTGTCTCTAGGGGAACTGAGGCCTGAAGAGGTCGATGTTGAGCTGTACTACGGAAACATGAAGCCGGATGGATCGCTTTCGTCAGGCCGGACTCAGGCCATGACCGTTCAAAAGGCGCTGGATGGCGGCAGCTATATCTATGAAGTCGAATTGGCCTGTGATATTTCCGGGCGTTTCGGCTGCACGGTCCGCGTGACACCCAGGGGTGACGATCTTCTGAAGTTTACCCCCGGACTGATATTATGGGCCTGATCCCGCAAGCGGGGAAAACACAAAAGACAAGCACTAAATTGCAAATGTTGAAAAACAAAAAAAAACCCCGTGTCCTCATCGTGACTCCGGAGGTCACTTATCTGCCGGACCGTATGGGTAACCTTTCCAGCTACCTCACGGCAAAAGCGGGTGGCCTGGCTGACGTTTCCGCGGCCCTGATCAGTGCTTTGTTCAACCAGGGGGTCGATGTGCATGTGGCCCTGCCTGATTATCGCGCCCTCTTCAAAGAACAGCTCGCGCCTTTTCTGGAAAAGGAACATGCCAAAATCAGGAGCGTCATGCCCGACGACCGGGTCCACCTGGCCGAAGACCGGGCCTTCTTTTACCTGAACCGCGTCTACTCCAACTACGGTGGCGAAAACACGAAAATGGCCCTGGCCTTCCAGCGCGAGGTCATCAACAACATCGTCCCGCGCGTGCGGCCGGACCTGATCCACTGCAATGACTGGATGACGGGGCTGATACCAGCCATGTCCCGACAGGCCGGTATTCCCTGCCTTTTCACCATCCACAACATCCACACGGTCAAGGGCACACTGTCCCACATAGAAGATCGGGGCATCGATGCCGCCTATTTCTGGGAACACCTTTACTACGAAAACAAGGCCATGGAATACGATAGCTCCCGCGACAGCAACCCGGTGGATTTTCTGGTCAGTGGCGTATTCGCCGCCCACTTCGTCAACACGGTAAGCCCCAGCTTCCTAAAGGAAATCGTTGACGGTCGGCATGCGTTTGTTGAAAAACCATTACAACAGGAATTATCCAACAAATGGTATGCTGAGTGCGCCACCGGTATCCTGAATGCTCCCGACCCGGCCTATAATCCGACCACCGATAAACACCTGATACAAACCTACTCTCCGGCCTCACAGGCAACGGCCAAACGGAAAAACAAGCTGGCCCTTCAGAAAATGATGGGGCTCATCCAGGATGAAAACGCACCGCTCTTTTTATGGCCGTCCCGGTTGGACCCGGTTCAGAAAGGATGCCAGTTGCTGGCGGAAATTTTTTATGCCGTGCTTTCACGCTTCTTTGATCAGAACCTGGAAATCATATTCATCGCCGATGGTGAATATCAGAATCATTTCAGGGATATCGTCAATTTTCATCAATTTCATGATCGCGTGGCCGTGTGCGATTTCAACCAGAACCTGGAACACTTGGGATATGGCGCCTCCGATTTTATACTGATGCCCTCCAGTTTCGAACCCTGCGGTCTGCCCCAAATGATCGCCCCGATCTATGGTTCATTGCCCGTGGCCTATGATACCGGCGGTATCCACGACACCATCACCCACCTGGATGTAACCCATGACAGCGGCAACGGCTTTTTGTTCAAAACCCATGATGCCGGCGGTCTGTACTGGGCGATTGATGAGGCCATGCGGTTTTACAATCTCCCCCAAGAGACAAAAGACAGGCAGATTCAGCGAATAATGTCCCAGTGTGCAGAATTATTTAAAAATTCCGTAACGGCCGGTCAATATTCAGACCTCTACGAAAAAATGCTCCAGCGCCCGTTGATTTGAGGCCATAATGGAATATATTACCGACTCCCTGAATCAGCTACTGGAGATCGACCCCTTTCTGGAACCTTATCGAAAAGCCATCATACGGCGGCTAAAAAATAACCTGGAAACAGAACGACGTCTTGGGGCCGACAGTGCCGACCTGGTTGCGTTTTCTTCCGGGCATGAATTTTTCGGGCTTCATTTTGAACACAACGCCTGGGTTTTCCGGGAATGGGCCCCCAACGCCACTGGCGTGACCATCATCGGCGACATGACGGACTGGCAGGAACGGCCGGAATACACGCTGGAGCTCTCCGGGTCTGACGGTGTCTGGGAGATTCAAATGCCAGCGGACGCCCTGGAGCATAAAGCTCTGTACCGCTTGAGAATCCACTGGCCGGGCGGGAACGGCGATCGTATTCCCGCCTACGCCAACCGGGTTGTCCAGGACCCGGAAACCCTGATATTCAACGCCCAGGTCTGGCAACCGGCAGCTCCTTTTCAATGGAGACATGGCCGTGTCGTTGAAAAAAACAAAGGCCTACTGATATACGAAGCACATATCGGCATGGCGCAGGAAGCTGAAAAAACTGGCGGTTATCTGGAATTCGAGAAATATATCCTGCCTAGAATCGTAGCCGCCGGCTATAATACCCTGCAGCTCATGGCCATACAGGAGCACCCCTATTACGGTTCTTTTGGATATCAGGTCTCCAGTTTTTTTGCCGCATCCTCCCGTTTCGGCACGCCGGAAGATCTAAAATCACTCATCGACACCGCTCACCATATGGGTCTGGCTGTCATTATGGACCTGGTTCATTCCCATGCGGTTTCCAACCAGATAGAAGGTATCGGCTGCCAGGATGGCACCCTTTATCAGTATTTCCATGACGGCCCGCGTGGATTTCACCATGCCTGGGGCTCCAGGTGTTTCGATTACGGAAAGAGCGAAGTCCTCCGTTTTCTTCTCTCCAACTGCCGCTTCTGGCTGGACGAATACCATGTTGACGGATTCCGGTTCG
>JAOZRT010000374.1 GCA_029940035.1 Desulfobacterales bacterium
TGAGCCGGGGACATGCTCAGTGCTGAAAAATATGCCGAGAAACTGTTTGCAGATTTCAGTGTTCAAGTCGTCATGCATGGGGTTGACCTATTCACTGAAAACTATCGAACAGCGCCCATGGCTGCAGACATGATCATGCCAATACTAACCAAGACCATGCAGCAAAGGGTAGGGGACTTTGAAACAGCTTTATCTACCGCTTGTACGGAGGGTGCTGCGTCAGTTCAATGAAACCGCGAAAAAATATTAAACCCCTGCCGTTTCCCGTCTATTTGGGGACCGTTGCCATGCTTGCGCTGGCCGGATTGTTGGATTCCGCCTACCTGGCAATTTCCCATTTTCGGGTCTATACCGACATGGGCTATAAAAGTTTTTGCGCGGTTTCCAAATCCATCAACTGCGATACAGTATCCCAAAGCCCTTTTTCCATATTTTTGGATGTGCCGGTGCCCATCTGGGGCATGGTTGGATATGCTGTCTTTCTGGTCTTGCTCTATGCTGCCCGCCGCGGGCCGTCAAACCAGGTGCGGCTCTGGCCGACCCTCTTTGTTTTAGCCTTCTGCTTTTCTTTTTACAGTATCGTTCTGGCAATGATTTCAGCTTTTTACATTCACAGCTACTGCATCATGTGCATTGTCACCTATGCTGTGAATTTCATGCTCTTGTTTTATACGTGGCTGATTCATAAACGGTTTGCCAATTGTTCCATGGCAGCCGGGATGATAAATGATTTTAAATGGGCGGTCCGTAAACAAAAGAAAGCCGGCAGCATCTTTTTATGCGTAAGCATTGGCATAAGCATATCCCTGATTTTATGGACACCGCACTACTGGGAAATTTCTTTCGATCAACAGGAATATCAACTTGAAAGCGGCCTGACGGAAGATGGACATCCATGGATAGGGGCTGAGGATCCAGAGCTTGTCATTGTCGAATTCACGGATTACCGGTGCTTTCAATGTAAAAAATTGCATTTCTATCTCCGGAACCTAATCGCCAGTTATCCTGATAAGATCAGGCTTGTGCACAGAAACTTTCCCATGGACCACAAGTACAATCCCCTGGTCAGAGAGCCCTTCCATGTGGGTTCCGGAAGAATGGCACTGTTCAGCCTGTATGCTGCGGAAAAGAATAATTTCTGGCAGTTCAGCGACATGCTTTTTAATGTCAAGACCCGTAAGGGGCGTTTCGCCATTAGAGGCATCGCAGAGGCGGCCGGTTTTGATGTGTGGAAATTGGCCGGGGCGGCCAAGGACCCTGTATTGCGGAAAAAACTCAATATCGACCTGCGGGACGGTTTGAATTTGGGCCTTACCGGTACTCCGGGTTACCTGATCGACGGCCAGATGTATGTGGGGCAGATACCGCCGGAAATATTTGCCAGGGTCATGGAGTAGGACACATGCTAGAAGAAAAAAATCATATAAATCAAACCCATAGAGGCCTGCTTTGGGTAATCCTGCTGCTGACGGTGCTGGCCTATGCGAACACTTTCAAGGCATCCTGGCACCTGGATGACGCGACCAACATCGTTCACAACCCCAACGTGCATGTTTCATCCCTGGCTGTCGACGAGTGGGCCAGCAGCATGCGCCCCCCTTTTTCCGATCCGGAAAAGGGGGATTTCAATTTCCACCGGCCGGTGGCCATGCTCACCCTGGCCATGAACTGGTTTCTGGGCGGAACATCCGTATTCGGCTACCACCTGGTGAACCTCGGCATCCACTGTTTAACAGTGGTGCTGCTTTTCTACACCTGTCTCCATCTGCTCAGCGCGCCCAATGTGCAGGCCCAATACCAGGGCCGGGCGCCCATGGTTGCTCTGCTGGCAACCGCCCTCTGGGCGTTGCACCCTATTCAGACCCAGGCAATCACCTATATTGTTCAGCGCATGGCCAGTCTGGCGGCCCTGTTCTATCTTTGCGGAATTTTGGCCTATATAAAGGGTCGCACTGCCGCAACCAAAAGAAAGCAGCTGACAATGTTCGCGTTCTGCCTGCTGGCCTTTGGGTTAGCCATGGGGAGCAAACAGAACGCCGTGACCCTGCCGGCAGCCCTTTTGCTCATAGAGGTGATTTTCTATTCAGACATCAAATTCCTGCAGCAGGCCAGAGGTAGGTGGCTGGCCGCGGGATCCCTGGCAGCCGTGGCAATGCTTGCGGGTTTCATCCTCTGTTTTTGGCCCGGCAATCCAATGGCCGGCCTGTTTGACGGTTATAGTATGCGTCCTTTTACCCTTTACGAACGTGTATGGACCGAATTCCGGGTTTTGATGTTGTACCTGTTTCAAATTGTCTACCCGATTACACAACAATTTTCCATCGTTCACGCGATGGAGGTGCCCACGTCGCCTGTGACGCCCTGGACAACGCTTCCGGCCATGCTCGGGGTTGGTCTGCTCCTGGGAGCTGCTATCGCCTACATGCGGCGATTCCGTCTGTTTGCTTTTGCAATCCTGTTTTTCTTTTTAGGGCACAGCATCGAATCGACCATCTTTCCCCTGGAACTGGTATTTGAACACCGCAACTACCTGCCCACGCTATTTCTGTTTCTGCCGGTTGCGTCCGGGATGCTGGCGTTGCTGGATTTCTATCGCCGGCGCAATGCCGTACTTTTTGTCATTCTGGCAGCTTTTGTGCCCCTTTTGATCATAGGGTTAGCTTTTGCCACCTACACGCGCAATATGGACTGGGCAACCGAAAAAACCCTGTGGCAGGATGCCATTAAGAAAGCACCGTCCATGGCGCGGCCCTATCAGGCCCTGGCTCTGGCCTATGAAAATGAAGGCCAACTGGAAAAGGCCTATGACCTTTATGAGAAGGCCCTGCCCCTGGATGATCCTGATCCGGAAAATTCCCGTTTCAATTCCCTGGGAAATATGGGCAATATTCTGAAGAAACAAAAAGACTTTGACGGGGCCGTGCGTTTTTTGACCGCGGCCATGGAACTTGAAAAAGGACCTTATGCCAACAATGTGCGCTACAACCTGGTGCTTTGCCTGTTGAATAGGGGGCAGGTGGAAGACGCCCGCGGACACATTGATGTATTGCTTGAAAAAGACCATAAAAACTATCGGTATTTAAGCATAAATGGATTCCTCCTTTTCCTTGATAATGATGTTGAAGGGGCGCTGCATTATCTGCGGATGGCCCTGAGGCGGAACCCACAAGACCCCAATACCTTGCTGAGTCTGGCCATGGCCTTGAGCGCAACCGGTGCTTTCGAGCACGGGGCCTGGTATCTGAAAAGGGCGGATGAGAAATTACCTCTCAACATTGTAATTTATTTGAGCAGGCTGCAGAATGCCATCAAGATGCAGGATGAGGGCCGAATCCGTACAACCCTGTCCCAAATAGTCCTGCTGTTCAGCATCCAGGAGATCCAGGATTTTTTTGACGAACATGCCAAAGGATATCACGTCATTGAGGGGACCCTGGTCTTGGTCGACGATTGTATCGTCCACCCGGTGCTTATGAATTATTTTCAACATAAAGCCGATGAATGGGATCTATAACGTTTGTCAGAATAACGTTCCGCCTCCCGGCTCGATGTTGAACCGCAATAGCGAGCGAATTAAAATTAGGCAGAATTCCTTACGGTCGAAGATTCCTCGCGGTTTGCCGCGAGGTTCTTCAATCGGAACATGCGTATGGCAACCCGTATGAATATCATTGGAAGTACATCATGAGTAAGGAAGCGCGCACCCCCAACGATTATCGAATGATAATCGTTGGTTTGCTTATGGCAGTGCTGATTTTATCGATTGCTGTATTATCCAGCGTTCCGCCGGTGAGCAGGGATGCCCTGGTTCATCATCTGGCCGTGCCGAAACTGTGGTTACAGCATGGGGGCATCTATGAGATGTCGGATAAGGTGTTTTCTTATTATCCCATGACCCTGGATCTGCTTTACACGATTCCGCTTTATTTCAATAATGATATCCTACCGAAATTCATCCATTTTGCCTTTGCCCTGGCCACGTCATGGTTGATCTATTGTTATTTGAAAAGGCGTCAAAACAAACGCTACGGAATGTTGGGCGCCTTATTATTTCTTTCGACGCCGGTTATCGTAAAACTCTCCATTACCGTCTATGTAGATCTCGGGTTGATTTTTTTTTCCATTGCCGCGATTTTGCTTGTGTTCAAATGGCATGAGCACGATTTTCGCTGGCGTTATCTTGTTATGGCCGGCCTGTGCTGCGGATTTGGATTGGGCACCAAATACAACGGTCTGATCGTCCTGGTGTTTTTAACGGCATTGGTCGCCTATGCCGCTTTAGGGGCATCT
>JAOZRT010000375.1 GCA_029940035.1 Desulfobacterales bacterium
ATTTTGCCATGGAGGGACGGTTTTAGTCTTGCATGAAATTTGATGGGTTTTTTTATAATAAGCTATAACTATATAACGACTCAAATAATAGAATTGGTGATTGTATGCTTTGTAGTAAGGAGGAGGAAATAAAAATGGATGATTGTATTTTTTGTAAGATTGTAAAAGGGGAAATACCCAGCTTCAAGGTGTATGAGGACGATCGTGTGTATGCTTTCGCGGATATCAATCCCGTATCAGAAGGGCATACCCTGATCATTCCCAAAGCCCACGCTGAAAATCTGGGCGAGATTGCAGAGGCGGACCTCATGGCCATCCACCGTGTTTCGCAGAAGATGTACCAGGCCATGCGATCGGCTTTGGGGGCTGACGGTGTTGCCCTGGTCCAGGCCAACGGGAAGGCCGTCAACCAGGTGGTCATGCACTACCATCTCCATTTGATCCCGCGTAAAAACAGTGAATCCAGACTGAGTGTAACCAGTTGGGAACTGGTTCCCGGCGATATGGATGCCATCAAGGTGACCAGTGAGAAACTGGCGGCGGTGTTGTAGAAACCTGGTTGGTAGGATAAGACAGGGCTAAAGCCCTGGACTACAAGCTATACAGCCGGAAGCTTTGTAGCGCAGGGATTTATCCCTGCTGATCCGTAAGCCGAATTCCGAGGGCTTAATGCTGTTTGCCTTAACTTGGACATTGATTATTCGATATTGGATATTGGTTATTTGGACTTATCTGGTTTTGTGTTTTCGTGATTAAAATTTTGATGAATATGATGGACAAAAAACGATTGAAGGAGAATTTATGAAAGAGATCAAGACAGTAGGTATTGTGGGGTTTGGCGTTATGGGGGCGGCCATCGGACTGAATGCGGCGGCAGCGGGTTACAAGGTCGTGTTCAAGGAATTGAATGATGAACTGGTTGCGACCATGTATGCCAAGTGGGTCGTAAAGGCCCTGGAAAAAAGGGTTGCCAAAGGGAAAATCATCCAGGCCGACATGGACGGCCTGACGTCCATGATCGAGGGCACCAGCAGCTACGACGATCTGGCTGCGTGCGATTTGGTGATTGAGGCCGCCATCGAAAAGATGGACCTCAAGATCCAAATTTTCGAGGATCTCTCTGCCGCCTGCCGTCCGGATGCCATCCTGGTGAGCAACACGTCCACTTTTCTCATCGAGAAACTGATGGAAAAGGTGGATATCCAGGAACGCACGGCCGGCCTGCATTACTTTTTCCCTGCCAACATCAACCGCCTGGTGGAGGTCATCCGCCAGAAGAACACCAGTGACACCACCTACGAAACCTTGATGGGATTTGCCGCAAAGTGCCGCAAGGTCGCCATTACGGTCAAGGATTTTCCCGGGTTCGCCATCAACCCCGTGTTTATATCCAGCTATATGGTGCTGGATTCATTTTTGGGTGACAGCTTGAATGTGGCGACACTGGAGGACATTTCCCAGGAAGCGCTCAATCTTAAGTACGGCATCATGTGGGTGCAGAACGGTTCCGGTCTCGGCACCTGTTATCACGCCGGGGCATCCATGGTGGACTACCTGCAAGGTGGTGAGATTGGCTATCCGGGTGTGCCGGAGGTGCTGAAAACACAGTTTGAAAGCGGCAAACCATGGGACCTTGAAGATGGTGAGGCCCTGCAGAACCCTGCGGCCCGCAAGGCCGTCAAGGACAGTCTTCTGGGAAACATATTCACCATTTCAACCCATCTGATTGAAAAGGATGTGGTCTCGGTAAAGGATCTGGAACTGGGCGTCTGCACGTCCCTGGCCTGGCCCCAGGGCCCATTCAGCTTGATGAACGCATTGGGAATGGAAGAGAGCGCCCGCCTGGTGAGCCTGGCAGTTGAAAAGGGCTACTACAACATGCCGCAGCGATTTGCCGGCGGGGTACCTGAGCCTTGGGAAATATAAATAAAACCTCCCCGCGGTAAACCGCGGGGAGGTTTTATTTAATAGCGACAAAGTCGCGTTGCATAAAATTTCGGAACTAAATTTTATTATGGGTCAGATAGACTACTACAAGGTGCTGGGGGTTGAACCCGGCCTTGAAAAGGAAAAGATCAAGGCTGCCTACCGGGACCTGGCCTTCCAGTATCATCCGGATAGAAACCAGGGGAACCCGGCCGCCGCCGAAAAGATGAAGCAGATTAACGAGGCCTATGCCGTGCTGTCGGACGCCGGGAAGCGCCGGGCGTATGATGCCTTAAGGGATCAATATGGCAATGCAGCCCATGATCGTTTCCGGAAAACATACACGGAGCAGGACATCTTCACCGGTTCCGACATTCATCAAATTTTCGAAGAAATGGCCCGGTCCTTTGGTTTTCGGGGGTCGGACGAAGTGTTACGGGAATTTTATGGCAAAGGCTTCCGCACGTTCCAGTATCGCCGGCCGGGCCTATTCGGCGGCGGCTTTTTATTCTTTGGTTCGGGCGGCGGCATGGGGCGAGGGCGACTTCCGCTGAGCAGTGGGCCGTTGGCCATGCTGGCCGGTCAGATTTTCAAGAAGCTGGCCCAGGCAACGGCGCCCGACAAGGGGGGCGACCTGATTGAAACCATAACCCTGGATGCGGAAATCGCTGAAGAGGGCGGTCCCTATGCTTTTTATCACAAAAGGGAGCAGAAGAAACTGATTGTCAAAATACCGCCTAATGTGCGCAACGGGCAGAAAATCCGTCTTGCCGGACAGGGGCATCCGGGCAAAGGCGGTGGCCCGCCGGGAGACCTGTTTCTCAAAGTGAGGGTGAGCAGACCGCTTTTGGATCGCCTGAAAAAAATGATATCATAACGCTGATAACCAGGTCGCTCTCGGCAGGCATTCTACTATACTGTTTGAACCGTCTTTGAAAATCCCAAATAGCAAACACCAAATATCAAACAATATACAAAACCCAAATATTAACCTGGCAACTAAATAGCCTAATGCGTCATGCCGGACTTGTTCCGGCATCCAGGGTTATAGCTGGATAGCGCTGACGCTTCACTGCGTGTCCCGCCTTCGCGGGAATGACGACGTTAACGTATTTAATCGCCGGAGCAATATCAATAATCAAATTGGTTATTTGTAGTTTGAATATTGGGGTTTATTTGAAATTTGTTATTTGCATATTGTGATTTTGATATCTTTCAAGACGGCCGTCCCGAAGTATCGAGAATCAGTTTTGCGATTTAAATTTCCCCCGCTATTTTCAACAGCAGTACATTCTGAACATGCATCCGGTTTTCAGCTTCGTCGAAAACCACCGATCCCCTGCCTTCGATGACCGTATCGGTTACCTCCAGCCCCCTTTCAGCCGGCAGGCAGTGCAAAAACAGCGCATTTTCGTCAGCGGCCGCCATGATAGTTTCGTTGACCTGGAAGCCTTTAAAGTGCTTCAGTCTGTCCTCTTTTTCATGTTTTTGTCCCATGGAAGCCCACACATCGGTGTAAATGACATCCGCTTTTTGGGCGGCGATTGCAGGATCGTGCTGGATATCGATGGTGGAAAGGCCGGCGTCCTGCGCAGCCTTGACCGTGTCGGCATCGGGGGTGTAATTTTCCGGGCAGGCGCATACGAAATGAAAGGGTATGCGCTGGGACAGCCGCAGCCAGGAGTTCACGATGTTGTTGCCGTCACCGATATAGACGACCTTCAGGTCTTCAAGATGGCCACGGTGCTCCTGGATGGTGAGGATGTCAGCCATGATCTGGCAGGGATGATTGTAATCCGTCAGGGCATTTATGACCGGCACGTCGGCGTAATCCGCCAGTTCCAGAATGTGGTTGTGATCAAAAAGCCGGGCCATGATGATGTCGTTGTAGCGACTGATTACCCGGGCAATGTCTTTGACCGCCTCCCGTTTGCCGATGTCGATGTCTGAAGGACCCAGATAGACGGCATGCCCCCCCAGTCGGTAAAAACCGGTTTCAAACGAGATGCGGGTTCTGGCCGAGGGTTTGGTAAAGATCATGGCCATGCTGCGGCCCTTGAAGGGCGTGTAATTTTCACCTGATTTCAGCTTGGCTTTGACCTCTTTGGCATTCTCCAACGTTTCCAGAACTTCAGCGGATGTAAAGTCGGTAATATGCAGAAAATCACGTTTCACTTTTTTCTCCCTCCATCAGAAACAGTCGAACCTGGCAACAGTATTCTTATTACCAAACCCGGGGCAATAAACCCCAACGTTGCAAAAGCCGGAGGACTTCAGAGTCAAGGCGCCTGAGGGTGAAGTCGTAGTTTTTTACTTCGAACCCTCA
>JAOZRT010000376.1 GCA_029940035.1 Desulfobacterales bacterium
GCGGATATCCCAGGGGCTTTTTCCATTAATCCGAACATCTGAAGGCTCAAGAATTGTCTGCACGATCTTTTTTGCTCTCGACTCCTTCATATCATGATCCTTCTTTTTTCTTCCGATCCCGAAGCAAATAATAAATATTTAGATAGGCAGATTCAGCCACGCAAACACTCCGCACATTTTCAGCCCCATGTAGAACATCACCACGATAAAAATGTATTTGAGCTGCTTGGCCGGCAGCAGGTGGGCCGTGTTGGCCCCGATAACGGCCCAGGGAATGCTGACACCGGCTAGGATGATCCACTGGTACCAGTTCAGGTAGCCTGTTGAAAAAGGCGGCAGTCCCCCTACTCCCAATCCGTTAATCAGGTAGGAAGTTGCACCTCCGATGGCGGTAAAGATCATCAGGGCCGTGGATGTCCCCACTGCCTGGTGCATCTTGAATTTGAGAAAAAAAACCATGATGGGGATCATCAGGACCCCACCACCGATACCGATGATACCGGAAACAATACCCAGAGGAATGCCCCAGAGGATGAAAGCGGCAAGGCTGTCTGAAGGTTCATCTGTGATTTGGGGCGGTTTGGCCGTAAGCATGCGTAGGCCACCGAGAATGACGGCCACGCCGAAGGCCATGGTCAGGACTTTACCGGGCAGATGCGAGGCAATGAAGGCACCGAAAAAGGCACCGATGGCTCCTGCAATGCCGAATGCCACTCCCGCTCTCCAGAGCACGGCTTTCTTCTTATGATGGGTAATTGCCCCGCTCAAGGCCGTCGGCAGAACCACCAGCAGATTGGTCCCGAAAGCAATTCGGATGGCGATGGTCGGATCCACACCGATAGACTTGAGCGCCCAAAACTGGACGGGAACCATGATAAAGCATCCCCCGACGCCCAGCAGTCCCGAAGCAAATCCGACACAGATTCCTGTAATCAATAAAGCAATAATTTGTGCCGCATGCATTTCCATTTTATTACCTCCTTTTTTTTGAACCGGATTCGATCATTTTAATCACAAGCGCTTCGGCCGGTCCCTTCTGATTGTCAAGAACCCGCACTCCGCTACGGGTCAGCCACTGTCTGTAAACGCGGTGAATCCCGCCGCAAACAAGTTGGTCCACGCCTGAAGATACCAGGCGCCGGGTGATCTCCCCGGGATCCTGAGCGCCGGTATCTATTCTGGCCTTATGGAAAATCTTGCCGTCTCGCGTTTCAATCATCAGGATCTGCGAAGAGGCCCCGAAATGAGGTGATACTCTGTCTCCGAACAATGGAACGGCTATTTTCATCGTGATTTCATTTCTACTGTCACGTTTCATGTCAGGTTTACCCAACACCGCGGACATACGCATTGGAGGAAAAAGTGCGCGAAGCCGGTAGTGTTTATCAATCTTTACTGCAAGAGAAATGCCAGGTGAGAAAATCGTTGGGGAGTTTTATATATGTATTTATTACAGTAAGTTGTATAACTGAAGGAAGGCGTCAATCCAAAGGGGTCGGATAAAGATGTTTCAATTGATGAAACCGTTTCAGGTTATGTTTCATTGCCGGTGTCGAGGAATCCGTATTTTTTCATCTTGCGCCACAGGGTCGTGCGGCTGATCCCCAGGACCCGGGCCACATCGGAACGGTTGTTTGGATATCGCGCCAGCATCATGAGAATTTTTTCGGCCTCCATACGGTCATCCTCTGGCAGATAATCCGGCACCGTGCTTCGCCCTTCAACCAGTTCCCTGGGAAGATGGGCCAGGTCGATGACCGGGCCTTTGCATGCAATGAAAGCAAATTCGATAATATTTTCCAGCTCGCGCACGTTTCCCGGGAAGGGGTGGTCCATCAAAAAGGCCAGCACTTCAGCACTGACACCTTGAATGTCGCGTTCTTTGCGAAGGTTGAACTGGCGGATGAAATGATCCATCAGCAGCGGAATATCCTGTTTCCTTTCCCGCAATGCCGGTAGGTTAATTTTAACGACATTCAACCGGTAGTAAAGATCCTGCCTGATTTTTCCCTCCTGGATCAGTCTGCCCATTTCAGCATTGCTGGCGGCTACGATGCGAACATCCACCCCGACGGCTTGGGTGCCTCCCAGGGGAGTAATCCGCCCCTCTTCCAGGACTCGCAGAAGGTCCGCCTGGAAATTGAGCGAAGTATTGGAGATTTCATCCAGGAACAATGTCCCTTTATGGGCCAACTGGAACCGTCCCGGCTTGTTTTGCGTGGCACCGGTGAACGCTCCCCTGACATAGCCGAACAGCTCCGATTCCAGTAAACTGTCCGGCAGAGCGGCGCAATTTACAGCGATAAACGGCTTATTTTTCCGGAGGCTGAGCTGATGAATGGCCCTGGCAATGAGCTCCTTGCCCGATCCGGTCGGGCCTTCGATGAGTACTGCGCTGCCGCTTTCGGCAATATCCGGTAGAAACGATATGATTTCATTCATCTTGGGATGCTGGCCGACGATATCTTCAGACGTAAAACGGCGGTCGGCCCGTCGTCTCAAGGCCTCCAATTCCGATACATCCCTGAAAGTCTCAACAGCCCCGATAGCATTGCTTTTTTCGTTTCTTAGGATGGAGGTGCTGAGCCGGATCGGCTTCGGGTCGCCGTTTTTGCTAATAATTCGGGCGAGCAGGTTTATTTGCGGTTTTTGGCTGGAAAGGGTTAAATCCAGCGCGCAGTTTTTTTCACAAATATCGGCTCGAAAAACATCGAAGCAGTACTGGCCAATGGTTTCGCTCTGGTTGAATCCCGTGATAATCTCTGCGGCCCGGTTGAAAGACGTGATCCGCTTTTCGGAATCGATCGTAAACACGCCGTCGCTTATATTTTCCAGAATCGTACAGCAGGGCGATCTGACCGCGGATGTGATATCACAGAAAACAGAGATAGGCGCACTTGAACTGTTTGCGGTATGTCCCTTTTTGGTTTCCATTTTTGATTTCCATCTGCATTATTGATACCATAAAAATAAAGAATTGTTAATCAATCGCCAGAACACCCAACTTCTCAAAGGTTGCCACGATACTTTTTTTGTCCAAAAAGCCGACATGGCGGCCGACTTCCTTGCCTTCCTTGTCGTAAAAGATCTGGGTCGGGATGCCCCGGATGCCGAAGCGTCGAGCCTGTTCACGGTGCTCCCAGACATCAATGAAAATGATAGAAGCGCGATCGGTGTATTCTTTTTGCAGTTCCTCGATAATGGGCGCCATCATCTTACAGGGGATGCACTTGTGTGCGCCCAGATCCACCATGGTAACCATACCCGACGTGGGAATCGGCGGTATGACGTCAGCCTTTAATTCGTCCGCCACCGCCGGGGTTGCCATCAGCAAGACAATCATCATCCCGATGCTAACCAGCCATTTCGTTTTTATCATTGATCTTCCTTTCGATTTATTTCCTTTTCCGGATGAAGGAATCGCCGGATGTTTTCGGATAAACCCAGATAGAGCATCATGGTGGGTATCTGAATGATCGGTGCCACGGCCGCGGGAAGCACCGCCAATGTTCCACCGAAAGCGGTGGTGGCGATCCCGATGGTGATCGCGTGGTTTTTTGCCGCGACACTGTAACCCAGGGCCATACCGTTTCCGTGGTCCATATGTGCCAGTTTGCAGAATAGAATCGCCAGGCCGAAGAGCAGTGGGTAAAGTGTTCCGATTCCCAGGATGACCAGCAGCATCCACTGAATATTGGTCACAATCAGTTCCGACTGAATTGAGATGATGATAAAAACCATTAGAAACATCCCACATGTTGAGACCGCCGGAAAGTAGGGCGCAATCCTCTGTTTATATTGCTTTGGACCGTATTTTTTAACCAGCATCCGTCTCGTTATCATTCCTCCTGCAAGTGGAAGAACCACAATAATCAACATCTTTTGAAGAATCATCCACGGATCGATTTCAACATACATCCCCGCCAGGGCCCACATCCAGAAGGGGACCAGAAAGATGGCCAGAATCATGCTCAAGGCCACGACGATCAGGGCGGATTCCACTTTTCCTTTGGCATAACCTGTCCAGGCAGCTACCATACCACTGCAGGGAACTGTTACCTTGAGAATAAAACCGGCAGCGAGATAGGGATCGGCGTGGCTGAAGAGAATGCGGGTCCACAATGCGCCCAGGATCGGCGTGAGAAGGAAGTTCATCAAAACCGCTACGAAAAAGAGTTTCCAGTCTTTCAAAGCTTTACCGATATCCTCTACCCGCAGATTGATCATCATGGGATAGAGCATCGCAAACAA
>JAOZRT010000084.1:0-4300 GCA_029940035.1 Desulfobacterales bacterium
GACCCCATACCCATAGCGTGGGTCAAGACATGCGCTTTGAGCGACACCCCGGCATTGTCACATAAATACAGGATATTCCCGGCAGCAGCGGCAGCTTCCTGAAAACCGTTCCAATCCCCGGCCAAAGATGTTGCCAGTGCCTGGTCAATGGATTCCTGCAGGCTTGCGGCGGTTACATTTCCGCTAACCCCCATGTCGATGATGTTCCCTGCGATGGCCAGGCGTACGGCTGTCATGAGGGGATCATCGGAAGAGGCCACCCTGGTTTGCAGGTCCGCCAATACGCCCAAGGCCATGCGGTTCTGATGCGTCTTGGCTTCCCGGTACGGGTCTTCCACACCTGTCATGCTGCGGAGGTTGCGGTGAATGCGCTGGGCCATGACCGGCGGTGGCTGGCGCATGTCCATGTCGGCGACAAGCTTGAGCACATCTCTCAGCACGTGTTCGTGAACATGGGTATCTTCGGTCACCGTTCTGGCCATTTCAAGGGACTGCCGAACCAGACAGGGTATGCAATCGAGGGATGTTTTCATTTTCAAGCTATTCTACGCATGCCGTTGTTAAGTGGCGCGTATGCCTTAAGTATTTGCTTAACCAGGTGAAGGGTACTATAAGCCACGAATTCAATCACGTTTTTGAAAGGTGGATTTTGAAAAGATCCAGATCAGCGGGCATATATTATGGATTTGTCATCGTGGCCGTGTGCTTTGTGCTGCAGGCAGTGGGCTGGGGCGTGTTCAACAGCCTGGGCATCTTTTTCAAGCCATTGATGACTGAATTCGGATGGCCGCGGTCCCTGGTTGCCAGTTCAATATCCATAGGGATGCTGGTCGTCGGATCCAACGCCATTTTGCTGGGGCGTTTGGGCGATACGTACGGACCGCGTCTGACCATGGCTGTCAGCGGCATTTTCCTGGGGTGCGGATTGATACTCATGTCCAGGGTGACCACCCTCGGGCACATGTACCTCAGCCTCAGCCTGATGGCGGCCATCGGCATCAGTGGCACGGATGTGGTCCTTCTCTCCACCACTACCCGGTGGTTCATCAAATACCGGGGCATGATGACCGGCATCGTCAAAGTCGGAACCGGTGTGGGCATGCTGATCATGCCGCTGTTGATCACGTATCTTATCAGTACCTATAGTTGGCGGACGACCTTTGTTGTGCTGGGCATCGTCTGTCTTGTTGCCTATATATCCGGGTCACAACTTCTGGTTCGGGATCCGGGGAAAAAAGGCCTGGCAGCGTACGGGAGCGGAGAAAAAATCCTGCCTGACAACAAGGGAGTGGAAGAAGGGATGCGTCTTCGGGCAGCCGTACGCACCGTTCCCTTCTGGTTGATCAGCAGTGGGTACTTCATAATTTTATTTTGTGTGGTCACTATCCTCATGCACGTGGTGCCCCACGCTATCGACCTGGGAATTTCACCGTCCAATGCGGCCAATATCCTGGCAACGGTGGGGGCCATGAGCATTGCCGGGCGCTTTATCATGGGGGGCGCCGGTGACCGGATCGGTAACCGGTCGGCCCTGCTGATCTGCTTTGCGTGTTTGATTACAGGAACCGTGTGGCTGCAGTTTGCCGACAACCTCTGGATGCTCTTACTCTTCGCGGTGGTACACGGGTTTGCCCACGGCGGGTTTTTTGCTCTGATCGCACCCATTCTGGCGGACTATTTCGGCACCCGGGATCAGGGGGTGATCCTGGGGATCGTGATCTTCATTTCCAATGTGGGCAGCGCCATCGGCCCGGTCCTGGCAGGCTACATATTCGACGTGACCGGCAGTTACCAGGTGATGTTCATGGCGCTGACCGGCTTGAGTATGGCGGGACTATGCGCGGCATATGTGCTCAAACCGGTAAAATAGAAAGATCCTAACGCATTTAAAAAATCTCCAATTGTGGGAAATTGACACGATGGCAACGGCAGTATTCCGTTTTTATGAGGAATTGAATGACTTTCTTCCATTACACAGGAGAAAAACGGATTTTGTAATACCATTTAAAGAGAAAAGGTCGATAAAGGATGCCATAGAGTCGTAAAGATGTTAGCCATGGCATGTATGTCCGTCCCGGGACAACCGCCCAACAAATAAAACGGATCATAGACTACCTGGATATTAAAGATAAAGTTGATCCTTTTACACGATGTCTTCGATGCAATTCCCCGCTCCTCCCGGTGCCAAAAGAAACCATACTGGATAGAATCCCCCTGAAAACAAGAACGTTCTGCGACGTGTATGCCCGATGTCAGTCCTGCGATAAAATCTATTGGAAGGGAACGCATTTCATTCATATGCAAAAGGTCGTTAAACAAATACTCGGACCCTAAAACGCTCCTTTATATCCAACGAGTTGAATCTGAAGACACTTACTGCGTATCAGTACACCACTATATATTGTGAGCCGCTGAATTCTTTATGGGATATAAATTAAATCATCTCTAATATCTGAAAATCCTCAATTTGGATGTAATCGCTATACATGACAGCGATAATCCAATTATCATTTGCGTTTGTAGTCTTTTCTTTTGACAGATCAATTTATTTTTTTTTTGCTTGCAACAGTTAAAATATTGAGTTATAATCTTACCAGTAAAAACGAAAAATTATTGGAGTAGGATGATGCCAAGAATAGGAACGACAAAAATGTCTTCAAAAGGGCAGGTTGTTATCCCGGAAGATATCAGGAACCAATTGAAGCTCAAAGCCGGCGCTCAATTTGTCGTTGTTGGAGATAAGGACATGGTAGTTTTAAAAACCATCTCACCACCGCCCGTGGACGAATTTGAGTATTTATTGAAAGTCGCACGCCGGCAAGCGAGAAAAGTGGGGTTGAAACGCTCAGATATTAAAAAGGCCGTTGCTAAGATTCAGGGAAAGAATTGAGAATCGTTCTCGATACCAATGTCTTTATATCTGGGGTATTCTTCAGTGGACCTCCTTATGAAATTCTTAAGGCCTGGATAGATAAACGAATTCAGATATTAATATCATCTGAGATTTTGCATGAATATCAGCGTGTCGGTGAGGAACTTTCGCACCGATATCCTGAAATTGAAATCACACCTATCCTCAAATCTTTTTCAAAAAATGCGATATCGATATCAGCCCCTCGTTTGCCCCATCCGGTTTGTGTAGATACTGATGATGATAAGTTTCTTGAATGTGCAGCAGCAGGTAATGCCGAACTTATTATCAGCGGAGACAGGCATTTGTTAGATATAAATGATTTTCAGTGTATTAAAATTATCAAACCCCGAATGTTTGTAGACGAATATCTATAACCATATTGTGCCACAATTTAGAAGTAATGTCAGAATAATTGGGTTTAATTGTGAAAGACTTATTGCTTGATATTAAGCACTTACTTGTAAAATTAAATATGAACCCGGATAGAGCTCCAGATGAAGTTGCAGGCATAGTAAAAAAGCTTGAATATCTTGACAGATTAGGCCGTTATACATTGCTTTTAAAAAATCTCACCAAATGCAATGACATAAACAATTTTAAAAGTATAATCGTGGAGGCAACTTTTGCCTATTCATTTGAAGCAGTTAACATGCCGCTTTTTTACGAAGAGTCACAAACTGAAAATCAGGAATCTTCAATTGATTTTTTATTAAACACGCAAGACGGTAAAAATATTTACTTCGAAATTCGTGTAAACCAGCAACAAAAACAAACTCAGAAAGAGATTGCCCAACAGCTCAGCCAAAATAATATGTATTCTGTTTCCTGGAACGGCATGGAAGAGCAAAAAGATATTATTAGGCTACAAAGCAATATCCTTTCAAAAGTTCAGGGCAAAGATGGTGTTCCAACGAAGTTTTTTACCGCAACTTCAGGAGTCTTTAATATCGTCGCGGTAGATATCACTGAACTTCTATTAGGGGTGGTTGATAAAAATGATTGCATACTTGCGGCGTACGGCGATCCCTATGTGGAGGAGCGTTACCGTAGGAATATTTTTGGCCTATTCCAGAAACCAAAACAAAATTATCCTGATTTCATTTTAGATGTATACAAAAAGTTCTTTCATTTTCGGAAAACAATTCATGGTATTTTGTTTTTAGTCCGGCATTCTCTGTCCGGCCCATTGGACTTTGAGTTGAGGTATTTATTAATACAAAATATTGATCTTGTAAGCGATTCCATGGCTAAGCTTTTAGACAATGAACTCCTTAGAGCACTCACACCATGGGATGACAGATAATAAAAGTACCAAAGTTTGGCCGTGGCAGGCCTGCCACAGACAAACCGCGAAAGATTTTACGTTATGAGTATGTGCTGACCACT
>JAOZRT010000084.1:4310-15617 GCA_029940035.1 Desulfobacterales bacterium
GACCACCAAAATTTTGGAAGATCCCGAAAAGGTCCATCCTTTAAGAATTCAAGCTGGCTGCTTTGTACTCCTTACCAATCTGGTCGATCAACAGAATGATTGGCCAGTCGCCGAGTTGCTGAAGTTGTACAAGAGTCAGATTGGTATCGAAAAGAACTTCAGTTTTCTTAAGGATCCGGTCATCGTCAACAGTATCTTTCTCAAGAAAGCTGAAAGGATTGAAGTCCTTGGTCTTGTACTATTAATATCACTACTCATCTGGCGTTTGATGGAACGCTCTATGCGCCAGTATATTAAAGCCAATGACTGTACTTTAACCGGTTGGGAACGTAGGCCGACTAAGAAACCGACGGCTTTTATGATGACCACAAAATTTGCCGGAATACTAATTACTACTATAGGGCAACACCGCCAACTTGCAAGGCCGCTAAAAAAGCTTCAACGTGAATACTTGAAAGCAATGGGTGTTAGTTCGGAAGTATTCACCGTCCCTTAAAAAGTATTAATATTGTGTTGAATATCCACTAAACCGGAATAAATTACCTGATCACCCTTTATTAGGGGTGGTATTTGACTTTTATAGCCAATTAATGCTTTCCGTCAAATTGGTCTACTGCAGAAAAGAGGATAGGGCCTTGTCGCGGGGATCGTGAGGATCGAACAATATGCTGTAATGGTTTGTTCCTTCAACAGCCATGTGTTGGGAAGCGGGGATTGTGTTGTGCATTTTTGTCACTGCATCCAAGGGGAGGATGAGATCATCATCACTGATAAACCCTTGAGTGGCTCTCAGGATGAGAACATCACCGGCGATATCAGTATAATATTCGGCAATGCTTTTATTACGGATGTCGTCGATTTCCTGCCGGATATGCACAGGATCGATTCTTGAGCGGACGCCTTGTTCGGTTTCAACGATGTCATGTTTAAAATAGTGGTCATAGTATTCGGTCCAGGGGTGGAAGATGGGGGCATTTTTCAGCGGCTCGGTGTAGGCCTCAAAGGAAGGGAATAGCCCGAGGCTGGTTTATCAGACAGGCCCCGGCCGCGCAGATCCACTCCCAGCACACGGTGACGCCCGGAAAGGGTGGGGGCCAGCCGGTCCCAGCAGCGGCAGTTGGCAGTCATGCCATGCACACAGAGAAGGCACTCCTCCCCGCTGCCCCACTGGGCCAGCTGCATGTCGATATGGCTGCCTTTTGATTTGAACATGCAGGGCTCAATCATAGAAATCCTTTGATCAGCGTGCAAACTTCGTCGATTTTTTCGAGAAAAGCCGCATGCCCTGTCTGGGGGATGCACACCAGCTGGGAGTTTGGCATCTTCGCGTGCATGGCGCGCATCTGCTCATAAGGGGTTATAATGTCCTTTTCGGCAGCGATGAGCAGGGTGGCATGCCCGATGCGGTCCAGTTTGTTGCGGACATCATAGGCATGGTTGGATGAAGCCAGACGGATAAAGCCGTCAAACCAGTCTTTGGTCAACAATTTCTTGAACACCTGGCGCCGGTTCAGGAGCCAGTCGTAGTTATGGTTGTAAAAATGTCTCGAATAGATGGGAATCAGGGCCAGGTCAAAAAAGGCTTCCCCATCATACAAACGGGCGGCGCATTTCCACATGTCGCCCATGGAGAGCAGGTACTGGTCGATGTGCGCCGAGGTGTTGGACAGCACCAGTCGGTCAACATATTCTGGAAAGGCAAGGGTGAACAACAGGGCGACCTGTCCGCCGTAGGACACCCCCCAGAAGTCGGCCTTGTCGATGTTCAAGTGTTCCAGGAGCTTTTTCAGGTCCTGGACATGGATGCGGTTGTCATACCCTTCCTCCAGGCGGGCCGATTGGCCCTGGTCGCGCATGTCATAAACAATTATCTGGAAGCGGTCCTTCAGGCGTTCGATGTGATCCATCCAGCTGGGGGAACTCATCATGATGCCGTTCAAAAGGACCAGTGGTTTGCCTTTACCGTGAACTTCGTAGTAGATGCCGGGGTCTTCCAAATACATGGTAGTACCTATGTGGTTTGTAATTTTACTATTGTATTTTTAGCGACGTAGTCGCGTTTAATAAAAGCGTGGAACACGATTTTATCCCCACCTGACAGCAGCCGCAGCATAGGTAAAGCCGATACCACCGGTCAGAAGGGTGACAATGTCGCCGTCCTTTACGGCATTTTGCCTGATCCCCAGATCGAGGGAAATCAGAGGATCGTTGGTACCGTGGTGACCAAAATCCTCAAGATCAATAGATTGGAACGAAGTCAGGTCGAGTGCTTCCAGTACCTTTTTCCGATCCATGGGAGCAAGGTGCCGCAGGGCCAGGTATCCGGTTTTACCACCAGCCTGGAGACGCGCTGCTGTATCACCCAGTGCCGTTGCCCAGCGTTGTTTCAGATAGTTGGCGACTTTTTCAGGATGGGGCGTCTGAAAGTACATAATTTCGGTATTCAGGTTTTCAGGGCTGAAGGGGATTTCCGTCCCTCCGCCCGGGACATACACTTCATCCGCCATTTCCGCATCCACCTGGAAAGCCGTACCGAGAAGCGTGTTGCGGCCGTAACCCCTTTGGATGATCACAGCTCCGCCCGAGGCCGAGCAAGGCAATAAAAAGCGGGTGTCAGTGTTTTCGCAGTCCACCAGGTCGATATTGCGGGTTCCGCCGGCCAGCAGAACGGTTTGTATGCTGTCGTCGCCGGCAATCAGGTCCCGGGCCATCCTGATCCCCTGAATCAGGGTCACGCTCTGGGCCACGAGGTCAAAGGCCCAGGCGTTTCTGCAGCCAATTTCCTCCTGCAGGCGGATGGAAGGGGTCTGGGCGATGTAATCCTTGTATTCCTCGCCAATCCAGATGACCACATCCACTTCCATGGGGTCCAGGTTGCCTGCAGCTTCAAGGGCTTTCTGGGCGGCCTTGACGGCCATGGCTACAGGCTGGTCATCATCCGACGGAAGGTAACGCTGCCGGACACCCAAGGCGTGCAATTCCTCTATTGTCAGGTGACAGCGTTCCGCAATCTGCTCAGCCGTCTCGAAGGTTTCAGGTAGATAGAGGCCGTAGCTAACTAATCCGACCGTCATGGGGGCACCTCAATATTTGGTTATAAAAATTTACGTTTCAGGACAAACTTTTGAACCTTTCCGGAAGCAGGTGTTCGCGGCAGTTCGTCCACGATTTCCAGGTACTTGGGCATCTTGAATTTACCGATGCAATCTTTTAGATATTCCAGCAGCTCTTCCAGGGTCAGGTTTTTCCCGGGTTTCACTTCGACAATCGCCTTGCCCACCTCGCCCCATTGGTCGTCGGGTACACCGATAACCGCCGCGCCGGAAACCACCGGGTGGGCTTCTATGACCCGCTCTATCTCGGCAGGGTAGATGTTGACGCCGCCGGAAATAAACATGTCTTTCAGGCGGCCGGCAATGGCCATGTGTCCGTCTTCATCGAATCGGCCAAGGTCGCCCGTGTGAAACCAGGCGTCCTGAATGGCTTCCGCGGTGGCCTTGGGTTTGTTCAGGTAGCCCGCACAGACGTTGGGGCCGCGCAGGAGAATCTCACCCTCATCACCGGGGGCCACATCCTTGCCGTCGGGGTCTATCAGCCTGACATCCACATAGGGCATGGGGTGCCCAATGGTGCCCAGCTTGCCGTTGGCCATGAAATTGTTGGGGCCGACTTCAGTGAGGCCGTAACCTTCCCAGATGCGGATGTTTTTCTGCTCCTTGAAAACATCGAAGATATCACGGCTCATGGGCGCGCCGCCCGAAACCATGAAGCGGATGTGGTCAAAGGATGTCGAGGCGAATCTGGGGGAGTCGATAAGCATCTGGAACATGGTGGGCACACCGAAAAACACAGTGACTTTTTCGCGGTCCATGAGATCCAGGATCAGGTCGGGTTCGAAACTGCGGATCAGAATGTTGCTGCCCCGGCAGCTGAACAAGGGCAGGGTGAAGACATTCCAGCCTGCCGTGTAAAACATGGCCGCGTGCAGAATGGTTCTGTCGCTGGAGCGCATGTCCCACCCCTGAATGGTGTTGATGGCGTTCCAGGTCAACATACCGTGGGTCAGCAGTACGCCCTTGGGCAACCCCGTTGTACCGGACGTGTAGATGATGAGCTGCGGGTCCTCGGGTGCGATGGGAACTTCGGGCAGGTCATCCAGGGCAAGTCCGTCCCAAAGAGACGGCAGGGCGGCCCCCACGGTATCATCATCATCGAAACAGACGTAATGGGGCAGCCGGATGTCCTCTTTCAACTGGTTGACGATATTCTGGTGTTCCTGGTCGAAAAACATGGCTCGGGGGGAGGCGTCCTCCAGAAAATAGATGAATTCGTTTTTGGCAAGCCTGAAATTGAGGGGGACCATCACCGCCCCCAGGCGCCCCAGACCGAAGAACAGGACAATGTACTCGGCCCGGTTCAAGGCAAGGCAGGCCACGCGGTCGCCCTTCTGGATGCCGAGGTCGGCTTGCAGAAAATGGACCATTCTGTTGATTTCCCGGGCCAGTTGCCCGTAGGTATAGCGCCGGTTTTCGATGGCGTCGAACAGGGCTTCCTTGTCCGGTGATGCCTTGGCCCAGCGGCCGATGGTGTTGCCGTAAATCATGGTACTCAAACTCCGTTAGGGTTATTATCAGACACGTATTTCACGGATACTTCTGATTGTCATTACGCCTTCGGCTGTCACTTGTGCTTCGCACGTAATTTGCCCTTCGGGCGTAATTCATTGTAGCCATCGGCTTTGAGCTGAAGGCGGCAATAAATACCAGCGAAGCGTAATGACGCGCGTCAGCGCAAATATCGGGCGAAGCCCTAATGACACGAAGTAAATGACAAGTGAAGCGTATGCAATCCGTGTCGAAAAAAGCAATTGGTTTACTGCACCGGGCCCCATCGTAATGCCGTTGCATTCCAGGCATAGCCGATGCCCGCGGATATCATCAATACCAGGTCGCCGTCCGTGAGGCGGTCTTCCTCCAGGGCCAGTTCCAGGGAGAGGATCTGATCGTTTTGACCGTGGTGGCCGAACTCTGCAAGGTAGCGCGTCTGCTCGGGGTCGATACCCAGCTGGTTGACCAGGTAGTCATGGGCACTTCTTTTTACCAGCAGCGTTGCCAGGTAATCTACGTCACTGCGCTGGTAGCCGCACTTTTCAAGCACGCGGTCGATGCACAGCATCCAGTTGGAAAGGCTGAGCCGTTCGAGGCGGTCTTTCATACCCACGGGGTCCATTACGTCCAGGTATTGGCGGTCCTCCTGTAAATCCTGCACGGTCATGGGGGCGGCTGAACCGCCGCTGGGAACATAAACATCCCAGGCAAAAGAGCCATCACTGATACAGTGGCCGTCCAGGATTTCATTTTTGGGGCAGTTGCGCTGGATCACACAGGCGGCCCCGCCGGCAGCCAGGTAGTACATCCAGCGGACCCGGGAGTTGGGGTAGTGGATCAGGTCGGAATTGCGGTAGCCTGAAACCACCAGGATATTATTCAGTTTGTCATCGGACCGGATCATGTCGCGCGCTAGTTTAAAGGCCACCAGGGTCGTGCCGCAACGCTGCTGCATGTCAAAGGACCAGGCCTTGTGGAGTCCCAGGTCCTTCTGAATTTTCGGCCCCACGGGCCAGTTGCGAAATTCCTTGACCTCTTCCCCGCTCCAGATCACCAGGTCGATGTCTTTTGGATCCAGTCCGGAGTAGTAAAGCGCCTTGCGGGCGGCCTTGATGCCCATGGCCACGGTCCCGTCGCCCGGGCCGGGAACAGTTTTCTGGTACCATCCCAGTTTGGTGCGGATGATGTCGGCGGGCGTGTCACTGTTGGCCGCGATATAGTCGGCGTCGTGGAAAGCCCGGGGGATGTAGGTGGCCAGGCTCAATATACCGGCGGTTGGTATGGTGTTGGGCATGTTTGTTCCCTTATTCTTCGAATAGCTGAAATATTTATTAATTGAAAGTTAAAAAGCGAATGTCCAACATCCAATAACGAATAATGAATTTCCAAGTGCAGACAGCAACTTGATCATTGGAAATTGAAAAAGCAACTGATCGATTCTGCTAATGGTTTAATATTGGAGGTTCATTTTATTCTAATCCAGTCAGACCGCCTTTCTCGTTTTCAGATAATTCTGGATAGTCCCGATGATGCCTTTGGGAAAGAAAAACACCACTAGAATAAACAGGATGCCGAAGATCAGCAACCAGCGCTCCATCATGGTGTGCACAAAGTGCAGGTTGGGCAGAAGGTCCTGGGCCAGGCTCTGGAGATCCGGCAGAAAGGTATAGGCCAGGCGCAGAAAGGCCGCCCCTGCCAGGGCGCCGTACAGGGTTCCCATGCCACCGATGATCACCATCAGCAGGACATCCAGCATGATGGGCACACCGAGCACGGATTCCGGGTTGGCATATCCCACCCACATGACGTAAAGTCCGCCCACGATGGTGGAAACCAGGCAGCCGAAGCAGATGGAAGTGGCCTTGAAGACAAAGGTTTTGTATCCAAGGGCTTCGGCCCGCGGCTCGTTGTCGCGGATGGCTTGCATGACCCTGCCCAGGGGCGACTGGATGAAGCGGGCCATCAACATAAAAAGGATCAGGCAGATCACCAGAATAAAGTAGTAGGTAATGACTCTGCCGGTAATATCCACCCCCATGAAGCTGCCCATGTTGAAGGACACTTTGAAGATTCCGGGGGTGCTCATGATGATGCCGTCCTCGCCGCCGGTGAAGCTGCTGAGTTTGGTGGCCAGGATGATGGCAAATTCGGCAATGGCCAGGGTGACCATGGCGAAAAAAATGGCTTTCACCCGCAGCGACAGAAAACTTATCAACAGGGCCAATGCCGTGGTGACGAGGATGGCAATCACGAAACCGAGAAAAAGAAAGGCGTACGTGGGTTCGCCGAACTTGCCGAGCAAAAGGGCCACACTGTAGGCGCCGATACCGAAAAACATTACGTGGCCGAAAGAAAGGATACCCGTGTAACCCAACAGGATATCGAAGCTGGCCACCAGCACGGCAAAAATCATGATCTTCAAGACCAGGTCAAGGGACTTGAAGGATGGGAACAGAAAAGGGGTTATGATGAAAGCAGCCAGAATGGCGATTTTCAGGTAAAAGGCCGGGCTGGTAAAGCGCCCCATTTTTTCCTGGCTGCGAAAGACCTGAACCGGTGTTTGTTCAACCATAGATGGTACCTCGTTATTTCCCTGCGGCAAACAGGCCCGTGGGTTTGATCAAAAGGATGATGACCATGATCAGGATATTGACGCCCACCGCCAACGGGGGCAGCAGGTAGGCCACATAGTTGTAGGACAGGCCCACGATCAGGGCGCCCACCAGGGAGCCCGTGATACTGCCCAGACCGCCGATAATGACCACGATAAAGGCGAATATGAGGTAGGCATCCCCCATGTCCGGATAGACTTGCACGCTGAAAATGGCCATGGCCAGGCCGCCGATGGCCGCCAGCGCCGTACCGACAGCGAAAACCCCCGTAAACATCAGAAAGATGTTGTGCCCCATGGCCTGGACCATGTCCGGATTTTCGACACCGGCCCTGACAATTTTACCCAGCTTGGTTCGTTTAAGCACCATCTGAATGATGATGAAAACCATCAACCCCAGCAAGATGGCGTAAATGGGGTATTTGAGGATGATGATATCAAAGATGTTCCAGTTACCCTGAAATTTCAGGGGGATGGGCATAACCTCGTCGTTAGGTCCCCAGATGATCCGGATCAACTCCCGCAACACCACCATGCCGCCGAAGGTGATCAGGATCTGAAAGAGGTGCGACCCATACACCTTGCGGATCAACACCCGCTCCATGATGATGCCCACGATGCCCACAACAATCACTGCGGCGGCAACGGCTATCAAAAAAACCATGAAATTGGCAAGGAGAGAATCGGCTGCCACCAGTTTGTCAAAGTAGTTGAATACACTGAAGGCCACGTAGGCGCCCCAGGCAAAGCAGACGCCATGGGCAAAATTGATGACATCCATGAGACCGAAGATGAGGCTCATGCCGGAAGCCACCAGAAAAATCATCATGCCCATGGCCACACCAGCGATGGTGAGTGTCAGATAGGTGGTCATATCCATTCCCAAAAGCGGGAGCAGATAGAGTGCGATGGCAGCAGCAATAGTCAGTTCACGGCTGTGGTTTTTAATTATAGATTCTGACATCTATGTATTTCCTTTGTGTTCTTTGTGCCTTTGTGATTTTTCCCAAACAATACGTTGTCATTTGGTTATTCCCAAATAGCGGCTTTGCAATTCATCGTCTTCGACAAGGTCCTGCATGCGGCCGTTGTGCACCACCATGCCGTCGTCCAGGATGTAGAAATCGTCGCCCACCTGGCTGGCCATGTAAAAGTTCTGCTCCACCAAAAGGACGACACTGTGCTGCTTGATCTGGTTGATGGCTTCGATCAGGGCGTCGATAATGATGGGCGCCAGGCCTTTGGTGGGCTCGTCGATGAGCAGTAGTGACGTCTCATTCACGATGGCCCGGGCAATGGCCAGCATCTGCTTCTGGCCGCCGCTCAGGATGCCGGCTTTGGCTCCCCAGAAGTCCTTGAGGGTCGTGAACATCTGCAGGACATCCTCCAATCGTTTTTGGGCAGCGATGTCATCCTTGAGCATGGCCACCTGCATGTTTTCCTCCACGGTGAGTTCGGAAAAGATGCCCATGTTTTCAGGAACAAAGCCGATGCCCATGCGGGCGATTTGGTGCGGCTTTTTGGCCTGGATTGGTTTGCCTTTGTAAACAATTTTTCCCTGTTTGGCCGGCAGAAGGCCCATGATGGTCTTGAGTGTGGTGCTTTTGCCGGCGCCGTTGCGGCCGAGAAGCACGGTCACCCCTTCTGTTTTGGCCTCGAAGGAGACACCCTGCAGAATGTGGTGCTGTCCGATGAACGTGTGGATTCCGTCAACTTTCAATAGTGTATCAGTCACGTACGGTTCCTCCTCCAAGATATGCTTCCTGGACTGCTTCACTTTTGTAAATTTCCTCGGGCTCACCATCGGCGATCAAACGGCCCTCCTGAAGGACCATGATGGTGTCGGAGAGCGACATGATCATGTCCATTTTGTGCTCGACCAAAAGGAGGGTCCGGTCTCTGACATCCTTGATCTTCCCCAGCATCTCCAGAATGGCGGGCACTTCTTCCTGGCTCATGCCGGCAGTGGGTTCATCCAGAAACAGAATTTCGGGCTTCAGGGCTAAAAGGATGGCGATTTCCAGCTTGCGTTTTTCTCCGTGCGTCAGTTCGGCTGAAGTGGCCCGCCATTTCCCATCCAGGAAGACTTCCTGCAGCGTGGCATAGGCCTCGTCTTCGGTATGGGAGAAATGGCGGAAGTTTCTCCAGAAGTTGAAGCCAAACCCTTCCCTGGACTGCACGGCAACCCTGACATTCTCCAGCACCGTGAGCTCGGGAAAAATGTTGGTCAGCTGAAAAGAGCGCCCCATGCCCAGTTTGGTTCTCTGGGCAGGACTCAAACCGGTGATGTCCCGGCCTTTGAAGAGAACGCTGCCCTGGCTGGGTTTGTACTGACCGGTGAGCATGTTGAAAAAGGTGGTTTTGCCGGCGCCGTTGGGCCCGATAATGGATTTGAGGGTAAAGGGCTGCAGACTGAAATTTACATTATCCACGGCCACATGCCCGCCAAAGCGAATGGTCAGGTCCCTGGTTTCGATGATGGGAGGCGCATTACTGTCTGCCATTTTTATCTACCTTTAGCAGTGTAAGTGATGAATTGATAGGGTCTACGCTTTATTGGTTACGAGTTGCTGGTCGGATACCGGTGATCAGAAACCATAACCGATAGTCAAATGGCTTAACCTGTAACCCGCAACCCGCAACCTGTAACCTGTCGATTAGGATCACCACAAAGACACGCAGGACATGGAACGATGAAATTTTTGTGTCCTTTGTGTCTTTGTGGTTTCCGGTTAGATCCTTATTTGTTCAGGATCGGCGGTGCCGTCTCAGCCGGCCCCATCACCCGGATCAAGTTGGGGATGGCCCATTCCACATCGTCTTTGACACCCAGCTCGAAGGCGAACATGTTCTGCAGGGCCTGGTGATCTTCGTTGCGGAAGACCATGGTGCCCTTGGGAGTCATGAAGACCATGCCCTCCATGGCATCGATGAGTTTTTCGGTGTCGGTACCGCCGGCCTTGGTAATGGCGTTGACCACGGCGCTGGCTGCTGCAAACCCGCCGCAGGTAAAGAAGTCCGGCGGTCCGTTGAAACGGGCGTAGTGCTCTTTGACAAACCAGTCGTTGACCGGATTGTCCGGGTTTTCATAGTAGTAATAGATGGCGCCTTGCATGCCCTTGAGCGGCTTCATGGCTTTCAGGGCTGCCAGGACATTGCCCCCGCTGGTAATCTCGATGCCGTATTTGTCCAGACCGCTGGAGATCAACTGCGGGATGGGACCGCCCTTGCCGGCCCAGATGACGAACACGTATTTGGGGGAGGGCTTGTCCTTGAGGGCCTTGATGCACTTCTGGACGGCAGCCGTGAAATCGGTGGCCTTGGGATCGGCATACTCTTCGTGAACGATTTTGGCTCCCAGTGCTTCGGCGGCGTCCTTATAGGCAGCTACGCCGTCGCGGCCAAAGGCATAATCCTGGGCAATGGTGGCAATGCTGACGCCGGGCTTGGCCACGGCCACGGCATTACCGATGGCATCCTGGCCCGAGTTGCGGCCGGTGCGGAAGATATAGCGGTTCCAGTTTTTACCGGTAATGGAATCGGCAACCGCCGGTTCCACGATCAGAATTTTCTTGAACTCCTGGGCCACGTTTAGACAGGCCAGGGCCACGCCGCTGCTGGTGGGGCCTACGGCGATATCGACTTTGTCATCACTGTAAAGCTTGGTGAGGAGCATCTTGCCCCGGGCCGGTTTGAGCTGGGTGTCTTCAATCACCAGTTCGACGTTCCGGCCGAGAATTTTGTTGGTGCCGTTGGTGGCCCACTCCAGCCCCATTTTGAAACCCGTGACCTCGGCTTTGCCGTAGATTTCGTAAGGGCCGCTCAAACCCTGGATAATGCCTATCTTGATGGGGTCTGCGGCAAAGGCCGATGATGTCAGGATCAAGCCGGTCACCATAATCATGGAAACGATGATGCGGAACAAATGCTGCTTTTTCATTTTTTCCTCCTTTGGTTCATTAGAAACAGACTATCATTTTTCATACTGTTTGTATCGATGCCCTTATGCATGATTTCAAACATAAATCCGAGTTAATAACTGTTTCTAATGTATATAAATAAAATGGTTAATGAACATTGAGGAACCCT
>JAOZRT010000577.1 GCA_029940035.1 Desulfobacterales bacterium
TTGCCGGTGATAAAAATTATCACGATATTGCCACAGGTAAACTGGACGGCCTCACCGCGGTTCTGACCGGAAAAATGAAAATTGAAGGCGATATTAATTTTATGGCTGAATTCAGAGAGATGTTCACCCCTTTAAACAATAAACAGGAGCTCGAGGAGTAACCAATGGCATTACGCACAGCCGATCAATATAGAGCGGGATTAAGAGACGGCCGCAGGGTTTTTATCATGGGGAAAAAAGTTGAAGATGTCACTTCCGATCCCTATATCAAGGTAGGCGTCGAGACAGCTGCCTTTGATTTTCGCATGGGTCATGACCCTGAAATGAAAGAAAAAGCTGTTATGGCTGATCCTGAAACCGGAGAGGACATCAGCACCTATTTTGAACTGCCTGATTATCCGGAGGCCGTCGCTAAAAGGCACGAACTGGTCAAGGATGCCTGCTACTACGCAGATGGCGCACTCCCTTTTATAAAAGATGTGGGGTCGGACATTATCAATGGACTGACGGTGGTGGCTAAGCTGTCCGGCAACAAGGACTATTTGGAAAGGATCAACGCATACCGGAGCTATTGTGGCAGAAACGACCTGTCGCTGGCCGGAGCGGTCACCGACGTGAAAGGTGACAGGAGCAAGAGTCCTGCCCAGCAGACCTCGCCGGACTATTATTTGCGGGTTGTCGATGAAACCGCCGACCATATTGTTGTTTCCGGCGCCAAGGCCCACATTACAGCCGGGCCCTATGTTGATGAAGTCCTGGTAATCCCCACCCGTAACCTTACCGAGGACGAAGCGGACTTCGCTGTCGCGTTTGCCGTACCGTTGAACACCCAGGGCATCACCCAGGTGTGCCGGCCGAATTTCAGATATGAAGACCATTACCATTTTCCGACGCCCAACCCCAAAAGAGGTCACGTTGAATCTCTTTTGATCTTTGACAATGTCAAGGTTCCCATGGAAAGGGTTTTCATGCTGCGAGACTGGCAGTTCGCCCAGTACCTGGCCTATGCATTCACAGCCTTCCACAGGTATACGGCCGTGACGTACAAAATTCCGATTCTTGAATACATGACTGGTTTAGGGATGCTGGCAGCCGAGGCAAACGGGGTTGAAAAAACATCGAATATTCGTGAAAAGTTTGTGGAGATGATCAATTACACCGAAACGACAAAAGCACTGGCCAAAGCGGCGTATAACG
>JAOZRT010000377.1 GCA_029940035.1 Desulfobacterales bacterium
TAAAAACCAGGGTATCCCCGTACTCGGTGAAATCAAACCACCCGGCCATATGGAAGGAGGCGACATTGTCTGGCTCGGGAATCGGACAGTGGCCTTGGGGTTGGGGTTTCGGACCAACCTGCCTGACGTGTCCCCTTCAAAGGTGAAGTTCGCTATTCAAGGTTTCATTTTTTTCCTATTTCATGTTAGATAAGTACAACCTGACACCGGAAACCTTATGTGTAATGTGACCACCAATATAACAGAAAAGATCCAACGTATCGTGGAAGACCGGTATGCCCTGGGGGAGTTCGTTGATGCCCGGGAAATTCACGGCGGTACAGTCAACACCAGTTTTAAGATCAGGATTGCCGGAAACCGGAAAAAAATAACACCCTATTTCCTGCGTGAATACAACCCGGCTGCCCGGGAATCGGAAATCCGCTTCGAGCATGCGCTTTTAAGCCATCTGCGCAGCAGCGGATTCGAACTGGCCAGTGTCCCCATACCCGGCAGGGACGGCACCACCTACTTCCGGTCGCCGCCCTCCTCGCCAAGGCTTTGCTCTGACAATTTCTGGGCATTGTTTGATTTTTTAAAAGGTGAAGATAAATACTCCTGGACGCACACGAACCTGAGCGACGGGGAATGTTCCAGTTCAGCCGATATATTGGCCCGGCTCCACCATCACGGTGCCGATTTCATAAAGCCGGCCGACACGGACAGGGCCCAATTGCCGATCATGCCTTTCCTGGCCATATTGAAGCGAAATTTTACTGATTTTATTGAAACAAAACGCGAAGGCAGGAGCGCAGAGCTGTTCAAAAGTCATGCCCGCCGTATCCTGTCGATTATCGACGCCGGCCTCGCTGCGCAGGCTGGTTATAAAGGGCTGTTGAAGATCCCCATCCACTGCGACTTTCACCCGGGTAACCTCAAGTTTGAAAACGGCAAAGGGGTCGGACTCTTTGATTTTGACTGGTCCAAAATCGATTATCGTGTGTTTGACGTGGCCCTGGCCCTTTTTTATTTCACTGCCCAGTGGCAAGGTGAAGGTGCCGGACGCCTGCGGCTTGACCCGTTCCGCCTGTTCCTGAGCGTTTACCAGGAAACCTGCACCCGCATGGAGCGTGTGGGGCCCATGACACCCCATGAACTGCAGGTGCTGGTGCCCATGCTGGCTTATGCCAACCTGTACGTGCTCAACTGGTCAGTGGTTGATTTTTCCCAAAAAGCCGATTCAGACGACGATGCGTATTACACCTTCATCCAACACGGCATCCGGGTGATGGAATGGATCGAGGGCAATAAAAAGACACTTACTAAAGCAATCAGCCAAGCAGGAGAGATTTAATGGAAAAACAGCCCAACATCCTGTTCATCATGGCCGACCAGATGTCAGCCCTGGCCCTGGGGGCTTATGGGAATCCTATCGCCAAAACGCCCCACATCCAGTCTCTGGCTGACAACGGCGTGGTCTTTCAGAATGCCTACTGCAACAGCCCCCTGTGTGCCCCTTCGCGGGCATCCATGCTCACCGGCCAACTGCCGTCACAAATAGGGGCATACGATAATGCTGCGGATTTTCCCTCTTCGACGCCGACCTTCATCCACTTTCTGAGGCACATGGGATACCGCACCTGTCTCTCCGGTAAAATGCACTTTACCGGGCCGGATCAGCTCCACGGGTTCGAGGAACGGCTCACCACCGACATCTACCCGGCAGACTTCGGCTGGGCCAGTGACTGGAAACGCCCTGTGGGAGACCGGTTTTCATGGTACCACAACATGCAGAGCGTAACCGATGCAGGCGCCTGCAACCGATCCAACCAGCTCGACTTCGACGAAGCCGTATCCTATCAGGCTGTGCGTTGGCTCTATGACCAGGCCCGGGATGCTGATCCACGACCCTTTTGCCTGACGGTCTCGTTCACCCACCCCCACGACCCCTACAACATCACCCAAAAGTATTGGAACCTGTATGATCCAGGGGATATCGACAGCCTCTATGTGGACCCGATCCCTTTTGAACGTCTCGATGTGCACAGCCAGCGTGTGGCCCGGATCTGCAACCTCGATCCAACGGCCTTGACCCGCCAAGAGGTTCTGAATGCCCGGCGAGCCTATTACGGTGCCGTCAGCTACATCGATGACAAGGTCGGGGAGTTGCTGCACACACTAGCCGAAACCGGGATGGCCGACAATACCGTGATCGTTTTCACCAGCGACCACGGTGACATGCTGGGAGACCACGGCCTGTGGTACAAGATGACCTTTTTCGAGTGGTCGGCGCGGGTCCCCCTGATCATCAGCGCCCCGGCCCGTTTCTCTCATAGAACTGTCCTTCAAAACGTCTCTCTTTTGAATCTGTTCCCCACCCTGGTGGATATGGGAAGCATGCAACCGCCGCCGACATATACAGCGGGCATCAACAAAGACAGCCTCATGCCTTTTCTGGAAAACGGCAAAGACCTTGAGACTGCCCCGGTTGTGGCTGAATACCTGGCTGAAGGGGCTGTGGCACCCTGTTTTATGGTGTTAAAAGACCGCTGCAAATACATCTTCAGCAATCCTGACCCACCGTTGCTCTTCGACCTGGGAAACGACCCGGGCGAAAAGACAAACCTGGCCGGAGAGCCGGACTACAGCGCCGTGGAAAATCAGTTGTACGCGGAAGTAGAAAACCGCTGGGACCGGAACCAGTTAAAGCGTGACGTCATCGCAAACCAGCAGCAGCGGCGGCTTGTTTTTCAAGCCCAGATGCAGGGGCACCATACACCCTGGGACCATCAGCCGCGGGAGGATGCATCACAGCAGTACATGCGCAACCACCTGCTGCTGGATGACCTCGAATCGAGCAAAAGGCTTTAGAAACTATTCATCACGAAAGCACTAAAAAAAGGAAATCACGAAAAAGATATGTTTATCAGGAGATACAATGATGACGGATGCAACCTTCGAGAAAGTAACGCTATCCGACAAGCCGCTGTACGGGCCGGAGAAACTGATCGTGTGCGGGTTTGCAGCGGATGCGCAACCGAAATTTGACATAGTCCTGGACATGGCCGGGCTGAAACAGGTTCCGCTTGTCTGGGCTTTGGAGCGCCAATTGGACACGCGCCTTTCCGAATTAACCGCCCTGCCGCCCGGCGCCGGCAGGGGAGAATCATCCGCTCTGCCGCGGGCCATCGTCGTAGCCGGTATAACCGAACGGCAGTTGCAGACCCTGATGGCCGTGTGCCGGAAGGCTGGAATGAAACAGGCCCTCTGGGCGACGCTCACGCCCACGTCGGAGACATGGCAGCTGAAAGAACTCCTGGCGGAACTCTTAGCCGAACGCAAGGCCATGCAAAACCAGTAGCAATGAAGGATCGATCTGAGTTGAAATACTTAAAAATATGCTTAGTCTATGGGAAAGCCGAACTCAATCTAAAATAAGGATATGAACGATGAAACACGCTTTGTCTAAATATATCTTCTTAGCTGCCTTGCCGATTTTACTCATCATGTCGGCGTGTGCAGGCTACGGTAAACTAAAATTGCCTCCCAGGGACGAGACCAATGCATTGTTGGCGGACCTTTTGTCACATACGGATCAATACATGATCCATTATCACGGTAACAGTGAAAAGATTGTGTCTGGAATCCTTTTTGACCCGAAGGACGATACCAGACATATCCGCCCAGAAGGGGTACTGTGGCGGGAGATAACTGATGCCGAGGCTATTGCATCCATCGTCAACCTCATCCTAACAAGTAATAATCCGAATTATTTCCCGAATTTGTACAATATCACCGGCCCCAATGGCGATATTTACGGTTATCTGGTCACCGGGTGGACCGGCCTGGTTATCCGGCCGGTTGATGAACAAACCCTGAGGATATATGGACTCAAGGGTCCACCGGAATACGAGGATATGTTCACCGGCGGTCGCTGAATCAATTTTGGGCGCCCTGGTGAACAACAATTCGCTCACAGAGGCTCTGTAAATGAAACTGAAATGTATTCAAGTTTGACATCACGATTTTTTTCAAAGTTGTCCACATTGCAAATAATCATATACATTAGAAACGTGTATCAGCACGGATAAAGTTTACCCCATAGTTGCATAAACAACCTGGCAAAGTATATATAATGAATTGTTCATTATAACCAATATTATAGGAATGAAACCATTGTCTGGACATTCCCCCAGGTGACTTCCAAGGATGGCGTCTATTTTGCCATGTTGTTTACCCTGCGGGAAAGCCGGAGA
>JAOZRT010000378.1 GCA_029940035.1 Desulfobacterales bacterium
GTACATTCTGCATTGATTGAGGATGAGAATAATATCATTGATGTAATTATCAAAAACCCTTTTAGTGAAATTTTAATCATTCTATTTTTCTCCTTTAAACTCGATTTTAATAATTCGAAATCGGGACTATCTGCATCGAATACGGCTATCATATCATTTGGAATGTTATCCAATATGCAACGATTAAAAAATTTGATCTGTAAAGCAGTATCAGTGTTTCAAATTTGTGTAAAGACCTATTCAATTATATGGGAAGGAAGCAGACTCAAAGAGACAAACTCTTCGGGAAACTTTATTGAAGATTTCATAAACAGCGGGTAAAACTTTCATAAAACAACAAAACTCATCCCATCACTCCAGACTTTTCCAGAATCGTTCCAAAACTTGATGTACCACTCATAGTTCCCAACATTAAATTCAGTTCCAGTGGTAACACTACAAATACCATTAGAGCAGATATCAGAGGCCTCATACCATTGGGCAAATATTTTCTGATCACCAGGATATCCTACCCAGAGTCTGTACCAGGTGGCATTAGGGTCTGCTACCCAGGTGAATGTTAATGTTGAGGAAGCAAGCTGACCTGAAGGGGATGTGTGGGTGACTTTCGAAGGTGGAGAGTCATTCGCTTGGATTGTGAAGGTCATCCCATCACTCCAGTCACCATTGCCATTGTCGTTCCAACCCATGACAAACCATTCATAAGAACCGATATCCAATGTAGAATCAAGCACAATTGAACATTCTCCATTTGTACAAGTTACTTCTGGGTATTTTGAAAAATTATCTGCAATCTCATACCATTGAACAAATTTGTAGTCGCTTGATTTATTTTTTAGATATATTTTGTACCAGGTTGCGCAGGAATCTTCATTCCATGTAAATGTGGGGGTAGTGTCGTTTATTGTCTCAAAAGGATATGTAAGACCTAGCTTAGTAATGCTACGATTACAAATATCCCTGTAGGTATTAATCTCTGGAGGTAGAAATGTATCAATACTACCATCCCTTCCCCGGTCGACCAAGAGGATATTTTCACTCGATAAATCGAGGGTACATTGGGTATCTTCTCCGGTTCCCACGATGTCGTAAGATCTTACCGATACCGAATCGCTGGATTCAATATGGTGGTGATAGACCGTCAGGTCCCCGGTGGATGATACGAATAGCTCCCCTCTCTCAGAAGGACAAAAAAAGACCGTTACTTCGTTACCCCCTGCAGATATGACATTCGTGCCACCACCTGAGATGACCGGATCTTCATCACCGCCAAGGACTGCTATGAAATCCCAGTCCTTAAAATAGTCGTCGGAAGCAAGGGCTCCGGCCATGGCCTGGGCGATACTGTCAAGATATTCCCCAAAAGCCAGTTCTTCCGGCCATAATTCGATGGCCTCATCTGAATCGGCTAAGACCGTTTCTATACTTAAATTTCTTTTGGGAGATTTAGCAGAGAACTGATCCCAGGAATTTTTTCCCGCAGACCAATTGGCCCAGTAAAAGTTTAGTAAGTGGAGCCTTGCCATCTGTTCCTGTTGAGCCTGGGTGAGGTCCCAGATCCCTTCTGCTACTAAATTTTTTCGCATCGCTATATCCAGGGAAATCAGGTTTGCCATAGCGGTAAAATAATTTCCTTTCATATAGTCGCAGATAATTCCTGAAACTTTTGTGGCAGCCATTGTAGCAAAAGGAATACCCCCTGCAACGGATAAGCCTGTCAGGATAGGGTTGTCAAGAAAGAGACTCTTTACCACAAACTGCTGTTTGGAGGTGGGGTTGAACATGCATACCAGGGATTGGAGAAGACTTTCTGATTCTTCCAATATATGGGCGGAAAAGATCGGGCCGGTTTCCCATTCCGTCATCCCACGGATCAGATCATAGTCGTCGGAATTGCTCCCCGCTTTGGACAGAACAACAGGTGTCACCACGGCTCTGAACCAATAGTTTCCCGGTGTGGGAAACCTTATGGCAGGGAATATGTTGGGACCGATGCTAAGGCTGGGTTGGGCCAAAGCTTCAATAATTATCTCAGACAGGGCGTTGTCACCAATGGACACCACACAGTCTCCTTTGTACATCACCGGTTCTGGTGGGTTGGCAAGGTTGGGAAAGAAAGACCTGAGGTTGTCCATAAAACGCGGAGAAGGTTTGTTGAGCCACTGGATTTCAAGATTCATTCCCACGCTGTTCCCGGTTACACGTTCGAGATTTATCAGATAGGTGAAGAGATTCATTTCCGGGCGATGGGCGTCTTGAATCTGAAACCTCATTCCCAGGGTCTTGGGAAAGTTGCCTTGGTTACCATTTTCTGCCTTTGATAGGGTTATTACTTGAATATCCAGGCCAATGGAGACATAAAGGTATTCTTCCAGCCCCAGATCCTGGTTTTTCACTGTAATAGTATCAGCAAGTGGTGCCTCTCCCCCCGGAATAGACCCAAGAAAGGTATATTCCACAAGGGCTTTCCCCTGGTCATCGGTGGTAACAAGAATTTCCCTGCCGGAGCTACCGCCTCCGTCGAGACGTGCGATGGTCGAATCCTCGATGGAAATGGAAAGGGGTATATCGGCAAGGAGTCTGCCTTCCGGGTCGCGCAGGATCAGTTGGTATCTAGCCGGAAAACGGCTGTCCCCTGGAATAATTGCTGTATCACCGGGGATCGATGGAGCCGAAGGCTCACTGGTTACGGACAGAGAGGGAAGGAGAAAATCTACCCTATTCGAACCTATTAGATCGCTCTCTGTATGGCGGGCGATAATATCTATAAATTTGTTTCCGCCCACATCGAAATAATTTGGAACGATAAAAGTTGCCTTGAAAGAGCCGTCTTCCCTGGTGATTTCTGAAAGGGGTGATAGGCTTCCCACGGCCGGAGGGTCCAATGTGATCGACTCTCCAGAGAGAAGATATCCTGCTGTATCGGCAAGTGTTACCGTGACCTCCACCGTCTGCAGGAAGTTTGCCGGGCTCCACCAATACCGCTACAAGGGCAGGATCATTATCCAGTAGGTCGAAGAAGAACCGGAGGCTTCTCTCCAGGTTCTCCGTGTCATGGGATGCCACTATATCAATATACTTTTCCCCGCCCAGGTCCTCCAGCACAGGCGAGGTATAGGTCGTCTGGAATATGCCATTCTGGTCCGTATTTCCACTTGAAGGTAAAAGGGTTCCAAGGGCGGGGAATGTAAAGGAGACCGGCTGATCCCCAAGGGGGTCACCGAACTGGTCCTTCACCAGAACCGATACTACAGCCTGGCTCTCATTGTCCGGGGGAAGTGTTTCTATGGGGCTGTCAACTTCAAGGGATGATGGTTTCATCTGGATCGGACCGCATTTTTTGTCGATGACGGCGCGGGCTAAATTCATGATATCAATTATGGCGCTCAGGTTTGTCCCCATAGAAATTTTGGTATCTTTACAATTAGAGGGATGCATGTCTTCACCATCATCACATTCAGAAGTTCTCGCCGTAATCACCGCACCCCTGTAGTATGCAACAGCGTCCATGTTATAATAATAGTCTTGCCAGTTCGCAATGAAGAACTCTTCATCCCGAACAACTGACGTTGTGTTACAATATGTCGTGCCGTAGTTGTCCCGGCAGACGATTTCACCATCGCGTTCCCTCATTCCATTTTGAGAAAACTCAAAATTAGCTAATCCCCACCTGTCCGAGCGATAGGATGTGATACTAGCACCTATCCGCAAATTTCCATAAACCTTACCGAAGTTAAACTTAGTGAATTGGGAGGTATGAAAATTCACAAATCCATAAGGAATGCTGCCTTCGGGGCAGTCTTCCACTTTCCACCGTAGCAAACGACAGTTTTTATTGTCAGCAGAACAAAATGATGAAAACGTAAAAATGAATATCGATAATAACCAAAAAATAATTAGTTTTCTTTTGGTTTTCATATTAGACCTTTGATCCTCCCCCAAAATTGATTTGATATACCACTCATAATTTCCATCCATCAATTCTGTTTCAAAGATAACAGAACAATTGCCACCAGAGCAAATATCAGAGACTTCATACCATTGGGCAAATATCTTTCCCATGGCATGAAGCTATATTTTTTTTCATTACTACCCCCTGTAATTAAAAAACCGAATCACCTTAATGGCAACCCGGCTATCATCTTGACCCGTGGTTTTCCGTCCCTGCTTCACAACAGGTTTGGCTTTATCCTAAACCTATACAGACGA
>JAOZRT010000085.1:0-10814 GCA_029940035.1 Desulfobacterales bacterium
GCCCCTTCGAGGGGCCTTCCTCATACCTCCGGCTCTGCCGGAGGTCGCTGATTTTCAAGCTTTTACACAAAAGCCAAGGCAGGGAAGCGTTCCGCATGCCTTTTCAGAAGATGTAGCCGACAAAGTGCATTGTTTCCACCGTCAGCTTCCCAACTATACGCCGACGCAATTGGTATCTCTAAAAGGATTGGCCGGTGTATGGGGGCTCAACGAAATATTTGTCAAAGACGAATCAACACGCTTCAATCTCAATGCGTTTAAAGTGCTGGGCGGCAGTTATGCTGTGGCACGCCTTATTTGCCGGGAACTGGGGATCGGTATTGAAGATACCAGCTACAACCGGCTCATCAGTCACGCCGTACGTCAACGGATTGGGCACATGACGTTGACAACCGCCACTGACGGTAACCACGGGCGGGGTGTTGCCTGGATAGCCGAGCAGATTGGTCTGAAGGCAGTAGTCTACGTGCCAAAGGGTACTGCACGATCGCGTATTGAAAATATCCGCTCCCACGGCGCTTCAGTGGAAGTGACAAATTTGAACTACGACGATGCCGCGCTTCATTATCATGGAGCCTAAAAATGCAGCATGTATTTTTACCTCTGCGGTTGCCGGCGACGGTAAACCCCACGCCGTAACTGGCGACCTTTCGACCATCATGGCCGGTCTTGCCTGTGGAGAACCCAATCTGATCGGGTGGGACATTTTAAGGGATTTCCCTTGTGCATACATTAGCTGTGATGATTATGTGGCTGCCAACGGTATTCGTATCTTAGCTAATCCGGTTAGCGGAGACAGCGCCGTTGAAGCGGGAGAGTCAGGATCAGTTGGCATCGGCGTGGTGGACTTATTAGCCAACCACACAGCTTTTAAGGAGATGAGGCACGTCCTTGATATCGGGCCGGATTCAAAGCTGCTGTTTTTCAACACCGAAGGGGCCACAGATCCTGTCAACTATCAAGACATTCTATGGTACGGAAAATACCCCTGTTTGTTACAGTCTAAATAAGGATTTACATGAATTTAATTCGTGGATAGCGATTTAAAGAGGGAGAAGGTATGGACAAATCTGAAGCAAAGGTGGAAGAGTTGCGTATTCTCTGCGAGATGTGGGTCCGCAAGCTTGAGAAAGCAGGAAATACCGTAGTAAGTCTTTAACGGCCATTATTTTTAGGTTGCGGGACTGGTTTCAAAATGCTTAATAATTCCGGGTAATACGTTGATTGGAGGAGAGGATATCTTCAACAACGCCGGGATCGCCGTGGGGGGCGAAGTGCGGGACATGACCATGGACGACTGGCACGCCGTGTTGGACGTCAACCTGAACGGCGTGGAAAAGAACAAGCCCCTGATCGTGGTCACGGCATTGGCTAAAATCTTCTGGTGGCTGTACCGCATTAGTCCCGGGTTGATCATCGCCCTTCAAAAAAGCAGCCTGAAAAAAGCGCGCGAAGAAGTGAGGATCGACGGATAGCAGTGAAAGCGTTAAAAAGAGTATTTTATGTGTTCGTAGCGGGTGCACTCGGCGGCCTTACGAACAGTATTGTGGTGTGGTCGTTGGGCGTATTGGGACTGACACCAGCGTTGGGCTTTAGCATGGCACCGGAACTGTCTTTTGAGTGGTTGTTCAGGCGAGTTTTCGCCAGTGCGTTATGGGGGATCATTTTTCTTATCCCTATATATAAAAACGCCCCTGTAAAAAAAGGTGCAGCTCTCAGCATACTGCCATGGCTGTCAAGCGTCCTCTTAGTTTTTCCTATGCGAATGGACGTTGGCTTATTTGGTTTGGGGTTTGGTATCGGTACACCCATATGGACTCTTTTCTTCGCGGCCGTTTGGGGCATTACCGGAACCCTGTTTTTATCCAGGTACGCTCCAGGGTTGGTGCCGAACACTGCCCGACTCAATGAAGCGCATTCAAAGTTAAACCAGGCCAGGCACGATAAAAGTGATAGAAATCAGGAAACAAATTGATCAAGCATGCGTTTGGACAGATTCTAATTGTAGATATGTTCAAAAAACGCAGTTATCTGGGCAAGGTGATATTTACAGGATCTCTCCATCTAACTGAAAGGGCACTCAATGGGCAATGTAGAAAAAATGTTCGAGAATTTGAATACAGCAGTGGTATCGTGTGATGCCAATTTCAGGGTAACCTATGCCAATGAAAAATGTAAGCAAATGTTTAAGGCCTCGATGGGCGTGGAAGATTTTGTAGGAAATCACATGGGGGATTGTCATAAGCCCGAAACTATGGAAAAACTCGTAAAACTCTTCGCAGAATACAAGGAAAGGAAAAAAAATATAGATTACTACACCATGGGCACCCCGGACGGGAAACTCACCATTGTAAATGTTCCTTTTTATGAGGGAGACACTTTTGCTGGTGTGGTGGAATTTCTCTTTGAAGGCTCTTTGGCTTGAGAATGCCGATTTGATATCATAATTTGATGCTTTGCTTTACAACACATATCGTGTCTTGACCTCGGAGCGTGGTGACATTTCCTAAAAAAACATCCCGCCGGCCAAGGGCAGGTGGGATGTTTTTTAGAAAATAGCAACGCAGCCGCGTTACGTAAATTCGCCTCCGGCGAAATTATTTATCTTCCATTTTTTCCAATTCGCCATGCATCTTCTCGGCATTATCCCGGACGTAATCGCGTACTTTGTCATCCAGTTCCTTGTAGTCGTCTAGGGCTTCCTTGAAAGCCAACAGGTCGAGTTTGCACAGAGAATACATGGTTTTGTCTTCAGGATCCTGCCAGTGGTCTATGATCGTGGCGCCGTGGAGAGTGGTTTTTGAAAAGGTTTTCAGGGCCTGCTCCACGTGCTGTTCTTCGGAGGAAGCCGACATGTCGCCGGCGGTTGTGGAGGCCATATAGTCCTTAGACAATACGGCTACGTAGGTTTCAAGGGTTTTGGCCACTTCTGCCCGGGCACGGTTGTCGGCTGTCGAGAACAGCAGCGCCTTGTTACTAATGCCGGACGCAATGCCCACACCGTAGAAAACCTTTCCCTGGTCTTCATCAAAGGCCCCGCTGCCTTTATAAACCCACTGGGGCATTTCAGGTTCATCCAGTTTGGCAGGTGCCGAGGCGCATCCCGTCATGAGCAGCATCCCAACAGCCAGCAATACAAAAAGAGCGATCATTTGTTTTGTTTTCATTGTTTTCATTGTTTTCTCCTTTTCTTAAAGTCGTCCATCATATCTTTCATTTCATCCATTAAATCTTCCATTTCCCGCATGCCTTCGAGCAGGTCATCCATACGGTATGGTTTTTTCTCGGTCAGTATTTTGCCTGTTTTGGGTTTCTGGGCGATCACATCATCCTGCGGTTCATTTTTACCAGGCGACAGTTCCTGGGGATCATCCTTTAAGATGTCGGCAGGTTCTTCTGCCTTATCCAAGGTGTCTTCAGAAACAGTTTCCGCCTGTTTTTGATCCGTTGCCGGCTTGCTTGGGGCTTCTGCTGGTGTTTCTACCGGTTCTATGGGGGCCTCCGATGCCGGCTTGCTCGGGGCCTCTGCTGGTGCCTCTACCGGTTCTATGGGGGCCTCCGAAACTTTATCGGTTATTTTAGGGACTGCAGTAAAACGGTATCCCTTGCCGTTCAGCCAGTTGATGGCCACACTGGAGCGGATGGAAAAATTGACATCCGTGATGGTGAGTCCGTCAGCTGCTTTTCTGGCTATCATGGAGTTGATACCGATCATGTCGCCGGTTATGTCCAGCAGGGGGCCACCTGAATTGCCCCGGTTAATGCTGGCATCGGTCTGAAACAGGTTTTTACCGGAAATCCCTCCATAGTCCGACCAATAGGCGCTGACCACCCCGGTGGTGAGGCTCCACAGGCCCCCCTGTTCCGGGTGGCCGATGGCATAAACCTGTTCTCCGATGTCGACCAGTTCGGAATCTGCAAAAGCAACCGTGGGCAAGGGCGCACTGGCCCCCACAATTTTAACCAGGGCTAGATCGAGGGGGAGGTCATAGACCAGGATTTTACCTTTGTAGCCTTGGGCCAGATCGGTTTTGTGGTTTCCCGTGACCCGTTCCGGTTTTAAAAAAACGGATATGTCGGTGAGCAGCTGGGATGAACCTTTGGGTTTGAAGATGTGCGCATTGGTTATCACCAGGCCGTCCTGGGAGATGATGGACCCGGTTCCGCCGCTGCCTTTGCTGGAACCCTGGGACGCGAAAATGAAGACAACACCCGGGCCGGCTTTCTGGTATATCTGTTTAGGCGAATATGCCAGGGACGGAGTGGCATAAAAACAGCCCGCGGACAGGCTGAAGATAAACAGGAGGCATGCGGCTATTTCGGTTTTAAGCAACATTTTTTCCTCAGCAGTAGAAACAATGCATACGTTCTGATTTAGGCTTCATATCAAGTAGATAGAAGCTTGTATAAGGGCGTGGGCCTGAGTTTATTTTCACTGAATAGTAATAATATCAATAGGGCATGAAGTCAAACTAAAAGGCATCTGTTAAAACCATTGACTTTAGGTACTAATTAGCATCATTATTAAATTTAAAATAATCACGTTAAGCTACAGCATGATTTCTACCTTGAGGAGGCAGCGTTGAGAACAACATCCTTGGTGATGTCAATATTGCTGGCCATGCTCATCCTGTCGTGTGCAGCAACGCCTGAGAAGCCCACGGGAAGCACGGGGGTGTCGTCGGCCGTGAACGGGACAGGGGAAAAACGAACCCCGCGTTTCGCACAAATGGCCGATGCATTGGAATATTTGGGGAATGCCCTCAATGAGGAGATCTACCGGCTGAAAATGTCGGACGGGTTTTCGGCCTCGGTTTCCGGGGGTACAGGAAGAGACGATGGGACCACACCGGAGGAAGACACCCGCAGTCGTGCCAAAGACGTAATGGACGAGCTCGACAGTGAGATAGCCAAGCAAGATGGGGACGACAGCCAGGCAATAACCTCGAGCGAGCAGTACACGTCGGCAGAGACATCCAATACGGCGGGCACAGGGTCGGGTGCGAATGAACAGATGGTCATTGCCTTGGCTGATTTTGTTAATGATGACGGAAAGATATCAAAATTGGGCCGCTACACGGCGGAAAAGCTGACCCCCTATTTTACCCGATCTGATCAGTTTCAGGTTCTGGAACGGGCCCTTATCGACAAGGTAATCGCGGAGCAGCAGTTCCAGGTGTCCGCATTTGTGGATGAATCCTCCTCCCGGGAGATCGGCAGGCTTTTGGGGGCTGAAACCATTGTTTCGGGTACAATTTCGGAATTGAATGATGCTTTCTATTTCAATGCCAAGGTGGTGGATGTCACCTATGGCAAGCTTTTGACTTCCATTGATGTGGAAACGGATCGCACCGGGCGGCTGGATGCTCTTTATTCGGCCGAGTTGCCCAAGCCGCCCAAAGAAAAAACCAAACCAAGGATATTCCGCGCCAGGGGAATCGGGGTTCCTTCAGCTAAACATACCAACCCGACCCTGGCCAAGACCATGGCGGCGAGGGCGGCCCAGGCAGATGCCATGCGCAATCTGGTAGTCGAGATCGAAGGGGCCAAGGTGAATGCGGAGACCACGGTCAAGGATTACATGACCGAAAGCGATTCCATCAACATTCACGTCAATTCGTATCTTCGCGGGGCCAGGGTCATCAACAAAACGGAAATGCCGGACGGCGCCGTAGAGGTCGAAATGGAAGTAGAGGTGCCCGGCGACTTTTTTGACAGCCTGCAAAAGAAATAACCTGCATTTGTTCATCAAATGCAGGTTATTTCTTTTGCTCTACGCGGCTTCCGTCTTCGCTCTGCGAGCTTCGCCGGACAAATCGCCGCTATTCTCTCAATAGCCGGCAAGTCATTGATGGTGATCCAGAGAGTGATCCTGACCAACAAATTGACCAAACCCGTCTTACCGGACTTGATCCGGTATCCAGAAATACCCTGCACAGCGTGTCCTGCCTTCCTTTCCGATGTTGAATTGGAATCTATTTCTTACAACCAGTATAGGGTATTAAATCGTCGGCGCAATGTGGTTGCAGTATTTTTGCCTACAGATGAGTTGTTGGCAATGGTGTGGTAGCCAAACTTTCGGCGATTTTTAAAGAAAGCCTCACGAGGGAGTGAGGATCGACTGTCTATTTAAACGCTGTCTAGCGGGCGGGGAGAGGCTGATAGTTTGGTATTAGTGGCGAAGCCACGTCACACAAAAGAATTATAAGCCGCTTGTGAAACGAGCGGCTTTTAATTCTTTTGTCCGAAGAGGATGCGCCGCACTTCCTCTTCCACGGCCCGGGAGGCTTTGGCAGACATTTTATCCAGCCCCCGGCGGCCGGCCTCGTCCCGGTCAGGACCGGCAGCTTTAAGGGAGAGGTCAATGCCGCCCAGTTCCCTTTCCGATGCAAGGTCGAATATTTTGACCACAGCCCTGCATTTTGAAAAGATAAGGGAGGACCCGGCACTGGTGTCCAGCAGGGTTGCTTTAACTTCGCCAATCACGGCCATGTCTGCCGCTGTTGACATGGCTTTCATCTTTTGGGTGAGGCCGGGGCCGCCGCCCATGTCGTACGCATCGGGCATGGCGTGTCGGGGGATTTCCTTGAGCACCTGCAGTTTCATGCTGCTGAGAGATTGGACAAGGCGATTTTTCAGGTAGGAATCATGCTGCAGGGTGCCCAGATTGTATTCGTTGATCAGCACCGCGACCCTGACTTCCTCCACCGGCGGCAATGCATACGTAAACTGGGCATACACGGGCGCCATGACCTTCTCCAGTTCATTCTGGATGTGGGGATCGGAAGGGTATACGTTGACCACTGCCCTGATTTTATTGATCTTTTTTCCTGTGGGACCCAGGTTGCTGACGGTTGTGGAAACATGCCCCTGGCTGTCCGACCGTGTGCTCCGGTCAATATTTCCGGAACCATCAACCCATACAAACCGGATGGGCACCGAAGGGGCCGGCTGTTTCCGGTAAAAGACCCTGAGTTGCAGGGGCTCAGGCAGGCTCCCGCCGACGACACCTTTCTGGTTGTCGCCATTCAATTTTTCAAAGGAAAAACCGGACATGAGGTCAGCAACGTCGGCCTGCAGACCGGAAAGGGTCTGGGCAATGTTCTGGTGGGTCATGGGCGGGGCGATGACGTTCAAGTACTGATTTTTTCTGACCGCCAGAATCATTTTTCGAATGGCCAGCCCATAGGCGGCAACCGATCGGTGGATCGTGGGCATTGCTTTGCGGCTCTTCTCGGCTTCGGCAACCAGTCGTTGCGTGTCGGCTTCCAGGGCCGTGATCTGATCTGAGATAATCCTGCCCCGGGCCATGCGGTCCAGGGAGGCAAAGGAGTAGATGCGGTTTTCCTCCACATCGTGATAGCGGTCCTCTATGCGGACGCCTTCAACTTTTATTTTTACGTACGCCGCAGTTTTTTCCCAGATATCCTTCTGGTTGAGGGTTTCACCGGATGCGGACGACACTTCACGTTCCAGGCTGGATGACTGCTGCTGGATGACGACTTCGATCTGTTTGGCCACCTGGGCCAGCGCTCTGGAATCTGCTTTTGCCTGGGCGGCGGCCGTATCGTTGTACTTGATTCCCGCGCTGCCCGCGCCGGTGATGTAGAGGTCGGTCGGATACTGGGCCCGCACACCGGTGGTCACCCATTTGGGAGCGCTTTGAGAGTTGTCCTTTTCCTTTGCTTGCGGGGCTGCACAGGAAAACGTTACAAGTAGGCATACCAACAGCTTCAGAACGAGGGTGCTTTTTCGCATGAGTGGATTTCCTTGTTGACCTATACCCTAACATAAGGCCTTGCACAACGCCGAAGGATCACCCTCCGGCTTCAGGCGTAGCTTTGATATTAGCTGTTGGATTGTTAAATTTCAAGCATGTTTGTGCTGTTGCTTATCATGGTATGTATCTTCTCCTTATAAACAAGTTTATCACCATTGTTAATGATACACATTAGAAACATGTATCAATGCAGGAGGTGTTGAAGGACCTGGGTTTTGGGGGAGGGAGAACTGTTCCCAAATACGGCTGACTGTTTCTAATGGAGGAAAAACGTTGCACGCTTGAGAAGAATTGGGGTAAGGTGCCTGCATGGACGATGTCGCTGACAGCCGTATTCCAGAGATATCCCAAGGGGTGCTCTATGTAGTGGGCACGCCCATCGGAAACCTCGAGGATATCACGTTGCGGGCCCTCAGGACGCTGGGGGAAGTGGATCTCATTGCAGCCGAAGACACGCGCAATACCCGCCGTCTGCTTGCCCGTCACAGCATAAACCGGCCTTTGATCTCACTGCATGAGCACAACGAGGACCGGCGGGCAGTCGAACTGATTTCAAAACTGGATAAAGGGGCTGCCATAGCGCTGGTTTCGGACGCGGGCACCCCCACGTTGTCTGATCCCGGATACCGTCTGGTCAAGGATGCCGCCGCAGCCGGAATCCGGGTGGTCCCCATCCCCGGGCCGTCTGCTGCCGTTGCCGCGCTCAGTGTCTCCGGCCTTCCCACGGATGCTTTCCTGTTTCTGGGGTTCCCCCCCCGCAAACGCGCAAAACGCCTTACATTCCTTCGCCATGCGGCTCAAGAAAACAAAACGCTTATTTTTTATGAATCCCCGAAAAGGATGGCCGACTTGCTGGCGGATCTTCAGGAAGTCATGGGTGAGCGCCGGGCGGTCTTGTCCCGGGAGATGACCAAGACATATGAAGAGTTCATGCGCGGAACCCTTAGCCATATTGCCGGTGAAGTTGAAAAGCGAAAAGAGCTCAAGGGAGAGTGTACCCTGCTGGTGGAGGGGGGAAGCGGGCAAGTAGAGGTGTCCCTGGATGAGTTGCACGACATGATTGTCCGGGAACTTGCCCGGGGGGAGATGGGGGCATCCGCGCTGTCCAGGCAGCTTGCCGGCCAATACAATTTGTCCAAAAAACAGGTGTACGCAGAAATCCTCAACGTTAAAAATGAAGCGCTTGGGTTGGTGGATTGATGTCGAACCGCGACAGGACCATTTTTCCGCTTATCCTGGCTGTGCCTGCGAAGGACCGGGCCTTGCCCCCGCCGGAGAGGGTCCGGGCTTTGAGCCGGCAGGCACGCAGGGCACTGCACCTGTGTGCCCGCAAGATGGGCATTGCCGTGGGAGATCTGGAAAAGGACACCAATGGTGCGCCCCTGCCTTTTGAGGGCAATTTCTGGTCGCTGACCCATAAACCAGCCTATGTGGGAGCCGTGATATGCCCGCAGGCTGCAGGCATCGACATCGAGGCGGTTAAGGAGGTGTCAACGGGGTTGATCCGCAAAGTGGCCCATGATCAGGAGTGGCGCTTGACGGATGAAGACCCGCAAACACTGTTTTTCAGATATTGGACAGCCAAGGAGGCTGTTCTCAAGGCGGCCGGTGTAGGTATTTCAGGGCTTTCCCAGTGTCGCGTGGTAGCAGTTCCGGACGACAGCCACCTTGGTCTCGATTACAAGGGCAGGAACTATCTGGTGGAACATTTTTTCTTTGACGGTCATGTGGCAACCGTGGTTAAAAACAGGTTACAGGTAGAATGGGTCTTACTCCCTTGATACCCGGCTCGGGCAGGATTCAGGTGATAACTTAAAACTTGGATGGGAGGTTGAAACAAAATCTATCACGAAAGCACAAAATATGAAAAACACGAAAAACTGAATGGTACTTTTCATGATTTCGTCCTTTTGTGATTTCGTGATAAAAGGTCTTTTACTGTCATGATTCATAAATGCTGGATTCATGTGGCGTTCATCTATAAAAAAGACAGCAGAAAGGGATAGCGTATGAACAGGTTGATTATTGCAGATGATGAAGTGATAATTTCTACCCAGCTGGAAGAGTTTCTATCGATCAGCGGTTTCGACATCGTAGGCATTGCCGCTTCCGGCGTGCAGGCCGTGGCCATGGCCACGGAATTCAAACCCGACCTGATGCTCATGGACATCGTGATGCCCGGGGAACTGGACGGTATCGCCGCTGCTTCGAAGATCAACCGGGAATTGAAAATACCGGTGATATTTCTGACAGCATACGCGGATGAGGAGATGATCCAGCGCGCCAAGCACATCGGTCCTTTCGGCTATGTGCTCAAGCCGATCCAGGAACAGCAGATTCTGGCGGCCATAGAGATAGCACTCCACAAGCAAAATATGGAACAAAAACTCCAGGAAGCCCATGACTTGCTGGAGCAGCGGGTGGAAGAGCGCACCCAGGAACTACGCCTGAAGTCGGAAAGCCTTGAAGAGATGAACACAGCCCTCAAGGTGTTGCTGAAAAAGAGGGAGGAGGACAAGCGGGAGCTGGAAGAGAAGGTGATCTACAACGTCAAGGAGATGGTGCAGCCCTTCCTGGAAAAACTGGGGCGCACCCGCCTGGACGACAGGCAGCATACGTTCCTTGAAATTCTGGAATCAAACATAGATGACATTGTCGGGCCTTTTGCCAAGAAGCTCTCCACGCGTTATCTGAACCTGACACCGTCGGAGATTCAGATTGCCAATCTTGTGAAGCATGGGAAAACCACCAAGGAAATTGCAGAACTTCTCAGTCTATCCACAAGGACCATTGAATCGCACCGGGACAGCATCAGAAAAAAACTCGGCATCAAGAATCAGAAGGCGAACTTGAGGACACACTTGATGTCCTTTGAGTAACCCCCTTCGGGAACACCGGAGGGCTTCAGATTCTGTGTTGTCAAAGGTTCGACGTAAAACCACTACGACTTCACCCTTGACGCCTTGACTCTGAAGCCCTCCAGCGCTTGCAACTTTGGGGTAATTTTGCGGGGCAAATATTACGCTACGCGGCT
>JAOZRT010000085.1:10914-15470 GCA_029940035.1 Desulfobacterales bacterium
CGCCGCCATTTATTTTAGTTACAGTTGAACGACTATCTGCTTATAGCTTAATTTTATCTTTTTTGTGGAAAACTTATTCATCCACAAAACACGAAGAAAAGAAGTAAGAAAAAACTTTGTGTTTTTTGTGCCTTTGTGGTTCCGGTCTATCCGGGTTGGGAGAAGACAGTATGGAAATTACTTTTTACGGGGCGGTGAGGGAAGTAACAGGGTCGATGCACGTATTGTCGGTGAATAACGACCGCATCATGCTGGACTGCGGTATGTTTCAGGGGCGGCGGAAGGAATCTGCCAAGAAAAACAGGATCCTGCCGGTGGATCCGGGGCAGATTACCAATCTGGTGCTCTCCCACGCGCATATCGACCACTCCGGCCGGATACCGGTGCTGACCAAGAACGGTTTTTCCGGCCGCATCGTTTGCAACCGGGCCACGGCCGACGCCTGTGAATACCTCCTCCTGGACTCGGCCCACATACAGGAATCCGATGCAGCCTACCTGAACTACAAAGCTATCCGATCTCATCTGTCTGGCATGAAGAATACCGGCTCAGGCAAGCATAAAGGCCGGAAAGATAACAAGGACGTCCGGCAGCTATTGAAGAAGAACAGGCATCAGATCGATGTCGACGTCATTAAAGGCCTTTTCAAGAAGTACCACCTTGACCCAATTGAACCCTTGTACACAACACCGGATGCGGAACAGGCCCTGACGAGTTTTGACGGCATCCCCTACCGGCACCCTGTCAACATCGGGGAGAATGTCACCTGCACCCAGTATGATGCCGGTCATATTCTGGGTTCCGCCATCAGCATTATCAAGGCCCAGGAGAACGGCCGGAAGTACACGGTCTGCTATACCGGAGATATCGGGCGCTTTGGCAAACCGATCATTCAGGACCCTGAAACGGATTTTGAACCGGCTGACCGGAATGTGGATCTGCTGATCATGGAAAGTACCTACGGCAACCGCCTGCACGAACCGGTCCAGGATCTTAAGCCGGGGCTGAAAAAAGTACTGACCGAAACCTTTGAGCGGGGCGGATCAGTGCTGATTCCTTCTTTTGCCTTTGGGAGAACGCAGGAACTCCTGTACACCCTGCACGAAATCTACGACGAGGGGGACATTCAAAAGGTGCCCATCTACGTGGACAGCCCCCTGGCAACCAAACTCACCAAGGTCTTTGGAGAGCATCCTGAAACCTACGACGATGAAACGCACGAAACTTTCCTGGAACGGGGCCGGAACCCGTTTTCCATGGATCAGATCCATTTTGTGAACTCGGTGGAGGAATCCATGGCACTCAACCGGGATGAATCCTCCCATATCGTCATTTCAGCTTCGGGTATGTGCGAGGCCGGTCGCATCCTGCACCACCTGCGCTATAAGATTCACAACCCCAAACACACGGTCCTCATCGTGGGGTATATGGCGGCTCACACCCTGGGGCGCAGGATGCTGGAACAGGGCACGGCCTACGAGGCGTCGGGAAGGTCGGGTACTCCCCCCATCCTGAAAATACTGAACAAGGAATACCCGCTCAAAGCCCATGTGGTCAAGCTGGGCGGATTCAGTGCCCACGCGGATAAAAATGAAATGCTCCACTTTCTGGAAGCGTCAAACCTGAGCGTCAAGCGCATTGCCCTGGTTCACGGGGAAGAGGAGCAGACCCTTGCCTTTGCAGAGGATCTGAGGAACAAGGGATATGATGTAGTGGTGCCGAGGCCGGCCGAGACCATAATAATTTAAAACAAATCACCCGCAAGGTATATCCTTTAGGGTGATTTGTTTTAGGGGAAAGCGAGTGATTTGATAAAGATGTCCTGAAAGTCGGGGTGCAGGGCGAGTTCGAGCACCTCGGTGTCCCGCACCAGTTCCTCTGCTTTTATACGGTAATTGTCGTCGAACAGGGTCAGCACCGCACCCGCGCCGGCAGCATTGCCCACGATTTCGATGTGGTCCAACGGGAGGTCCGGGAACAATCCGATGGTCAGCGCATCTTCCTTGTCGATGTAGCTCCCAAAGGCGCCGGCAATCAACAACCGCGATGGGCGTTCGTAGCCCTTTTCATTGCAGAGCATTTGTATGGCCGCATAGAGGGCCCCCTTGGCCAGCTGAATGGCACGGATATCCTTCTGGGCCAGGGTGACGGCCATTCCGGAAAGGGTTTCTCTGCCCGGGGCAAGAATATATTCAGGCAATTCGTCTTCGTACTGAAAAAGATCCGGCGCCGCTTCCGTGTTGAAGCGCCCATCGTTCAATATCAGGCCGGCCCGATACAGTTCTGCCACCGCGCTCACAACCCCGGACCCGCACAATCCAGACACTTTCTTGGGCTGCTTGGGGTTTTTCTGAATAACCGAGCAGACCGCCTTGCCAGTTTGCGCATCCACCTTGACCGCGTCGATGGCTCCTGAGATAGCGTGCATGCCGTGTCGGATGGAGGCGCCTTCAAATGCCGGCCCCGTGGCGCCGGAGGTGGCGAAATATCCATTTTTCCCCAGGATAATGATTTCACCGTTGGTGCCCACATCCACCAACAGGGTTCCTTCAGCCTTGTGGCCCAGGTCAACCGCCAGCGTTGCGCCGACGATATCGGCCCCGAGAAATCCGGATATGAGCGGCAGGGTGCGGACCTCTGCGTCAGGGTTGAACAACAGCCCCAGGCTGCCTGCGGATACACGCCTTTCTTCCTTAAACAGGGGTTCATAGGGATATACGCCGATGGAGGAGGGGTCTTCGCCCAGAAACATGTGAACCATGGTGCTGTTGCCCACGATGACCATCGTATCGATGGTTAAAGGATCGACACCAGAAGACCGGCAAAGGGAGCCGGCACCCCATTCCATGGCTTTGACGGCCATTTTTTGCAGACGTTTCAGGGTGCCCGGTTTTTGGGACACGGCCGTGATCCGGCTCATGACATCGTCGCCCAGCATTACCTGCGGGTTTCTCAAGGATATGGAGGCAACCACCTTGCCGAGATTCAGGTCGCAGAGGTAAAGGGCGATGGTGGTGGTACCCAGATCCACGGCAATGCCGTAAGGAGCGGAAGGGGTCCTGGAAACCGGTATCGTATCCGGAAGCGTGGTGGGGCCTTTCTGGGCCACTTCCGGGGTCAGCATCGAAGATTCGGGAATGTCGACGGTCATGTCGCCCAAGACATCCACGCGGCACCCCAGACGATACCCATCCGCTATCTCTTCCCGGGAAAGGACACCGGAATCGGGAAGCTTACCTTCACTGTCGGTATTATCGGGTTCAATGATCCGGATTTTGCATTTGCCGCAGCGGCCCCGGCCGCCGCAGTCGGCCCGCAGAAGCACCCCCGATTCCACCAGGGCTTCGAGAAGGGTCTGGCCCGGTTCCGTTGAAATCGTCCGGTCTTCCGACTGGATGTATATATTGCACATGTCTTTTTTCATGGTGTTCTTCTCTCAAAAGTCATGTGGGCTGTCAACAGGAAATGGTCCGGATAAATATTGTTTTCCAAGGAGGCATACCGGTTGTCATAAGTCTGTTCCGATACGAGATTCGTATTTATGAAAAATAGACCCGTTTATAAACTAGGCCGGCGTAAAAATATGACAACCGCTATTCTACAGATCTTTTATAAAAAAATCTTATTCAAGTAGCTATAGATGACGGCTGATAGCCGTTTAACGTAAAAGCGCGGTTTATAGCGAATCGCCTGAAATCTAAGCACATTAGAATAGCGTTTGGGCAATCTGCGTTGGCTTTTATTTTCCCCCACAACTATTGCAAAGTACCATAGGTTTTGGAACGTTATATTGACAAACGCTATAAGGGTAGCAGGAATAGGGTGTTTAAGGGGTACCTTCTTTTAAAACGTTCACGGATGCGGTTTTACTTCTTGACAAGCTAAAAGAATTGCTATAATTCGCATTGCACTCATGAGGCCGGTCCGTATCCAACAAAGACCCCTTACGCATTAGGCAGGGCATCGGCTGTATCGCATGCCCGAAAAATCATTTTTCAAATTTATTATTTTTCATCGGGAGGAAAACATGACAAAAGCAGAACTGATTGAACAGATGGCCAAGGATGCCGGTATTTCCAAAACGGCCGCTGCTGCGGCGTTGGCATCTTTTATGACGGGTGTTACCAAAGCACTGAAGAAAAAAAACGGCAAGGTAACCCTGGTGGGCTTCGGGACCTTCAAGAAAGTTTACCGCAAAACCCGCAAGGGCCGCAATCCCCAGACCGGCGAAGTCATCAAAATCAAAGGCAAGAACGTCGTTAAGTTTGGCGCCGGTAAAAAACTGCTGGATTCCATTTAAATTTCTCCCGGAAGGCAGCCGGAAGAAATTTAAATGTATAAAAACAAGCTGGAATTGCGCAGGCGCAATTCCAGCTTGTTTTTTCACTGACCAGGATGTCGCGGCCCACCTTCTTGGTCAACTCCTCAATTCTTGCAGCCAGATTTACGGTGCTGCCGATCAGGGTGTAGGACTGCCGGTTGTCACTGTCCGGGCTGCTCGATGGGCACGCCGAACACCGCTTCAATTTCATCTCCCACATACTGCAGCACCAACC
>JAOZRT010000379.1 GCA_029940035.1 Desulfobacterales bacterium
GAGCTTTTTTCAAAAATGATATAACTATAAGCTGAATCAAAGTTCTCTTTGATATGTTCCAAACTGGCAACGGACTGTTCGGTGTATTGTATCATTTGCTCAGACATAAAAATGAGAATATGTAGAATAGATAATTTATCTTCCCCTGTGGTAGGGACCGTAAGATATTGACTTGACGTCTAAATTTCATCCGCTAATACCGCACCTTTATCAGCCGACTTTACAAGTAATGAATATCTCTTTAAAAATTTACTACACTCTTTTTTAAGCGGCTTAAATTTTTTCATGCGTGCAGATAACTCAGTATCTGTGACATCCAGGTGAAGCTTTCGAGACGGTATGTCGATTTCGATAATATCTCCCTCATTTACTAAACCAATAGGACCGCCAACTACTGCCTCAGGAGAAACATACCCGATACAAGGTCCGCGTGTTGAGCCTGAAAAGCGCCCATCTGTTACCAAAGCGACACTATCCCCAAGGCCCAAGCCCATTAATATAGAGGTCACCATGTGCATTTCTCGCATCCCTGGTCCTCCTTTAGGCCCTTCGTAACGAATGACAATCACGTCACCACTTTTTATTTTATCCATCATTAATGCGTTGACAGCGTCTTCCATGGAACTAAATATTCGGGCAGGCCCCTTGTGCGTCATCATCTTTTGGCTAACACCGCTTTGTTTTACGACCGAACCGTCAGGTGCAAGATTGCCATACAAAATGGCGAGACTCCCTTCATGGTGAAGAGGAGAATCTATGGGCATAATTACATCTTTGTCCAGTACAAGGGCAGCATTGGTATTTTCCCCTATCGTACGTCCCGTTACTGTAGCCGCCTTGGTATCAATACGTTCACCCAGCTCTTTTATTACTGCCGGAATTCCTCCCGCTTCCTCAAGACGTAACATTGGAAATTTTCCGGATGGAACTATATTGCAAATATGAGGGGTCGATTTGCTGATATGATCGAGTTTGCTAAAAGTGAAATTGAAACCTGCTTCAAGAGCGATTGCAGGGATATGAAGTGCTATATTTGTTGAACCACCTATCGCCATGGCGACCTTGGTCGCATTGTCGATTGCTGCTTCAGAAATTATGTTGGAAGGGATTAAATTCTCATTGACCATCTCTACGATTCGTGAGCCAGATTGACGAGCTATTCTGATTTTCTTGGTACCCTGGGCATGAGCTGTTCCACAACCAGGAAGCGTCATTCCTAAGGCCTCTGCAATGCAGGACATTGTATTTGCTGTTCCCATCATGGCACAACTGCCGGGTCCGGGGAGGGCACATTGCTCTATTTCCGATAATTCGTCTTCTGATATATCACCGCGTTTGGTTTTGCCTATATATTCCCGCATGCTTGTCAGTGTAATATCCTCATTCTCTCGGAATTTACCAGGATACATCGGACCGCCAGTGACAATAATTGTAGGTATGTCCAATCTTAAAGATGCCATGATATGCGCTGGCACGATTTTATCGCATGAACACAACATGACCATTGCATCAAACCTATGACTTTCCACCATAAGCTCAATCGAATCAGCGATAATCTCACGGCTAGGTAGCGGATAGCGCATACCGATATGCCCTTGGCACAAACCGTCACATATTGCGATTGTGTTAAATTCGACGGGTATTCCGCCAGATTCACGGATACCGCTCTTAACCACTTTTGCTAACTCACGAAGATGGAAGTGACCAGGGACGATTTCGTTCCAGGAGTTGACAACTGCAATGATGGGCTTTCCAAAATCCTCTTTTATGAACCCAACTGAATGCAACAAAGCACGGTGTGCCGATCGCTCCAAACCAGAATACAGTTCCTTACTTCTCATAGTTACGCCCGTCTCGCTTAATAATTGAAAATATTGTCTGTCAAAAAGTTAAAGGACGATATAATTTATCGAATCGCAAATTATTTATTCAGTATAATGCATGACCTATGCCAAGTAGAATAAATTCTATATTATCAATATTATAAGGGAGTTAAAACATGGTAGGAAGTGGGGCAATGAAAAGAATAATTCATATTTGAATTAGAATATGCGCCAACTATCAAATATCATTACAATTTTCATTAATTCATTAATGAATTTACTAAACTAAGCACTATTCTTAAACATAACAGTGGTGTATGTACCGTTAATTCATTTGTGATTTAATTACATAGTCAAGCCATGTTTTTTTAACTTACGAAAAGCAGTTGCTTGGCTGATTCCTAAAAACCTTGCGAGTTCATAGGTAGTTTGGCATTGCGAGGTGGCGTTTTCCAGTAATTCTTTTTCAAAATCCATCAGCGCTTCGGGTAAATTATTATTGATCCTTGGTGAATTTCCAGTCTTACCCAATGATGTGAAAGACTCCTTCAATATTCTTTCAATCATTGCATCTATAGTTTTTTCTTCACTCAAGACTACAGCTCTTTTAATCACACTCATCAGTTCACGAACATTGCCTGGAAATTCATATGATTGAAGTGCGTCCATTCCTTTAAAAGAAATCTGCCGTTTAAGTCCATATTCTTTATTAAATTTCATCAGAAAGTAAGATGCCATCTCAAATATGTCATCAAATCGTTTTCGAAGTGGTGGAATTTTAATAGTGAACGTATTTAAACGAAATAATAAATCCTCTCTGAACCTGTTACTTTCCACAAGTTTTTTCAAATCACGGTTTGTAGCTGCAATAACGGTGCAATCAATGTATATTGATTTTGTTCCTCCTAAGCGCATGATGATATTGTCATCTAGATATTTAAGGAGCTTCGCCTGAATCGATAAGGGCATATCACCAATTTCATCTAAAAAAAGAGTTCCCCCCTGTGCCAATTCAAATAAACCGGCCTTACCTTCTTCGCGAGCTCCGGTAAAAGCACCTTTTTCATAGCCAAAGAGTTCAGCCTCCAGAAGGCTTTCTGGCAAATTCGCACAATTAATTTGAATAAACGAGTCTCTCTTATATTTGCTGTTCTGGTGAATGAATTTTGTTAAGATTCCTTTCCCAGCCCCAGATTCTCCTAAAATTAAAATATTCGACGCCTTCAATTTAGCAAGTTTCAATGCCATCCTCAGTATCTGCCGCATTTCTTCACTTTTTGCGATAATATCCTGCTGTTTTAGCTCGATCATACTCAGGTCCGCGAGTTCGTCTTTGTATTTTTTTGCGACCAAACGAGTTTGATCTAATCGCTGTTGCGTGGCATTGAGCTGGGTAAGATCTCGCTCATTGAGCACCACCATAGAAATATCGCCGCTCGCATCAAAAACTGGCGTTCCCGTTACCAATAAATGCTTTTTAGTTGCGTGGACGTATATCAAGAGGCTTACCCTGCGTTTTGTTTTTAGTATTTCCATCGTAACACTTCTATCTACCATACCTTTGTCAACCATCTCAGAAACATTCTTGCCAATGATATCCTTCTCCTTCCATCCATTAAGCTTTTGAGCTGCTTTGTTCATTCGGATGAAATATCCCTGTCCATCTAGAATAACGAGACCATCGGAAGAAGAGGAGAAAACTGTTTCAAATTGATTGGTTAACTGTTGGTAAGATTCCAATTTTTGGGCAGAATTTTCAAACTGTTGCATTTTTTGGAAATTGCTAACCGTACCAGCAATTTTTCCTGATTGACGAATTGGGGTTATATTTACAACCAGACGCACATCTTTACCTCTAATATGGCGACCGATTTGAGGTTTACCTGTTTTCAAACAATCGAAAACGTGCTGGCTGGTTAAAGGCAACACATCACTTATATTGGTACCAATACTCTCATTTTTTTTTAAACCAAGGATTCTAAGAGCTTTCTTGTTGATTAGCATGATATGACCATTTACGTCAGTTGCAATCACACCGTTGCTGGTTGAATTAAAAATATCCTGTACGGAAATTGATTTAACCATTTGAATATCCCATCTTAACTGTTTGATATTGCGTTTTTAAGATGATTGCCCTTCCTCATGATCAGGCGAGATGTTTTTGGAATGACCACCATATTTTCAGTTCAAACTAATAGGCCACTTACTGTGAATTTTAAAACATTGCAAAGGTAAATGCTCCGGACCAGAACAATCTCTGTAATTTCTATTCTATAAATTCTAAGAATGACTTCAATTGTAAATCAAAATCACGCCCCTTTCTTGAATTTTGCAGACTTGGTATTTCTTACAGATTTGTAACTGCAAAGATTGTATG
>JAOZRT010000007.1:0-26682 GCA_029940035.1 Desulfobacterales bacterium
TCTCCGCAGCTTGCTGCGGGGTAAGCGAGCGAATCAAAATCAGGCAGAATTCCTTGCGGTCGAAGATTCCTCGCGGCTTGCCGCGAGGTTCTTCAATCCCTGAATCCTGCATGAAATTTGGTATGAATTTTAGCAACAGGCAAATACAAAGGGTATAGCAACCTTATATCACGCGGCGATAAATATGAATAATGTCACCAACCGCTACATCTTCATGGAACTCTTACCGCCGTTCTTGATCAATGTCGGCTTTCTTTTGTTTATCTTTTTGATGACCAAAATTCTCGATATCACCAACTACATCGTCAATTACAAAATCGGCCTGACGGTGGTCTTAAGCATGCTGTTTTTTTCCATGCCGCAATTCCTGCAGTTCGTCATTCCCATGTCCGTGATGCTCGCCGTTTTGCTGACATTTCTGCGCATGTCGGGAGATAATGAGATCACCGCTTTAAAGGCCAGTGGTTTCAGCATCTACCAGTTATTGCCGCCGGTGGTACTTTTTTGCGTTATTGGAACCCTGCTGACCATGTTTCTGACCATTTACGGGATTCCATGGGGAAACCTATCCCTGCGTGGACTCACTGCCAGAGTGGCGGCATCCAGCTTCGAGATTGGACTCAAGGAAAGAACGTTTAACGACAACTTCAAGGATGTCATGCTTTATGTCAGCAAAATCGATGCGGGGAGCAAGGAGCTCATGGATGTTTTCATCGAAGACAAGCGCGGTGAAGACATGATCAACACCATTGTTTCATCCCGTGGTAAGCTGATCAGTGATTCGGAAAACCTTTCTTTCCGGCTGAGGCTGTGGGATGGGACGATCAACCAGGTTGATATCAAGAACAGAAGCGTCAATTCAATTCAGTTCGAAACCTACGATGTCCGCTTGAGCATAAAGGAACTCATTCAGGGAGCAGGCGACAGGCGCAAAAACCGGCGAGAGATGAGTCTCGGCGAAATGCGGGACTTCATGAAAACGTCAGAAAAAAAAGACAGAGCTTATAACAAAACACTCCTGGACTATCACAAAAAGTTCTCCATACCATTGGCCAGTGTTGTTCTGGGGCTGATTGCGGTGCCCCTGGGCATTCAGTCCGAGGTGCGCAAGCGCTCGTCGGGACTGGCATTCGGCCTTGCATTGTTTTTGATGTACTACATTCTGTTGACAACCGGGACAGGGCTCGGGAAATCCGGGAAATTGCCGCCGCTGCTCGGTATGTGGGCCCCTAATCTGGTTATGGGTATAATCGCGGCGATTTTCATATTCCGAGCAGGCAGAGAGCGGCCGCTCTGGGCGGATTCCCTGAAACGTGCTGCCGGCCATTTTTTCGGCACATTGATCAAAAGGCGTGATCAGAAGGAGTAGGCGTTTTCTTTCTTCGTTCACGGTCAAATGTTGAGGGCAGCATTGTTGCGCCAGGGAAGAATAGATTGATAATAGCCCCAACGATACTTTCCATTATGCAGAAACCGTTATGTCGATAATTTCAAAATACCTGACCCGGGAGATTCTGAAACAGTTCGGTATCGTAATGATGGCGGTTGTCAGCATCTACCTCATTGTTGATTTTTTTGAAAAATCGGACAATTTAATGAAGGCCGGGATTCCTCTATCTCGGGTAGTGACCTTTTTTGCGCTGAACATTCCTTTTATCCTATCCCAGATCGCACCGGTCGGCATGCTGCTTTCTATCATCATTGTGTTCAGCCTGATGAACAAGAACAATGAACTTCTAGCGTTGAAAAGCGGAGGGGTCAGCTTTTATATTTTGATGCGGCCGGTGCTGATCATGGGAATTGCAGCTGCGGCTGTGCTTTTTCTTTTTTCCGACAGGATTGTACCCAAAACAACATCCAAGGCAAACGCCATATGGATGGGGGAGGTCAAGAAAAAAAGACTGGTGTCGTCCAGGGAAAAGAATATCTGGATCAAGGGTGCCCGGCGAATTACGCACATCACCTACTATAATCCGATCAAACAACAAATTTTCGGGATATCGGTCAATGTATTTGACGATCAATTCCGGCTGATACGTAAAATTGATGCAGAAATGGGTGTTTTCAGAGAAGGGGCATGGCAGCTGCATGCGTTGATCGAGCAGTCCAGGGACGCAGCGGCAGATGCCTTCGAGATTTTGTATAAAGCGGAACAGTTGGAGGATCTTGATTTCGTTCCCGCAGATTTGTCCAAAGTTGTTAGAAAACCGGAAGAGATGAGCTATAATGAATTGTTGACATATATTCACAAGGTTGAAAGTGAGGGCTATGATGCAACCTTGCACAGGGTCAATCTCCATGCCAAACCGGCCTTTGCTTTCGTATGCATCATTATGAGCCTTCTGGGGACGGGGCTGGCCGTTAGAATGGCTACGGGTAAAGGTGTCTTTATCAACATCACCTACGGTATCGTTCTGGCGTTTTTTTACTGGATATCCCACAGCTTCTGCCTTTCGCTGGGATACGGTGAAATGCTGCCGCCCGTGGTCGCAGCGTGGATCGCTAATTTTTTATTTATCACACTTGGTTTTCTCATACTGGCCTATGCTGAATAAAATGAAAATCCGCAAACGGATTGAGGCGGTCATGCAGAGCAGTTCGAATGCAGAGGCAGGCTGGCTGGGTGTGGGTCTGTCTGTGATCGCAGGGTTGTACGGAATAGGTGTCCGGCTGCGAAAAACAGCCTATGCCAAAGGGTGGTTAAAACAAAGCCGGCTTGACTGCCTGGTGGTTTCCGTGGGTAACCTCACCCTGGGGGGGACCGGTAAGACCCCTGCGACCGTTTACCTGGCCAGACTGATACAATCGTATGGGTATCGGGTGGTGGTCATGAGCCGGGGGTATAGAGGCAGTGCCGAAGGCAAAGGCGGTGTGGCGACCAACGGAAAAGATGTCATCATGCTGGCTTCCGCATGCGGCGATGAAGCGTATATGATGGCCAGAACCCTCGGGAACATACCCGTTGTGGTGGGCCGTGACCGCTATGCCATCGGCAGCATGGCCCTGCAGAGGTTCAATCCTCAGGTTATTTTGTTGGATGATGCGTTTCAGCACATGCGCCTTGAGCGGGATGTCGATATTGTACTGCTTGATGCTGAAAAACCGTTCGGCAACGGAAAACTTTTTCCCAGGGGTATTTTGCGGGAGGAGAAAGGCGCTTTGCAACGGGCCAGCGCGGTTGTCCTTACACGCGTTGAAAAGGACCCGGAGGCCACTTTGAAAGGCCTTGGAGAATATGCACCTTGCAAACCGATATTTCAATGTGACCACCGGCCGTACATCGCCAGCATCATTACGGTCCATGCAGGGCGCGAAACCGATATCCAGGAGGCTACAGAGCGACCCGGATTGGATTCTTTAAAGGGGCGCTCCGTGTATATTTTCAGCGGCATTGCCAGCAACGAGCGGTTCCAGCAAACCATCGTTCAAGCAGGGGGGCAGGTGTGCGGCACTTCTTTTTTCGATGACCACCACTGGTATTCATCGGATGAACTGAAGGAAATCATGCAGTCGGCTGTCAACAGCGGCGCTGACATCATTATTACGACTGAAAAGGACCTGATGCGCATCCCCCATGATGTTTCATGGCCACTGGACCTGGCGGTTGTGGGCGTTGAAATTCAATTCCCGGATGATGCGTTTGATCAATATATCCTAATGGAGCTAAAGCGGAAAATAAAGTAATAATTATTAACCTTTGCTAGTATAACCATTAGAAACAGTCGGCGGTACGGATAAACTATAGATGGGTTAATCAAGGTGTAGTGAGGGTGTTGATAAAAGTGTATGCCAGTTTCTAATGAAAGGAGTCCGAATTAAATGAAAACCATGACTCGGAAACAAATTATAGTTACCGGCGGGGCCGGTTTCCTGGGTTCACATCTTTGTGAACGGCTGCTCGAGGAAGGGCAGGATGTCCTATGCGTTGATAATTTTTTTACAGGGACGAAAGACAATATCGTCCATCTAATGGCCAACCCGCATTTCGAATTTCTGCGCCATGATGTCTGCTTTCCCTTATATGTGGAAGTGGATGAAATTTACAACCTGGCTTGCCCGGCATCGCCGATTCATTATCAGTATGACCCGGTCCAGACCACCAAGACGAGCGTACACGGCGCCATCAATATGCTGGGGTTGGCCAAAAGGGTGAAAGCCAAGATATTGCAGGCGTCAACCAGTGAAGTATACGGCGACCCTGAAATCCATCCCCAGCCGGAAAAATATTGGGGGCACGTGAATCCGGTAGGGCTCCGTTCATGCTATGATGAGGGGAAACGTTGTGCCGAGACACTTTTTTTTGACTACTACCGCCAGCACAAACTGCGCATCAAGGTGGCCAGAATTTTCAACACTTACGGCCCGCGCATGCATCCCGATGACGGCCGGGTCGTTTCCAATTTTATCATGCAGGCTCTGAAGAACGAGCCCATAACCATCTATGGAGAAGGCTCTCAAACGCGTTCATTTTGCTTTGTGAACGACCTGATTGACGCTTTTGTGCGTTTGATGAACACGGATGATACAATCACCGGTCCGGTGAATCTGGGCAACCCCAGAGAGTTCACCATAAAACAGCTGGCGGAAACGATCATCGATTTGACGGGATCGGGCTCCAGATTGGTTTACAAGCCCCTGCCGGCCGATGACCCGCAACAGCGCCGACCCGACATTACGATGGCTCAAACAATATTAAAATGGGAGCCCACGGTTCAGCTAAGGGACGGATTACGAAAGACTATTCAATACTTTTCAGACATGGTATGATATCTGGCCTTGCATGAAATTTGATAAGAATTCAGCAATTCTTGTTATATGCTTTTTGTTGAATGAACACCCGATGCGAAAGAAAAGCAATGGACAGAGCAACCGACGGCGTACAATTTAAATCCTATCCTGTACCTTTGGAGCAGGTGACCGCCTATTCGCGAGAACATTCACGACCGGCAGCGGTTAAAGGGCAATACGGCACACGTATATTTATTCGTATTCTGCTTCTATTTGCCCAGAGTCTTTCCTGGAAGGGCGCCTATCGCCTGGGCACCGGTATCGGCAAGCTGATGTATCGGCTTAAGCTCAGGCGAAAAACGGCCATAATCAACCTGGACATCGCCTATGGGGAAAAAAAGTCGCCAGCGGAAAAAGAACGTATTTACAAGGAGTCGATGATCAATCTGGGGAGGGTGGTGATCAACTACCTGAGGCTGCCCTTTATGGGACCGTCCTTCTGGGAAGAGAAGTGCGACTGGAAGAACGAACACCTTCTCAAGGATGCATTGAATCGTAGAAAGGGAGCGCTTCTCCTTGCCGGCCATTACGGTATGATGGATCTGGCGGGCGGAAAACTGGGTCTGTGCGGTTACCCTGTGGCGGTTGTCGGCAAAAACATAAAGAATCCTGCCATTGACCGTTTTGTTGTTCAAGCGCGCAATGCCATGAACCTGGGCACGATCCACCCCAAAGATTCGATGGAGCGCATCATAGCAGGCATAGAGCGCGGCGAGGCTGTTGCCATGGCCGTTGATCAAAATATGAAGAAAAAGTACGGCATCTTTCTCAATTGGATGGGCCGACCGGCATCGTCGGTGCGGTCTGCCGCTTATGTAGCCCGGGAAACCGGGACGCCTGTTGTTATGGGGTATCTGCACCAGAAGGGTGTGGAGCGGTTTGAGCTCGTGGTTACCGAGGAAATAGAATGGCAGTCCTTTCCGGATGAACCCGAAAAGGAACTGGCAATCAACGCTCAGGTTCAATCAGATGCCTTTCAGCGCATAATTTTTGATCGTCCCGAGTTGTGGTTCTGGATACACCGGCGATGGAAGCACCAGCCCGAGGGTGTGCCGAATCCCTACAAATGATAATTGATGACAACCGGTAATGCAGAGCTATTAGAAGGATGTTTTCACCTATTGATAGAAGTGAAGAAGATGGAGAACGATAAATGAAGGTAGAAGTCTCTAATGGTGAGCTTGTGGACAAGATTACTATTTTATCGATAAAACTTAAGAAATTCAAATCTGCAGCCAAACGTAAAAATGTGCAGGCGGAGTATGGCCAGTTGTATCCGTTAATGGGTTCCATAGGAATAAATGAAGAATCCGAGGAATTCCAACAACTGGTGAAAGTCAACCTCAAACTGTGGGAAACAGAGGATCGCCTACGCCTTAAGGAAGCTCGCCGTGAGTTTGATGATGAGTTTATCCGTATGGCCCGTGATGTCTATTTTCAAAACGATCGTCGTGCCATCATTAAACGCAGAATCAATGATATCTCCGGCTCCCGGTTGATTGAGGAAAAGGAATATGTCAACTATCGCTGAATTGCCTCTGTCGGTCAGCATTATTTCCTTCAACGAGGCCACCAATATCGGGCGCACGCTGGACAGTATCAAGCCGATCGCCTCTGAAATAATCGTAGTCGATTCCCATTCCACTGACAACACGCGCGAAATAGCGGAAAAAATAGGCGCAAAGGTGTTTGACGAGAAATGGAAAGGGCATATCCGGCAGAAAAATTCCGCCTTTGAAAAGTGTACCCAGCCCTGGATTCTGTCTCTGGATTGCGACGAGGTGGTAAGTCCAGAGCTTTATGCGGCTATTGCCAAGGCCGTCAACGAGGGTGCTCATCCTGGGTATAGTATCAACCGCAGGACTTTCTATCTGGGAAAACTGCTTCAATATACCTGGCAGCCGGACTGGAATCTGAGGCTGGTCCGGAAGGATGCCAACCCCCGATGGGTAGGATACGATCCGCACGACCGGCTGCAGATTGAAGGTCGAAGCGGGTGTCTTCAAGGGGATCTGGTCCATTATTCTTATACGGATCTGAGAGACCATATGCAGCGCCTCGTTGCTTACGCTGAAATTACCGCCAATTCCTACCACAAGAATGGAAAGCGGTTTCATTGGTATCATCTGCTGATAAACCCCCAGGTAGCGTTTATTAAAAAATACATGCTGAAAAGGGCTTTCTTGGACGGCAGCCAGGGCTTTATTGTTTCCATGAGCAGTTTTATCTATGTATTTCTAAAGTATTTATTCCTGTGGGAGATCAAACGGGATCCGTCTGGGAAAGGAAAGTTCAATAGATGATATTCGAAAGCTTTATCCGGCTTATGGGCACGAGTCACATGCTCTCCATCGCCTCCACACAATTATTTCTGGGTTGCCTCGTCTTCTATTCGGCCTTTCTATTCTATAAAAGACGATACGTTTGGTCTGATTTTCCTTATTGGTATTACTTCTGCCCCCTCATTCTTTTAACAATGTTGTCCGCAATTACAGCTTTCGATCCAGGCAGGTCTATGCCGAAAATGTTCAACTGGTGGCTCTACTTGTATTTTATAGCCATGTTCCTGTTGGCCCTAAAAAAGGACATCCTGCCGACGATCACTTTATATATCGTCATCGGTGCCGATATTGCCGCACTTTACGGGTTGTATCAGTATATTTTTAAAGTCCTTCCCAGAGCCGAAGGTTTCTTTACCCATGCGCTTACCTTTGGCAACACGTTGAGCATGGTTTTCTGCCTGATCCTGGCCTGCCTTGTGACCGGATCCTACCGGCACCGCAAGGAACTGGTTTTTTATGCAGTTTCCGGCATACTGATCATGGCGGCTTTGTTCGCATCGAGTTCCAGGGGACCTATGCTGGCAACCTTGGCAACCATATTCATCATGCTGACCATTTTTAAAAGAATGAAGGGGTTCATTGTCAGTGGTATCATTGTGGCATTGTTTTTGGTTTCGATTGTGGCTATTCCGGCTGTGGGAACCCGTTATAACGAGTTTGTGGATAACTCCTGGAAGAATGAGGACACTTCTATTGGTGTCAGGATAAGGCTCTGGAAGACATCCCTGGAAATCATTCGGGATTACCCGCTTTTCGGTATTGGCGAACGCAATTTCAGAGAGGTGGCCAAGCAATATATCGGACATTCACTGATAACCATGTCCCATGCCCACAATGCATTTTTACATTTTGCTTTGACGCACGGCCTGATCGCCTTTTCGGTGTTGGTGGCACTGATCGTCAAATTGTTGTATGACACCCTGCCCGGTGCACTCCGGCGGGAACCGATCGCTTTTGCGGCAATCAGCGTTTTGATCGTTTTTCTATTGGAAGGTTTAACGGAAAATACGATCGGAGATTCAGAAGTGGCCATGCTGTTTTACTTTTTAATGGGAACCTTTTGCGGCACTCTGTATAGAAAGAACATAAACGGGCCTTTGAAAAAAGAGGCTGCCGGCGTATCCGGGCATCTCAATTAGGAGAACGAAGATGAAGAACGTTATCATTACAGGAGGGGCTGGTTTTACCGGCGCCAACTTTACCGAGCACTTTTTAAACAGGGGTTACAGGGTTGTTGTGGTGGATAATCTGTCGAGGAAAGGCAGTCAGGTCAATCTCGATTATCTGCATTCCCATGCCCAGGCATCCAACCTCGCAGTCATCCTGGACGACATCCGCAAGCCGTCAAAAGCATTGGCTGCAGCCGTGGAACAAGCAGACGCCCTGTTCCATTTTGCCGGACAGGTTGCCGTCACAACATCTGTTGAAGACCCGCGTGAGGATTTCGAGATTAATGCCCTGGGTACGTTCAATATGCTTGAGTTGGTACGTGCGTCAAAAGGGAAAAAGCCGTGTTTCTTTTTTTCTTCCACCAACAAGGTGTTCGGTGGCATGGAGGATATTGTCATCGAGGAAGGCGAGAGTCGGTATTTTTACAGAGATTTGCCCCAGGGTATCAGTGAGGATCGCATTCTTGATTTCCACTCCCCCTATGGATGTTCAAAAGGGGCTGCCGATCAATATGTGCGCGATTATGCCAGAATTTACAATCTTGACACGGTTGTATTCCGTCAAAGCTGCATATACGGATACCGCCAGTTCGGAGTGGAAGACCAGGGGTGGGTGGCCTGGTTCGTAATTGCGACGGTGCTGAACCGGCCGATCACCATTTACGGTGACGGAAAACAGGTCAGGGACGTGCTTTTCATAGAAGACCTGATTGCTGCCTACAATCTGGCGTGGGATAATATCGACAAGGCGTCGGGAAATATTTTCAATATCGGCGGCGGGCCTGCCAATACCATTTCGCTCCTGGACCTGATCGCCTTGCTGAAAGAGGAGATTAGCCCCTCCATTCCCTTGTCCTATGCGGACTGGCGGCCGGGTGACCAACCGGTTTACGTCTCGGATATCGGTAAGGCCGAAACCGAACTGGGGTGGCGGCCCCAGGTGTCGTGGGAACAGGGCGTCAGGAAGCTGATTGGGTGGGTGAAAGAAAATCGGTCCATGCTGGAGGAACTCTTTTAACGGGCAATGGTTTTATAAATTTCAAGCGTCCTGGAAGCCATCGCCTGGGATGAAAAAGTTTCTGCGTGTTCGGTCCCTTTTTGGACCAGGGCCTGGCGGTAGGCACTGTCATTGATCAGTTTTTCAAGGCCTTCCGCGATGTCGTCCACCTCCAGAGGATCGACATAATGGGCGGCATTTCCCCCAGCTTCCGGCAATGAGGAAATGCGGGAGGTGAGCACAGCCGTACCCATTTGCATGGATTCCAGAACAGGATACCCGAACCCCTCGAATTCGGAAGCAAAAGCCATGACCGTGGCCAACTGGTATATGCCGGCCAGATCTTCTCCGAAAACAGGCCCAACGAGCCGGATGTTTTTCCGAAAGGACAGCTTCTCAATTCCTTTCAGAATTTCATCGTAAAACCATCCCTTGCTGCCTACGATGAGAAACATTACCTGCTCGTCGATGCGGCCCTCGGCAAGCAGCCGATCGATTGCCTGGGCTGTTCTTAAAATATTCTTGCGCGGTTCTATGGTGCCCACGTAAAGCACATACTCATCGGGCAGATCGTAATGTCGGCGCACATCTTCCAGACGTTCCTCTGCCACTGGAGCCAGACCGTCGTCACATGCCGGGTAAACAACTGAAATCTTCTCTTCACGGGCGCCCAGATAGTTGATCAAATCAGCCTTGGTGGCCTCGGAAATGCTGATAATGTGGTCTGCCCGTTGGGATGACTTCTTGAACATGTAGCGGTAGTAGTTTCGATCCCACAGGGGGAAGTAGGCGGGATACCTTAAAAATATAAGGTCGAACATGGTGACCACCATGGGGCAGCGCGTCTTGTGGGGCAGGATGTGGCTGGGACCGTGAAAAAGGGAATACGGTTCGCTGTCGATCAGGCGCGGCAGTTTGCGGAAGCGCCACAGGGCATTGCCAACGCTTCCGGGCAGCCGGTAATGCGCGGTTTCAACCTGCAGCCGGGGATGCGGTTGCGCCTCGAATTTGACCTTGCCGGGCGGTTTGAACAGGGTCAGTGTTAAAGAACCAGCCCTTGCTTCGTCAAGCAGGGCCGGGACCAGGGTCCTGCTGTACCTCCCCAGTCCCGAGGCGTTCAGATAGAAGCGTTTGCCGTCTATGGCTACATGCATACATATCTCCGCTTATTTCATGGATCTCCATCAATAGCTACAAGCCGCTTTTGGATGGTGTTCAAAACGATTTCAGGTGTCAGATTCAGCATGCACCGAAAGTGGCCTCGGGGGCACGCGTTGTCCCCGTGCAGGGAACAGGGGGCACACGGCTCCCCTGAATAGATCAAGGTTTCATTTTGGTTGAAGTTAAACATGCCCGGGTCGGTGGGGCCGAAGATCGCGAATACAGGCCGTCCACCGGCTCTAGCCATATGAAAGGGACCCGAGTCGTTGGTGAGGATGAAACGGGCTACGGACAACAGGGCACCGCTTTGTTTGAGGCTCAGCTTACCGGCCAGGTTTTCACAGATGTCACAGCCGATGCGTTGCCGGATGGCTTCCAGATCTTCAATATCCTCAGGTCCGCCCAGGAGCACAATGGGATGGTCCAGCATGCGGCCGAGGTCGCCGAAATATGTGGCTGGCCATTTTTTGGTAGGGTTGGCTGCTCCGGGAGCCAGGACAATTCGGTTTTCGAACTCCGATACGGACTTAAGGTCTTCCCGGGAAAAGGCAAACTCAAGTTTTTCCGGTCCGGGTGAAATCCCCAGCGAGCTGAGCGGTCGGAAATAATTGCGCACGATGGTGTCGTCCACCCGGTAACGTATAAGGCGCAAGCGGACCCCCAGGGTTTTCCAAAAGGATCTTTTCGTGTACCTCACGGTACGGGTTCTCAAGGCCAGACTAATCAGACGTGACCGCAATTTTGCGTGAAGATCAAGGACAAGATCATATTTTGCCGCCTTGAGGGTACGGCTGAAACGCAATATCCCGTTCAGGCCTCTGTATTGGTCGCGCTTGAACTCGATAACGTCCGAAATATCGGGGTGGCCGTCTATAGCTTCTCGATAGCGGTCCATTACCAAAAAATCGATGAAGGCCTGGGGATATTTTTCCCTGAGTGCCCGGACAACCGGTGTGGTAAGGATGATATCACCGATGGAACTTAGCCTTATGACCAGTATTTTCAACGGTTCTCCCGACGTTGAATAAACAATTGTAAAATTGAATAAGTTGACCTATAGGTTATCGATAATAATACAAATTAAACTTAAGCAACTGTAAATAACTTGAAATGCATTCTGAATTCAACCATTTTCTATGACTGTGAAAAGATGGTGTCGATGAAATCCAATTCTTTTAGCTTATTAGAAACCATAAGTACCTCTACAATTCAAATTGGTGGTTATAGCGGTATAATCCTTGAACGCTACAATACGCCTGCTTTTGTAAAGGGGTTGCAACGGTTTCTTTCCGGCGGATGGTCTATGGACACTGAAGTTGCCCGGGCAGCCGACAGGGATGTTCACCGCTGTGAACTGATGCATAGCGAAGTGGCCTATATAAAAAGATACCATTTATTGGGCCTCAAGCCTAATTTAAGATCTTTACTTAAAGTAAACAAGGCTCAGAAGGCATGGCGAATTGGCAGAAAATTACAGCTGAAGGGCATCGATACGCCACAACCGATTGCCTTGTTGAAGCATCGAATTTCTATTTTTTCGTTCGATTATATTTGCATAACCAAAAGCATTGAGGATGCAGTGACTCTAAGAGAGGCGGTCCGGTTGATGAAGACAGGTCATTCATCTTTCAGGGGATTGAAAATGAGCTTCATCAACGCTATGGCCAAATTTGTTGCCCAACTTCACATTCAAGGCATATACCATGGGGATTTTGCAGCCGATAACGTTCTCATCCAGCATGGTGAGGATGGTGCTGACATGCGGATTTTTTTAATTGATTTGGATGCGGTTCGCACAGCCTTCCGGATATCCAACCGCCGCAGGGTTAAAAACATAGACGAGCTGGGCCGAAATTTTCTGGATCTGCGTATCATCAGCACAACAGACAGGGCTCTATTTATCAGGAAGTACCTATCCTACTATCGCAGGGATAAGAGATCATGGCGTCAACTGTTCAAGGTGGTGCAGCAACGTACGGAGCAGCGATTGACGGTCCATCATAAAATATTCACCCGTTGAAGAGAGCTCCCCCGTCTGGTTTGACAATATGTATCATGCATATTATATTGCATCCCGCCTGATGAGGATATCCAAACCAGTAGTGAAATTATATTAAAAACCTACCCGTGCAGCATCCGTCATTATCCTGAAAAGGGGCGGTTTTTTCGATAGCTGTCGGAGGTCCATGATTACCGATATTGGTCCTATGTCCGTGAATACAAATTTTCTTCTCATTCAACTTCGCCAGCTTGGTGACGTTCTCCTGACTACCCCCATTGCAAGAATTATAAAAGAGACTCACCCCGGAGCTGCTGTTTGTTTCTGGACGGAAGCGGCGTGTCAGAGCGTCCTGCAGGAAAATCCCTACATTGATCGGATGGTAGTGAGCGAAAGGACCAGCAACTTGCAGCATACGTTCAGCCTTGTTCGACAATTGCGCCAAAGCCGGTTTGATGTACTGATTGACTTTATGTCCAACCCGCGTTCGGCGATCTTTTCATTTCTGTCGGGTGCCCCCATGAGAATTTCCTACCGGAAGGGAGGGCGGGGGTTGCTTTACACCCACCAAGTCGATCCGGGAAATGTTCCATATGCGGTTGACTACAAGAAAGCACTGCTTCAGCCGTTGGGGATTAAAAACGAATGGCATTTACCGGAGATATTTCTTACCCAAAAAGAGCATGTATTCGGAAGAGATCTTCGCCAAAAACTATTACCGCCCGAGAAATTGAGATTGATAACTATTGATCCCTCCCACAGGCGCTATACGCGTCGCTGGCCTGCAGAGCATTATGCCCGATTTTCGAAATTAATGGCAGAACAAATGCGGGCGCTTCCCCTGGTACTGTGGGGGCCCGGTGAGGAGGAAACTGCGCGTAAAATTGTGGCGGCATCCGGCAACAGGGCTATGATGGCGCCTGAAACATCGGTCAGGGAAATGGCTGCACTGATAAAAGCTGCCGACCTGCATGTGGGCAACTGTTCGGCACCGCGTCACATCGCCGTGGCCGTAGGCACACCGAGTTTCACGATTCTTGGGTCAACCAGTTCGGGTTGGACGTTTCCTGCTGAGATCCACACGGATTGCAGCCTGGGTATTCACTGCCAGCCCTGCAACCGCAACGAGTGCTCCATCAAGGTCAAATGTTTGACGGATCTTCTGCCGCAAGATGCCTTTGAACAGCTTGCAAGGTGGACACATGCGTCCTTGGGGTGGGGCTCCGAATGAAAATTGCCCTGATCCAGCCGAAATTCGGGTTTACGGGCGGTGCCGAAAGATACGCCACGGGACTCGCTCGGGAGCTTGCCGGGCACAATCATGACATTCACCTGTTTGGAAGAAGATTTTCTGGAGATTTTCCTGGAATAGTGCTTCACCGTGTCCCGGCCTTGCCTGTTGGACGGGGCATCAAGACCTGGAGCTTCTGGAGGATATCCGATTGGATGATCGACTCCAGGCGTTTCGATGTTATTCAAGGATTTGGAAAGACCACTTGTCAGTCGGTACACCGTACAGGTGGAGGTACGCACGCTTCCTTTCTGGAACATCAGGGGAAGAAAGACCCGTCCTTTTACGATCGTGTGGTTTTGTGCATCGAGGACCGCCTTTTTTCATCTCCCGGTCTCAGGCTGGTTATTTGTCCCTCTGAATGGGTGGCTGCGGAGGTGCGCAAACAGTATTCCCGGATGACAGCCAGGCTTGAAATTGTGCCCAATGGTGTTGATTCTGTGCATTTTCATCCTGAAGGGCGTTCCCGGGATCGTGGCGCACTGACGGATCGTTTGCCAATGGACGGGAAAGCAAAGGTTATGTTACTGGTGGCAACGAATTTTCATCTCAAAGGCCTTGATACTGCCATACGGATACTGTCCCATATCGAAAGTGCTGTGCTGGTGGTTGTGGGCGGTGATGACCCTGCGCCTTATGTTTCCCTTGCACATCAGGCAGGCGTGGCCGAGCGTATTCATTTTATAGGACTGCAAAAGGATATGGCGCCGCTTTATCGTGCCGCCGATGTCCTGATTCACCCCACACGCTACGACCCGTTTGCCAATGTATGCCTCGAAGCATGCGCCTGTGGCACGCCTGTGGCGACGACGGTCTACAACGGATTTTCGGATTTGCTGCAGGACCAAAGGGGCGGTGTCGTCATGCCGGCGGACATTGATCATGCCGGTATGGCCGGATTGATAATGGATCTGTTGCAGAAAGGTCGGCAGGGGAGGGCGTCGGCCAGATCGGTTGCATTGGAAAACGATATCAAGATGCATGTGACCACTATCGAAAAACTGTACCGGAAATATGCCGTTCCGGCTGTGGTCGCAGGGGAAATTCAACCATGAGCAGCAGCATTCCGGTTCTCACCTACCACAGCATCAGTGCATCCGAGAAGATGAAACCTTTCCTGTTTGAAGCCCATCTCAAGGTGCTCAGTCGATCAAAACTGCCCAGCCTTTTGCCAAAAGAGTTAAGGTCTGCCAAAAGAGGATTTCTCCTGACCTTTGATGACGGTTTTGCCGATTTCTGGACACACGTGTTTCCCCTGCTGGAGCAGTATGGTATGCGTGCGGTTGTGTTCGTGATCCCGTCGAGGACAGGTGAAGGTGATTGCCGCCCCCAGGGTGTGAAGGCCTTCCCGGGCAACGCAAACCAGGCCCACCAGGAGGCGGGGGAAAAAGAAGGTGCCCATGACGCCTTTCTACGCTGGACAGAATTGCAGGCCATGCAGGCGTCGGGCCTTGTGGACGTACAATCCCACACAATGCGCCACCAGAGTGTCTGGAAAGGAGATCACGTCATAGGGTTTAACCTAGGCTCGGCCAACCGCACGCATTGGTCGCTGGCCCAGACAACCAATGGTGACAAGCGTTTGGGAATACCCTTATATCCCAGGGGTTCTGCATTGGCCTTTCGACGATATATAGACGATAACGGCCTCCGTGACGCCTTGGCCGGCTGGGTTGAGAAAAAAGGGGGAGACCCATATATTGATGAAAAGGGTGTGAAAAGTGTAGAGGCGGATTTGTGGGAACTATCACGTAATTATATTGATTCGTACGGAAATTCGGGCCGATGGGAAACCGGTGATGAACGCATCGAGAGAATAAATGTGGAAATTGCTGATGCAAGGCGGGTTTTACAGGATCGTCTCGGCGGTGCTCGTGATGAGCTATGCCTGCCCTGGGGGACATACGATGATGTAACCCTGGCATGTGCAAAGCGGACCGGAATCAAGAGGGTTTACACTCTGGACCGGGGGGGCAACCCGGCCGGTAATATCGGGTTTTGTGTGAATCGATTCGAACCCAGACCACGCGGCAGAATATGGCTCATATCCCGGCTCTGGATATACCGGTCCGTATTGCGCAGCCTGGTTTACCAGGCACTGTCAAGAAGTTGAGCGTACAGATAATGGGGAAAACATGAAGCTTAATCTCGGTTGTGGAAATAAAACTAAAGCGGGGTATATAGGTGTGGATCGTTATCACTGTGATGCCGCAGAGGTCATCGCCGATCTGGACGGCGGCCTGCCATTTAAAAACGAGGTTATTTCAGGTGTGTTGATGGACAACGTCATCGAACATGTCCGGAGCATCCCCGCGCTGATGCAGGAAGTTCAGCGTGTATGTGCCGATGGGGCCGTTGTCAAAATCATTACCCCCCATTTTGCCAGCCTGGCATCCTGGAGAGACCCTACGCACATTCATCACCTCTCCTATTTTTCCATGGAGCACTTCGAGAAAAAGAATGTCAGCCACTACACAGGCGGCGGCTTCAGGATAGTGGCACGCAGGCTTTCCTTCGGGGGGGGGATGGGCCTTTGCGGTAGGCTCATTCATGCCTTGAGCCCCCGGGCGTACGAATCCAAATGGTGTTTCATATTCCGTCCCAGTACCCTGCGATTTAAGCTGGAGGTTACCAAGGGATGATGGCCAGGCCGCCGAGAATCCTATTCATGGCCCATGTGCGCTGGTTCAATGCGGAAGCACAGTATGCGCTTGACCTTGCCGGGGAATGCCTAAGGCAGGGATGTAGCGTGTTTTACTATACGCAAAGCGGATCACCGGCAGCGGCGGCAGCCGAGGCCCGGGGAATCAGGACTTTTGAGGAAAGCGGCTTCAATGCCAAGGGGTTAAGCGGTGCCTGCGGTGTTTTCCCGGCCATAATGCGTCTTGCGGGAATATTGAGACGGAATCGGATTGATGCGGTGGAGGTGTTTCGGCCGGAAGGGTTTGCGCTCGTCGCCCTGATGTGCCGACTTCTCAATATTCCAGTTGTCCGTGTGCGGGGAGACATGCGCCCCGTCCGGAAGGACATCCTGAACCGGCTGCTCCACACAAAAGTGGCCTCGGCGATTGTTGCCAGCAATACGACAATTGCCCATGGGCTACAACAGCGGTTGGGCTGCATGCCTTTGCTCAAAACCATCCACGGCGGTGTGGACGCAGATATGTTCCGGCCTGAGGGCTCCAAGCGGGATATTCGATCGGAAATGCATTTCCCATCGGATGCTTTTCTTGTGGGCATTCTCGGCAGGTTGGGTGAACTGAAAGGGCACCGGGACCTGATTGCCGCCGCGGAAAAACTGTTGACTGCTGGTACAAGGGCTTACTTTGTCATCCTGGCCAAAGAGAGTTCCCCTGCGGCGGATGAGTTGCGCAAAGGTATAGGGGCGATTACCGGGCTTGGTAAACATTTCGGTTTTTTAGATTTTCAGCAGGATCTGTCGGATGTCTTGCGTTCTTTTGACCTTGGTGTGGTGGCCTCCACGGGCAGTGAGGCCAATTGCCGGGTCGGGTTGGAGTGGATGGCCTCGGGTGTTCCGCTCGTTGGTACCCGCATCGGTGTTCTGCCGGATCTGATCGACGTTGGTCGAACCGGCTTTTTGGTGCCGCCCAGATCGCCTGAAAAACTGGCGGAGCGGATAGAATATTTGGCGGACAACCCGGCTGTGGCGCGACAGATGGGTTTGCAGTCGCGGCAAAGGGTTTTGAATTATTTTACCATTGAGGCCTGTGCTGGAAAGCATCTGAATATTATTCGAGAATTTGTATAAAAAGCCTTTCAAGGACGCCTATGCCAAAGAAATCATCAACATTCCGCGTTCTGCATATCGACACCGAATTCGGGTGGCGCGGTGGACAACAGCAGGTTGCCTACCTGGTGGAGGGCATGCGCCGGCAAGGATACGAGACCGCGGTCGTCTGCCAGCCTGAATCTGACCTGGAAAGGTATTGCCGTGATCACGGGTGGGCTTGTCATCCGGTGCGCACCCACGGGGAATTGGATGTGGTGGCCGGATACCGGGTGGCGCAGCTTTGTCGGGAGAAACGATTTGATGTGTTGCACCTGCACGCCGCCCATGCGCTGGCCCTTGGCGTATGGGCCAAGGTCTTTCGGGCGCCCGGTAAAATGGTCGCCAGCCGGCGCGTGGATTTTCATATCAAGAAAAACTGGTTGAGCCGATTTAAGTATGACAACCCCTTTCTGGACAGGATTGTATGTATATCCGATCAAATCCGAAATGTTTTGCTTTCGGATGGAATTCCTGCCCGCAAACTCCAAACCATTCACAGCGGAGTGGATGTCCACCGCTTTGACGGGGTGTCACCACAAGATGATTTTCGTGAGCAGTTGGGCATCCCTCCTGATCACATTTTAGTGGGCACCATGGCTGCCATGGCGGATCACAAAGATTATCCCAACCTGCTGCACGCTGCGGAACTGGTGTGCCAACGGTCTGCAAACATCAGCTTCTGTGCAGTGGGCAGCGGGCCGGAGGAAGCCAAGATCCATAAACTGGCCGAAGAATTGAAACTGGGGGAGCGTTTTGTTTTTACCGGGTTCAGGAATGATGTGGGTAATTTTTTAAAATCATACGATATTTTTGCGCATACATCCTATCTGGAGGGCTTGGGTACGTCGATCCTGGATGCGCAGAGTGTGGGTCTCCCCATCATCGCCACCCGTACAGGAGGCATACCGGAAATCATCGACCACGAAAAGAGCGGCATCCTGGTTTCCCCAAGAGATCCCCGGTCATTGGCCGACGCCATTTTCGAACTCGCCGGCGATGCTTCCAAGCGTAAACGCTTGGGTGAGGCCGGCCGCCTTTCGGTCGAGGCATTCTCCATCGAGAATACCATTGTTAAAAACATAGAAATGTACAAAAGCCTGCTGCAAGATTGACTTTATGTGCGAATTGGTTTTTCAGGTTGGATGGACGCGATCACTTTGGTCGTACTGACACCGTCCACCAGCGGGATAATGACGACCCGCCCGCCGGCCTGCTCCACCACCTCGCGCCCCACCACGGTTTCCGGTGTGTAATCACCGCCCTTGACGAGCACGTCGGGTGTGAACCGGCGGATGAGTTCAATCGGGGTTTCTTCGTCGAACATGACCACCAGATCCACCCCTCTGATGCTGGAAAGCAGAGCGGCGCGTTCCATTTCAGATACGACGGGCCGGGACTCGCCTTTGAGAATTTTCACGGAACTGTCGGAATTAAGGCCGATGATTAAGCGGTCGCCCTGGGCGGCGGCGGCATGCAACAGTTGGATATGTCCCACGTGCAGAATGTCGAAACACCCGTTCGTAAACACCACGCGCTGTCCATCTTTACGCCATTCCTTGACTATCTCAGCAGCCCGGCCCACATCCACACTTTTGGCGGCACCTGTAAAGGCTATATCTGACAATGCCTGCTTGAGTTCTGTGTGCATGATGGGTTTGGTGCCGATCTTACCCACAACGATCCCTGCGGCAGTGTTGGCCAATCTCGCGGCATTTTGCATTTCCATGCCCGCGCAAAAGGCGGTGGCAAGGGTGGCGATGACGGTGTCACCGGCTCCGGACACATCAAATACCTCCTGGGCTTCGGTGGATATGTGGACGGCCGGGTGATGGGCACTGAACAGGGACATGCCCCGCGCCCCGCGGGTCATGAGGATATATTGCAGGTTGAGTTGTTCAATGGTTTTTTTTGCCTGCTTTTCCAAGGTGGAATCGTCGAATTCGTCAAAAGAGGCGACAATGTTGAACTCGGCGGAGTTGGGGGTAATGCAGGTGGCGCCTTTGTACCTTCCCCAGTCATGCCCTTTGGGATCCACAAAAACAGGGATGTTCAAAGACCGGCATCGATGGATAATGCGTTGTGCGGCGTTTGATTTGAAAATCCCTTTTCCATAATCTGATATGATGACGCCGGCTGCCGTGTCCAGGCAGTCATCCAGGATGTTAAAGAGCGTATCGACGGCTTGTTCGTCGATACTCTGACTTCTCTCTTCATCCAGCCGGATCAGTTGCTGGCCCTGACTCAGGATACGTGTTTTGGTGGTGGTCGGGTGGGTTTGGATTGTTGCCAGGCTGTGTCGGATGGCTTCTTTATCGAGAATGGCGGCCAGATGCTTACCATTTTCATCAAAGCCCCTCAAGCCGATCAACCAATGTCCGCTTTTAAGGCCCTTCAGGTTCATGGCCACATTGCCGCCCCCCCCGAGGCTCGTGGTTTTTTTATTCACCTTTACCACTGGTACCGGTGCTTCGGGTGAGATCCGTTCAACATCGCCCCAGAAGTATTGATCCAGCATCACATCGCCGATCACGACAATGGTACGGCTCGAAAAATCAGGTAGGTGCGTCACTTAAGATTCCTCGTTGGCCAAAAGGGCGGCTTCAGTCGCATCCGCCCAGAAATGTAGAATGAAGATATGCGCTTCCTGAATGCGGGCAGTCACGTCGGAAGGTACGCTGACGGCAGTATCAGCCGCCCCATCCAGCATTCCTCCCCCTTCGCCCGTCAGGGCAATGGTTTGCATGCCCATGCGCTTGGCCTGGTGCACGGCCCTGATGATGTTTTCCGAGTTGCCCGAGGTCGAGATGCCGATCAACACGTCATCCGGCTGTCCCAGGGCTTCCACCTGTCTTGAAAAAATGTTTTCAAAACCATAATCATTAGCCACGGCAGTCAAAATCGAGGTGTCGGTGTTCAGCGCCAGGGCAGGCCACGCACTTCTTTCCCGGGTAAAACGCCCAACGATTTCGGCGGCAAAGTGCTGGGCATCCGACGCAGACCCGCCGTTTCCACATATCAGGATTTTTTGGCCGGCCATGAGCGCGGAGATGATCATGTTGGCTGCCTTGTCAATCGGTCCCCGCAGACGATCGAGTTTTTTAAAACAGTTTATATGATCTTCAAGGGTTTTATCGAACATGACGGATGTCTCTCTCAAAGGTAGACGTCCTCCTGCAGAAGATAGGTTTGGACGTAATCACTGACGGCGGTTTCCAGACTCGTGAAGGAAACCGGGCACCCTGTCTGGCCCAGGCTTTCCATTTCAGCCCGGGTGTAATACTGATAGCGGTCCTGTAACGTGTCGGGCATGGGGATATATTCGATGTTGGGGTCCAGGCCCATGGCGTTGAAGAGGGCAGCCGCCAGACCGTTCCATGAGCGGTCCTTTCCCGTACCGACATTGAACACCCCGTTGGCATCCGGATGTTCCAGCAGCCACCACATGACTTCGACGCAGTCCTTGACATACACAAAATCACGTCTCTGACCGCCGTCCCGGTATTCAGGCCGGTACGATTTGAAGAGCTGCAGACAACCGGTCTCGCGAATCTGGTTGAATCCCCGAAAAACCATGCTGCACATATCGTCCTTGTGATATTCGTTGGGACCGAATACATTGAAAAACTTCAGGCTGGCAATATCGTTGAGGGCGCCTTTGCGCAGGGCCCACAAATCAAAGAGCTGTTTTGAATAGCCGTACATGTTCAGCGGTTTCAGATTGAGCATGGTTTTCCGGTTGTCTGAAAAGCCCTGGGAGCCATCCCCATAAGTGGCGGCACTGGAGGCATTGATCATGCGGATGTGGTTGTGAAGGGCATACTCGGCCAACGTCGTCGAATAGTGGAAGTTGTTTTCCATCAGAAAGTCGGCGTCTCTTTCGGTGGTCGACGAACACGCCCCCATGTGGATGACGGCATCGATGCGATCAAACTTGCCGCCGGTTAACATGGGTAGAAACGCTGATTTGTGGATGTAGTCGGTATAGCGGCGGTTCACCAGGTTTTTCCATTTGTCGGATTGACCCAGGTCGTCCACCACCAGGATGTCATTGATTCCCTCTGCATTGAGCTTCCACAGGATGGCACTGCCGATAAACCCGGCCCCTCCGGTAACGATGTACATGCTGCCCTCGAATATGAATTGTGCTTTACGGTTAGTGATATAACGTTATAAATTTGCATAGCGATTTTATTTTTGCAAGCACCATTGTATTCTGTTATGAAATTTCATGTTCACCTATAGAGCATACCGCTTTATTGACATTGCCGGTTTTAAATACATCCCAACGTTGGGGTATACCTAAGGAGGATCCGATGACCGTGAAAAAAGAATTGCTGGATATTTTGGCCTGCCCTAAATGCAAAGGGGATATTCATTTGAACGAAAAGGAAGACGGGCTTATTTGTGACAGCTGCCAGCTGCTGTACGAAATCAGGGACGACATCCCCATCATGCTGATCGATGAAGCCAGGCCCTTGTGAGTCAACCGGTACCCCCACGTCCGGCAAAACTGGTCATCAGTTTGTTCTTACAGGACAAAGATTTGATTGCGCCTGTGGTTGAAGACCTGAGGTCCCTTTGGGGAGATATGGACCAGGTGAGTGCCTGGTTTCCATTTGACTTTACCTCTTACTATGCATCTGAAATGGGTGAGCCCCTTTTCAGACGGGTGATGACGTTTGAGGGCCTGATTCAACAGAGTACGCTTGCTTCCATCAAACAAGAGACCAATACCATCGAGGCCGCCTATGCGCGGGCCGGCAGGCGCAGGGTGAACATTGATCCGGGGTACCTGCTTGCGGAACGGTTTGTCCTGGCCACGGGAAAGAATTTCACCCACAGGATCTATATAGGAGGCGGGATCTATGCGGATCTGACCCTCATTTTTCAAAAGGGTGCTTTCCGGACCCTGCCCTGGACATATCCCGACTATGCCGACAAACGGTTGCAGGCTTTTTTAACCTCGGTGCGCAATCGCTATTTATATGAAGTGAAAAATGATCCGCAAAAAGACAACCAGAGAGAACCATACCAGAAAGGGCGCTAAATGATAAAAAGCATGACAGCATTTTCCAGTGTCGAGAGACACCAGGACAACATGAACATACAGGTGGAGATCCGATCCTATAACAGCCGCCACCTCGATCTCAATGCAAGGATGACTCACGGCTATATGGCTGTTGAAGAAAAAATGAGACCCCTGATCGCCGCACATGTCGTAAGGGGCAGGGTCGAGATCAAGGTGGGGATACGGGATGAAGCGGAGACAAGCTATGCCTTTCAAGTCGATGGCCCCAAGGCCAAGGCCTACTATAACGCCCTGATTGAACTGAAGGAGTATCTCGGAACCGCCGGTGACATTCCCATGGAGCTGGTGGTGTCCAAAGGCGATATGATCCGACCAATGGAGCAGGCCCTGGATGTTGACCGGGCATGGGGAGTGGTCGAGCCGTGCGTTAAAGAGGCCCTGGCCAATCTGGACGCCATGCGCCTAAGGGAAGGGGAGAACATTGCCGATGATCTATCCATGCGCCTTGAAAAAATAGAAGAATCCCTGGTCGAGATCAATGACAACAGCCAGGGGCTTCTCGAGGTTTATAAAAGCCGGCTAAAAGAAAGGATTCTCGCATTGGCCAAAGACGTGGTAAAGCTCGATGCAGGGCGCATTGAACAGGAAGCGGCGCTTTTAGCAGACAAAAGCGACATATCAGAGGAGCTGGTCCGGGCGGCCAGCCACATCAAGCAGTTCAAAACCATCATGACCGGCCCGGATGCATCCGGGCCGTCGCTCAACTTTCTGCTGCAGGAAATGAACCGGGAATTCAACACCATCGGCTCGAAAACCGGCAAGGCCGAAGTCGCCCATGCGGTGGTGGCCGTCAAATCAGAATTGGAAAAGCTCAGGGAGCAGGTTCAAAATGTCGAATAGTATTAAAATCGGGAACCCCCTGACCGGGGATACCCGATTTTAATACGTGAGGGGCAGAACAGTGGAAAAGGCGCTTTTAAATATCGGATTTAGCAACACTGTGGTGGCAGAACGCGTGGTGGGGATCGTGGCCCCCAATTCAGCCCCCATGAAACGTCTGAAAGACGAGGCCCGGGAAGACCGAAGGCTGATCGACGCAACCCACGGTCGCAGAACCCGTGCCATCATAGTCATGGACAGCAATCATATCGTGCTTTCGGCGATCCAGGCGGAAACAATTTCTCAGCGTTATGCCACCTTGAAAGAGTAGCGAGGTAAGGGTTGGAAAGGACAACCAAATCTAAGGGACGGCTCTTTATCATTTCAGCCCCATCGGGCGCAGGCAAGACCACCCTGTGTACGAGGCTTCTGGAATATTATCCGGATATTTTTTACTCCATATCTTACACGACACGGAGCCCCCGCCCCGGTGAAACCGATGAAGAGGATTATCATTTCATCACCAGGGAGGCCTTTCTGGAGAAACAGGCTCTTGGTTACTGGGCCGAGTGGGCCCGGGTGCATGACCACTACTACGGTACGTCAGCCGCATTTTTGTCTGATTCCCTGGCCAAGGGGTGCCATGTCCTCATGGATATCGATGTTCAAGGGGCCGTGCAGATACTGGAGCGATTCCCGGAAGCGATCACTATTTTTATCATGCCGCCTTCCATGAAGGTGCTGCAGCAGCGCCTCACCCGCAGGGGGACTGATAGCAGGGCCATTATCGAAAAGCGTCTGCAAAATGCTGTCCGGGAAATGGAGCAAAAGGATCTTTACAGGCATGTGATCGTCAATGATAACCTTGAAGTGGCGACAGAAAAATTGATCAATGTAGTGAAGAGCTATCGTAAGGAGGCCGGGTAAAATTTCAATATAGCGACGAAGTCGCGTAGAATAACAACGCCGTAGGCGGAGTTATAGAGGTACACGGTTTTACCTATGGAAATACTATATGGCTATCACCCGGTAACCGAAGCGCTCAAGGCCGGCAAAAGAACCATCGCCGAATTATGGCTGGCCCGTGATAAATCTTCTCCACGTATGGAAAAAATCGTGGAAAAGGCACATGCTGGAGATATCCCTTTTTCGCGGGTACCGCCTGCCCGATTGTTCGCACTGGCAGGATCTGAAAGGCATCAGGGCGTATGCGCCAGGGTTTCCAGTTTCCATTATGTCGGCCTCGATGAGGTGCTGAAAGGCGCTGCCGCTGCCCTGGAAAAGGCGGCACGGACTTCTCCCGTTTGCCTGCTGCTGCTCGACAGCATTCAGGATCCCCACAATCTGGGCGCCCTGATCCGGACAGCCTATTGCGCAGGGGTAGATGGTGTGGTGATCCCAAAGGACCGCTGTGCAGCACCTTCGCCGGCTGTGTCGAGGATATCAGCGGGAGCGCTGGAACACACCCGGCTGATCAGGGCAACCAATCTGGTCAAGATCATTTCAGCCCTGAAGTCAAAAGGGCTTTGGGTGGCCGGCCTCGATCGTGCCGCAGGGGATACGCTCTTTTCCATGGATTTCAAAGTGCCCCTGGCCATTGTCGTGGGCAGTGAGGAAAAGGGGCTGCGGCCGCTGGTTAAAAAGAACTGCGACATGCTGGTCGGTATTCCCCAGATGGGAAATGTGGATTCCCTGAATGCCTCTGTGGCAGGGGGCATTGTCATGTATGAAGTATTCCGGCAGCGGCGGTCCGGCATGGGCAAGGGGCGGAACTAAGGGTTTGCGCGAGCCCTAAGTACATAGTTATACATTATAAATATGCATCAGCACGGACTATGTTTAATGCCCCAGGTTTCGTTACCAGAAAAATGTTCGTATATGCGACCGACTGTTTCTAATGAAAGGAGCACGACATGAAGATAAAGAAGGAAGACGGGCAGCTGAATGTTCCGGATCAGGTGGATATCCCGTTTATCGAAGGTGACGGCACCGGCCCTGATATCTGGCATGCTGCCCGTCTGGTTTTTGACAAGGCGGTGGACAAGGCCTATGGGTCCGACCGCAGCATCGCCTGGATAGAGGTGCTGGCAGGTGAAAAGGGGTTCAACACGACCGGCGCATGGCTTCCAGAAGAAACCCTCGATGCTATTCGAGAGCATGTGGTGGCCATCAAGGGGCCGCTCACGACCCCCGTGGGGAAGGGCATCCGCAGCGTAAACGTGGCCATCCGGCAGAAACTGGATTTGTTTGCCTGTGTGCGCCCGGTCAGCTACATCGAACCTGTTCCCAGTCCCATGAAACAGCCGGAAAAAGTGGACATGGTCATTTTTCGGGAAAACACCGAAGACCTGTACGCAGGTATCGAATGGCAGGCAGGGAGCGACGATGCTGAAAAAGTCAGCCGGTTTCTCAAGGAGGAGATGGGGGCGGACCTCCCTCCAGGCGCCGGCATCGGCATCAAGCCCATCAGCGCGGCCAACACCAAGCGCCTGGTGGCATCCGCCATTGTACATGCCATCGACAACGGGCTGTCGAGCGTAACGTTGATGCACAAGGGCAATATTATGAAGTTCACCGAGGGGGCCTTCAGGCAATGGGGGTACGAGGTGGCTGCGGAGCGCTTTGCGGACAAGGTGATTACCGAGGCGGATGTTTACGAAAAACACGACGGCCATCCGCCCGAAGGCATGGTGGTCATAAAAGACCGGATTGCGGACATGCTGTTCCAGCAGGTGCTGCTCCGGCCCGACGAGTTTCAGGTGATCGCCACACCGAATTTGAATGGTGACTATCTTTCCGACGCACTGGCCGCGCAGGTGGGGGGGCTGGGGATGGCTCCGGGAGCCAATATCGGAGACATCTGCGCCGTGTTCGAGGCCACCCATGGGACGGCCCCTAAATATGCCGGGCAGGACAAGGTAAATCCCAGCTCCCTCATCTTGTCAGGGGCTATGATGTTCGATTTCATGGGGTGGAAGGAGGCGGCTGAAGCCATCCGGCGATCTTTGCAGATTACCATCAAGGACGGCACGGTAACGTATGACCTGGCTCGCCAGATTTCCAATGCCAGGGAGGTCAAATGCTCGGTGTTTGCCGAACGGATCGTGGATAATTTTTAGTAGATTTGTTAGGGTGTCGTTTTGTTTGGCAGCGCTGGTGGGAGAAGGTCATTTTTTTTGGCGCCATGCCAAGATCATGCCCGCCGAAGGGGTGATGACATAGGGCCGTGCCGCTTAT
>JAOZRT010000007.1:26692-43701 GCA_029940035.1 Desulfobacterales bacterium
AGATAAGGAATATATTGAAAAATGCCTTGTTACCGTTTAGTTGCAGGGTATGCGGTCAATTCTTTCATTATTATGAAACCAATCAGGGTGCGCCTGACTATGCATCGGCGCCAGGGGGGCTCGAGGCGCTTTTCACATGTTTGATGGCCCAGCACCTTTGCCCGGTGTGCGCCAGACAGTTTACGGCAGCTGAACCGCCCATCTGCACGCGCTGCGGTTTGATCTTCAAAAGCCGGCAGGGGGAAGACCACCTGTGCGGAGATTGCCTTGAATCGGAAAAGCCATACGGAATGGCCCGGGCGGCAGGTGTTCATGACCAGTCGCTCATGACCATCATGCATGCCTACAAATATGATGGCAAGGTGCAGCTGGGCGGACCGCTTTCGAAGCTGCTGACCGCGGTTTATGAACGCCACTGGCGGCCTGGTTCCATCGATCTTGTGGTGCCGGTTCCCCTGTACCCCGCACGGCTCAGGAAAAGGGGGTTCAACCAGGCCTATCTTCTGGTCCGGTCCTGGGGAGATGTTGTAAAGCGGGATATCTTGCAGCGTACACGGCGGACTGCTCCGCAAACCGGCCTGGGGAGAAAAGAACGGCTGAAAAATGTAAAGGGGGCGTTTTCAGTGAAGGCGCCCGCAGCTGTGAAAAACAGGCACATCCTGCTGGTGGATGACGTTTACACCACCGGCGCCACTGTGCGGGAATGCGCCAGGATTCTGAAAAGATGCAATGCCGCGCAGGTGGATATCCTGACTGTTGGGCGGGCGGTTACCTGAACCTTGCATGAAATTTGATGGTCTATTTGCGAAAATGCAATGAAAATGGATTCATTAGGAATTACAGCCTATACCGATTGTCATAAGTATGTTCCGATTAAACACCAGGAAGGGGGGGTGCCGTTCTACCGGTTTGCCAACATGGCCGGTCACCCCGGGTTTGTGCACGGCATTTTCACGCGTCAGGGGGGGGGGAGCCACGCGCCCTTCGACACCCTGAATGTCGGTCTGGGGATTGGCGACCCGTCTGATGCGGTGTCCGGAAACAGACATCGGGTTGCAGCATGTCTGGGTGTGGACCAACTCATTTTTATCCATCAGGTGCACGAAGACGGCATCCATGTGCTCAAGGATCGGGATTGGCAGGGTGGACCGGGATACGGCCACGCAAACAAGCCAGGGGATGCCATGATTACGGATGTGCCCGGCATCTGTCTGGCCATCCAGGTGGCGGATTGCCAGGCCGTGGTCCTCTACGATCCCGAGCGCGCCGTTGTGGCCAATATTCATTCAGGATGGCGGGGCAGCATCATCAACATCATCGGCAGGACTGTGGAAACCATGTCTGGGGAATTCGGGTGTGATCCCAGCAGACTGCTGGCAGGGGTGAGTCCTTCTCTGGGCCCCTGCTGTGCGGAGTTCAAGAATTACGAGCAGGAAATTCCGGAAAAGTTCTGGCCCTACAGGGTGTCAGAGGATTATTTTGATTTCTGGGCAATTAGCCGCGACCAGTTGATCCAGGCCGGAATTTCGAATGAAAACATCGAAATCACAGGATGTTGTACACGCTGTCATCCGGAGCAGTTTTTCTCGTATCGGGCCGAGCGGGTGACCGGCAGGTTCGTTGTGGCAGCGGGGTTGGCCGGTAACAGAAGACAGAGGACGGAGCGTCAGAAGCCAGAGGTCAGACTATAGAAGAGCAGAAGATAAGAACGTGAGAAGGTGAGAAGGTCGGAAGTCAAGAGAAGCAGGGCTGAAGCCCTGGCCTACATGCCCATTCTTCGAAACAACTATGTAGCGCAGGGATTTATCCCTGCCAGAAGCAGGTTGCAGATAATAAACATCAAAGTGACAACTTTTGATCAGGACTTGACCGTAGGAACCTGAGAAGGTGAGCGGTCATCGGAACTCGCAACCCGTAACCTGACACCCGAGAGGTCGATAGCTATTGACCACTAACTATCTATTATTAATTATAACAATAGGTTGGTTGACAAATGTACAATCCAACTGAAAAATGCCTCCAGGGTGCCCAGGTGTTGTGGAACCGCCCGCAGGGCTCCGGGTATTACCGCATGGGGCTCGGGTGTGCCGGTAAAATTGAAAGTGTGCACCCGGGCCAGTTCCTCATGCTGCGCCTCGAAGGCCAGCAATCGCCATTGCTCAGAAGACCATTTTCCGTTCACCAGGTGATTGTGGACCAACACCGGATCAGAGGCTTTGAAATACTGTACAAGGTGGTCGGCGACGGCACCGCCCTGTTGGCAGGGGCTAAAAAAGGGGACGGCATCGATGTCCTGGGGCCTCTGGGAAAAAGCTTTGTCGTTCACCCCGGGCATAAAACAGTTTATTGCGTGGCCGGCGGCATTGGTGTGGCACCGTTTCTTTTCCTGGCCGCCCGCATGTCTGTTGCCGGTTTTGACATGTCAGGGGTATCCCTTTTTCTGGGGGGGCGCACTGCAAACGATCTTCTCTGTGTAGAGGACTTCGAGACGTTGGGCATGTCTCCCATACTGGCCACTGACGATGGAAGCCGGGGCCAGCGGGGCCTGGTCACCGCGCCGTTGGAGGAGGCCATCAGGACATCCCCCCCGGATATGATGTACGCCTGCGGCCCCCTTCCCATGTTGAGGGTCGTCATGGCCATCGCGGCCCATCACGATCTGCCCTGCCAGGTGTCCATTGAAACCATTATGGCCTGCGGTATGGGTGCCTGCCTGGGATGTGCGGTTAAAGATAAGAAGAGACACGCTGCCTATCGGCATGCTTGTGTGGATGGGCCTGTGTTCGATGCGGAAGAGATTGTTCTGTAATAAGCTGTGGGTGTTCCGGCAAGGGCTATATTTTTCTCAGAGCTTGCGGAGTCCGTGGCGGGCCGCTGGTAGGTAGTTTCTCAAAAAGTCAGGGTGACGGTCTGGATAGCGCAAAAGCTTCACTGCGTGTTCCGCCTTCGCGGGAATCCAGATGGCTCTTTCATAGTATCATCTCCCCGCAGTTATTGAGAAGTTGCGCTGGTAGTTCGCAAGAGCATTAATTTATTGCAAAATAGCGGCGAAGCCGCGTTACATAACAGCGTGGTACACGCTGTTATTTTACGTTGACTTGCCCATAAAGCTATGTTAGTTCCATTTATTCCAAACCGGCAGAGGACGAAACTGCCAAATCAGACGAAGCGTTCTTTTGCATGAAAGAGGATACCAGGCGTTCATTGAGGGAGTTGGCCTATTTTAGCAGCATAGGCCTTTCCGTTGCACTTTCCATTTTCATCGGGCTCGCTGTCGGACTGTGGCTGGACCGTAAGTTCGGCACTTCACCGTGGCTGATGTTCATTGGATTGGGGATGGGGATTGTGGCCGGATACCGGAACATTGGCCTGGCCATTGAAAGAAGCCGAAAACTGTAACGAAGACCGAATTCAACGACTGTGGATATACAGGCAAGACTATTAAAATTTGTTACCCGAACCAACTGGATTCTGTTCGCTGCGGCAAGCATTGTCGGGCTGATTTTCTGCCCCCCCAGTTTTGCTAAGGGTATTATTTTCGGTGGTCTCATCGTAACCGTCAATTTCCACCTGCTTTCCCGGACACTGCGCAAAGCGCTGACCCCCCCGCGACTCACATCCCACAACGTAATTCTGGCAAAATACTATGTCCGGTTTTTCGTGAGCGGGCTAATCCTGTTTTTTCTTATATCCAAGGGCTATGTGGAACCGCTGGGCTTGTTTGTCGGGCTGTCCGTGGTGGTGGCAAGCATCATGCTGGCAACGCTGGTTGAGGTAAAAAATCTAATTTTCAAGGAGGCAATATAAAGGATGGAGCATCCCTATCTGATTTTTGTCAAGTTTTTCGAAGCGATTGGCCTAGCACCTTTTGCGCATGCCTATCCCCATGTCATCTACACGTGGGTGGTTATGGCCCTTCTTATCATTCTCAGTGCACTTGCGGCCAAAACCGTTACGCTGGTCCCCTCCAAAGGGCAGAATTTATTTGAAATCATCATTTCCGGCCTGGAAGAGTTTGCTGTGACGATCACCGGCGAAGAGGGCCGCTGGTTCTTTCCCATCGTCGGCACGATCTTTATTTTTATTGCCGCCAGCAACCTGATAGGGTTGGTACCGGGATTTTTTCCACCCACGGCCAGCCTCAATACAACCCTTGCCTGTGCCTTGACCGTAGTCGTGTTCACCCACTTTATCGGTATCAAATACCACGGGGCAAAATACATCAAACATTTTATGGGGCCGGTATGGTGGATGATCCCCATCATTTTCCCCATCGAGGTCATCGGGCATCTTGCCCGCATACTTTCCCTTTCTTTCCGGCTTTTTGGAAACATGATGGGGCATGAGTTGGTTCTGGGAATTTTGTTTGCCCTGGCCGGCGCCTTTTTTGCACCGTTGCCGATCATGGCGTTGGGCATCTTCGTTGCCTTGGTGCAGGCGTTTGTATTTTTCCTGCTCTCGGTTATGTATTTTACCGGAGCCATGGAGCATGCACACTAAACCTGTGCAGCGCACGATTCAACGTTTGGATTTATATCACCGGTCCGCTGAATGGGCGGCTGGGCCGGATGACAGAATAATGGGTATTTGGAAGAAGCGAACTATTAATCACTAAATAAGGAGGTACCGTAAGTATGGAAGCAACAGCATTAAGTTTTTTCATTGCATGCGTAACTGCAGCAGGTTTCGGGATTGCCATCGCGGCATTCGGTTGTGGTCTTGGCCAGGGCCTTGGCCTCAAAGCAGCCGTGGAAGGTATTGCCAGAAACCCCGAATCTTCAGGTAAGGTTACCGTAACCCTGCTGATCGGTCTGGCTATGATCGAATCTCTCTGTATTTACGCACTGGTTGTTTCTCTGATTCTTATCTATGCTCATCCGCAGGCAGCTGCCATCGCCGGTCTGCTGGGTGGTCATTAAGAGCAGATACTCCCAAAAATAAAAAAGGCCGCCCGATAACGGGCGGCCTTTTTTATTTTTATAGTCGTTCGTCGAATAGCCTGAATATAGATTCATCTATTCAGGCTATTCGACGAAAATAATCTTGATCTTCTGTAAAAGTGTGTAGCACAATTCTTCTGAGAAGTGACTTCTTCGTTGAATAATTATTTTTCCGGTAATCATTAAATCGCTGAATCGAAAAATTAAGGGATAAATATTGCGAGCCGTTTCTGCAATTGTCAGGGTTGGCATGCGGCTATTGAAATCGATCTATATTATATGCTGAAAGCCCTCTGCGATCTCAGCGGACTCTGTGAGAGAGATATGTCCTTGCTAAAACCCAATAGCCCTTTGCCGCTTACCTTCTCAAGTTCTCACCTTCTCATCTTCTTTACCCGACGGGACAGGTAGGGCTTCAAATACCTTCCTGTATGGGATGCGGGGATTTCGGCAATATCTTCCGGTGTGCCGTACCCGACAACATAGCCCCCCCTGTTTCCTCCTTCCGGCCCCAGATCGATAATGTGGTCGGCGGTTTTAATCACATCCAGGTGGTGTTCGATGATGATAACCGTGTTGCCGCTGTCAACCAGCCGGTTGAGTACCACGAGCAATTTTTTAATGTCGTCGGTGTGTAAACCGGTGGTGGGTTCATCCAGTATGTAAACGGTCTTTCCAGTGCTTTTCTTGCTGAGTTCACGGGCTAGTTTGACACGTTGCGCCTCACCGCCGGAGAGGGTCGTGGCCGGCTGTCCGATCTGGATATAGCCGAGGCCAACGTCCACGAGGGTCTGGAGTTTTTCGCGGATATTGCCGATTCTCTCAAAGAACCTGAGAGACTGGTTGACGGTCATGCCCAGAACATCGGCGATGGTGCGGCCTTTGTATTTCACTTCAAGGGTCTCGCGGTTGTATCTTTTGCCGCGGCAGGTGTCACAGGCCACATAGACATCCGGCAGAAAATGCATTTCAATCTTGACGATACCGTCTCCGCGGCATGCTTCGCAGCGGCCGCCTTTTACATTGAAGCTGAACCGGCCGGCTTTGTATCCCCGCATGCGTGCTTCCGGTGTTCTGGAAAAGAGTTCCCGTACAGGAGCAAAAACACCGGTGTAGGTTCCCGGATTTGACCGCGGGGTCCGGCCGATGGGGGATTGGTCGATGTGGACAACTTTGTCCACATGGCCAAGTCCCGTGATGGCAGTGTGGTGCCCTGCCTGGATGCGGGACTGGTAAATCTTTTGCGAGAGAGCCGGGAAAAGGGTCTGCAGCACCAGGGAAGATTTGCCGGATCCGGATACGCCGGTGACACAGATAAACTGTCCCAGGGGGATTTCAACATCGATATTTTTAAGGTTGTTTTCCCGGGCGCCTTTCAGGAAGATCTTTTTTCCGCTGCCTGTCCGTCTTTGCCCGGGAAGCTCGATACGTTTCCGTCCGGAAAGATATTGCCCGGTCAGTGAATCCACATGGGCCGGCAGTGCTTGGGGCGGGCCCGAAAAAATGACCTTGCCACCTTTCACACCGGCACCCGGACCCATATCGACCACATGGTCGGCGGATAGAATCGTCTTTTCATCATGCTCAACAACAATGACCGTGTTGCCCAGATCGCGCATATTCTTCAATGCGTCCAGCAGGCGCCGGTTGTCTTTCTGGTGCAGTCCGATGCTGGGTTCATCCAGCACGTAGAGAACGCCGGTCAGTTTGGAGCCGATCTGGGTGGCCAGGCGGATACGCTGGCCTTCACCGCCGGAAAGGGTGTTGGCGGTTCTGTCGAGCGTGAGGTAGGGAAGGCCCACGTGGGCAATGAAGCCCAGGCGCTCCCTGACTTCTTTCAGAATTTTACCGGCAATGATTTCTTTTCTGCCGGAGAGGTGCAGACCGTCGAAAAAAGTGATAGCCCTTGATATTGACTGCCGGGTCACTTCATGAATGGTGAGTCCTCCTATTTTGACCGACCGGCTGGCTATGTTCAGTTTTGTACCGCCGCAGGCGTTGCAGGGACTGAAACTCATGTATTTCCGGATGTCATCCCGGGAGCCGGCAGAATCGGTTTCCAAATAGCGTCTTTCGAGGTTGGGAATGATGCCCTCAAATGTTTTATGAAAGAAGACCCGGCGTTGTTCCTGTTCAAAGTAGAAAGGTATCTGTTCCGATTGAGATCCATACAGCAGGACGGTTTGGAAACGCTCGGGCAGTTTATGGTAAGGCGTGTAGATATCCACATGGTAATAAGCGGTCAATGCATCCAGGAACTCGGCAAAACGAACCGAGTTTTTATTGGCCCAGGGTTGTACGGCCCCCTCCCTCAACGACAGATCGGGGTTGGGTACAATCAGCGCAGGGTCTATGGCAGTGGCTGTTCCGAGCCCGTTGCACTCGGGGCAGGCGCCCTGGGGGGAGTTGAACGAAAAGGAAGCAGGCGTGAATTCCGGATAGCTGACACCACATTTCAGACAGGCGGCTTTTTCACTGAAAGCCAAGAAGGAGCCGTCTTGAATGTCAATCACTACCTTACCGCCTGACAGGGAAACAGCTAGTTCAAGGGAATCAGCCAGCCTGTTGCGCATGGTGTCCTTGGCAATCAGGCGGTCAACCACAACGTCAATGGTGTGTGGTTCATTTTTATCAAGTGTTTCAACGGCGCCCAGTTCCAGGGTTTGATCGTCAATGCGGACACGCGCATATCCCTCCTTCTGCAAATGCCGCAGCAGGTTTTTATGGCTCCCTTTCTGGTCGGCCACCAGGGGGGCGAGGACGATAAGTTTTGTTCCCTCGGGCAGTTGCATGATTTTTTCCAGTATCTGGTCAAGATCCTGGGGTATTATGGGATCTCCGCACTGGTGGCAGTGGGCTGTGCCGACCCTGGCATAAAGCAGTCTCAGGTAATCGTATATTTCAGTGACCGTACCCACTGTGGAGCGCGGGTTGTGGCCGGCCGTTCTCTGCTGAATGGCGATGGCGGGTGACAGCCCCTCTATCAGATCCACATCCGGTTTTTCCATGCGTTCGAGAAATTGACGCGCATAGGTGGACAGGGATTCGACATACCGTCGTTGGCCTTCGGCATACAGTGTGTCGAACGCCAGGGTTGATTTGCCCGAACCGGACAGGCCGGTAATAACTACCAGTTTGTTGCGCGGCAGGGTGACGTCAATATTTTTAAGGTTGTGCTGACGCGCACCCCGGATGGTGATTTCATTGGCTTGCATGGGAAAGAAACATACCAGATTTTTCGAGCTTGTGCACCCCATTTGTAAAAGCGGGGAACCCGCTTTTACATTTTGTGCTACATTATCATTGGGTTAAAATATAGCCGCTGAGCACCGTGTTCACATATGTGAAAATCAAAAAAATAAATATGAAAATAGAAGAAAATAGAAGAAAAACAGAGAAAACAAGAGAAAAGTAAATTGTTAATAACTTGTTGATAAGGATGGATATGCTTAAAATTCTTGGATAAAAATTGATGATAGAGAAGCCTTAATCTAAAAGGGTTAACATGAGATGTGTAAAATATTCAAATTATATCGGGTAGATATATATTGGTAGATTGTTGCTGTTCATTGGGTTCAAGAATCGGCACCATCCGGTTTGACTAATAACGGTGGATTCATTAAACCTCATCAAGCTTTGTGGAATTTTCAACACATCTGGTTGTAATTCTAACAAACCGATTTTTTTACAGTTATTTGTCTATCTTTTTTATCCCCAAAACAAACCGTAGTTTGCATTGATCTGGACTGGAAAGAGAACGATCTTGTATGGAAGATATTTGGAAAGCAGCTAAAAATGCGGTAAAGGGGAAAATTCCCGAACACAGCTACAGGATGTGGATTGAGCCGATCGCATTTGATAAAGCCACCTCGGACGGCATCGCTGTTTTGTGCCCGAACCTGATTTACCAGAAAAAAATCGAGGCGTATTATGCCGGGATGATAGAGTCTGAAATGGACCGCCTGGCAAGCCGATCCTGCAAGCTTCAAGTCAACGTTACCGGCAAGTCGTCGAAACCCGGCCAAAGGTCAATCAAGCATCGCCAGCTCAGGCTCCCCCATATAACACCCAGGCAATACAGCGGCCGTATGCTGAGCGGGAATTACACCTTTGACCAATTTGTTGTGGGCGAAAACAACGGATTCGCCTATTCGGCGGCCCTGTCACTGGCCTCACGGAAATGCAACCAGCAAAATGCCTTGTTTTTACTGTCCGAAACCGGGAATGGGAAAAGCCATCTTTCCCAGGCTATCGGCCATCACATCCTTGATGCGTTCCCTTCCGAACGGGTGTGCTATATTACGGCGGAAGATTTCGCCAATGAAATGGTCTATGCTTTTCAGACCAATTCCATTAACCAATTCAAAGATAAATACCGGGGCAAGTGCGATGTTCTGCTGTTGGAAGATGTTCACTACCTGACCGGAAAGAACCGGACTCAGATCGAACTGGCTTTGACCCTGGATACGCTGTTCGATGCCAACAAAAAGATTATTTTTTCCAGCTGCTATCTTCCCGGCGATATTCCAAAACTCAGTGATAAACTGAGATCAAGGCTCTCGTGCGGCCTTATATCGGCGATGGAGTCTCCTGACTTCAAGACGAGGCTGCGCATATTAAGAAAGAAATCACGCTTGAACAATTATGCCATGCCGGGTGATGTCCTCGACTACCTGGCCGGTGAACTCACCGACAATATCCGGCAGCTGGAAAGCGGCCTGATCGGCGTTGCCGCGAAATCATCCCTGCTGGGTGCTGCCGTCGATCTCGATCTTGCCAAAAGCGTCGTGCAGAACATTGCCCGGCAAAAGCAGGTCATCACCATCGATCTTATCAAAAAAATTGTGTGCAAATACTACAAAGTTACGATAACAGAACTCGTATCCAAGTCCCGCAAACAGCGGATTGTCCGGCCCAGGCAAGTTGCCATCTTCCTTTCACGTCGATACACGGACCAGCCGCTGCAGTCCATTGGAAAAAGCTTTAACCGCTACCACGCCACGGCTTTGCATGCCATCAACTCCGTGGAGCGTGGCCTCAAGAATGACGCCCCCGTACGCAAGCATGTCGAGTTTTTAAGCAATAAACTCGAATCCGGCAAATTTTCATGATTGATCGCGCAGAACCAAGCATGAAATATGAATAGAATGGTGTAATGGAGTGATTGTGCAGTGAGACCGGCTGATTTTTAGCGGCGCAGCCGCATTCTTAATACATTCGCCTCCATTTGTATCCGCAAATGGAGGCGAATGTATTACTATTGGAATTTTATGAACGTGCTGTTGGAGGCCATGATATCTTCGATGAGTTCCAGGCGGGCCTTTTGGCTGTGTTCGATGGCGCAGCGCAGTCTCAGCGCGCAGTGTTTACGGCAGATGTCGTCGTCACTGTTGAATTCACCCATGCAATCCAGATGGTCGTTCAAAAGTTCTTCGTTGTTCATGTCGTATATCATTTAAGCATCCTCTAATTCCAGCAGGGTGATCATTTCATCATGAATATGGCCGTTGGTGGCCAGAATTTCATCTTTGCCAATGGAAAAAGCATTGTTTGAAAAATCAGTGACCCTGGCACCGGCTTCTTCTGCGATGCGCAGTCCGGCCGCCGTATCCCAGGGGTGTAGATCCTGTTCCCAGAATCCGTCAAAACGGCCACATGCCAGGTAGCATAAATCCAGGGCTGCCGACCCGAGGCGCCTGATACCCTGGGCATTCTGCAGGCAGGTGGAAAACCGGGACTGCAACTGCTGAAAGACTGGCGGCAGATCATAGGGAAAACCCGTGGCCAAAAGGCTTTCCTGCACACTGGTTGAGCGCGATACGGTGATCGGGTGATTGTTCAGAAAGGCGCCTTCGCCTGCTGCAGCAGAGAACAGCTCGCCATTTACGGGATTCAGAACAACCCCTATCACAACGTCACCATCACGTTCGAAGGCGATGGAGACGGAAAAAAAATCCAGCTCGTGGGCGAAGTTGGTGGTGCCGTCCAGGGGATCTATGATCCACCTGTTCCGGCTGCGGCTTCCATGGGTACCGGTGTCAAGGCCGCTCTCTTCCGCCAGGATTGCATGATCAGGGAACCGTGAACGGATGGTTTCGATGATGGCCTTTTCCGACTCGGTATCGGCACGGGTAACCAGGTTGATGGCCCCCTTTTTACGAATCTCGGGCTTTTGGCCAAAATAGGACCGCAACACATTGCCGCCTTCGTAAGCTGCCGCGATGCCGGTCCTTTTGATATAGTCTAGGTCCATAACTCCCTTTATTGGTCACTGATTGTTGCCCTTTTATATGCGATCCTCCAGGGATGTCAATATCAAATAGGCGCCTGGTGCTTCACCCCTGATAGCGGTTTGGACGTTTGTTCATCAACATGGTTTCCATGGCTTCAATGAGCGGCAGGGTTGTTTTTTTCTGTTTGGCTGAAATGGGGGTGCCCCCGATGGTGCGGATCATTTTCTGGAGAGTTTCTTGCGAGACCAGATCCTGTTTGTTCAAGACTCTGATGGCCGGTATCCGGTGCAGGTCGAGGTCGGCCAGGATTGTTTCCACGGCCCTGATCTGATCCAGGCATCGCGGGTTGTGGATATCGATTACGTGCAGCAGGATGTCAGCGCTTTCCAACTCTTCCAGGGTGGCCCGGAAGGCGACTTTGAGATCCTCCGGCAGATCTTTGATAAATCCCACCGTGTCAGTTACGATAACCTGGGTGTCCCTGGGAAAACGAAGGCGCCGGCTTGAAGGGTCCAGGGTGGCAAACAGCCGTTTTTCCGCCAATACCCTGCTGCTGGTGAGCGTGTTCAGCAGGGTGGATTTTCCGGCATTGGTATAGCCCACAATCGAGATTACCGGCAGGCCCCGTTTGGCCCGTTTGGCCTTTTGCTGATTCCGCTGCCGACGCACCTGGGACAGGAGATTCTCCACATGCGCAATGCGGGTTCTTACGTGCCGGCGGTTGATTTCCAGCTTGGTCTCCCCGGGACCCCGGCCGCCGATTCCTCCCGTCAATCTTGACATGGCCGTATTTTTCGCTACCAGTCGCGGAAGCAGATATTTGAGCTGGGCCAGTTCGACCTGCAGTTTTCCCTCCCGTGTGCGGGCCCGCTGGGCAAAAATATCCAGGATGAGCTGCGTCCGGTCGATCACCTTCAGCTCGATCCGATCGGTAATGGACCGTATTTGAGATGGATTCAGTTCCTGATCGAAAACGATGAGGGTGGCGCCTTGCTGAAGAGCCAGGATGGTGAGTTCCTTGAGTTTGCCCGAGCCTAGTAAATATTTACTGTCTACACTCCTGCGCTGCTGCAGGATTTTATCCACAACCTCGATGCCGCTGGAATGGACGAGTTCTTCCAATTCATCCAGCACGTCGACGGCCTTTTGTTTGGAAACCGTGGTCACACTCACCAGCAGGGCACGTTCATCTGAAGATTGCATGTGAGCTGCCTCGCCACTGACGTGGGCCAGTTCCGCTTCAAGGGAATGGATCAGTTCATGGCAGCCGATGTCCGTATGGCCGGCTTCCAGAGGATCGTGGATGCGGTAGGGCGGCCCCTCTGTTTTGCCGGGAAGGATATGGCTCCAGTGAATTTTACCAGGCAGGCCCTCCCGTCCCACGGCGATGACCGCCATCAGATCGAGCCGCATGAGAACGAGGTCGTTGAGATCATCCCGGGTAAGCGCCTGTTCGTCCAGGTGGGTGTGGACGCAGCGGACACCCTTGAGGCGGTCGGGAGCGGTCCTGTATTCGCGCATCTGGGGAATGACAATACCGTGGTGGTCCCCGACGATGACTGAGACCACCCTTCCTTTGCGGTCGATGAGCAGCCCGAGTTGGCGGTTGATTTCAAAAGAGAGGCGGCTGATATCGCGGGCGAGTTCCGGCGTCAGAATAAATTGAGGCGGTGTGCGGCGCCGGTACAGGTTTTCTATACGCCGGATCTGGTTTTTTTTGAGCCCTTTTGAATTGCCGTCGAGCTTTTTCATACGGCAGTGCTCGCATTGCCTTTTAGTCGCCCGGGCAACCTGTAAGGGCATAGATGGTTGAAGGAGGCATTAAACAACATCATTATTTCAGGTATTTGTCATCCGCCAGATCTTCAAAACGGGTGTAAGTGGATATGAATGCCAGCTTGATGTCCCCGGTGGGGCCGTTTCTCTGTTTTTTCAGGAGGAGTTCCGCTATCCCCTTGTTAGGGTTGTTTTCATCTTTGTTGTAAACCTCATCCCTGTAAATGAAGGCCACCACGTCGGCATCCTGTTCAAGGGCACCCGACTCTCTCAAATCCGAAAGCTGGGGCCGTTTGTCATGGCGCTCTTCGAGCTTTCTGTTGAGCTGGGAGAGTGCCAGGACCGGTATGTCCAACTCTTTGGCCAGCGCTTTGAGGCTCCGTGAAATTTCAGAAATTTCCAGGTCACGTCTTTCTGCGGATGCCCTGCCTTTCATCAATTGGACGTAGTCGATGATGACCAATCCGATGTTTTTGTCCATTTTGAGCCTGCGCGCCTTGGCCCTGATGGACATGGCCGTAAGGTCCGGAGAATCATCGATGTAAATCTCAGCGTCGGACAATACCTCGGCCGCGTTGGTCAGGCTGACCCAGTCTTCCTTGCTGAAAAAGCCGCTTCTCAGGCGGGATGAATCGATTCTGGCTTCAGCACAGAGAAGGCGCATGGAAAGCTGTTCTTTGGACATCTCAATGGAGAAAACAGCCACCGGTGTATCGGCGTCAATGGCGGCATTGCGTGCGATGTTGAGGGCCAGGGCGGTTTTGCCCATGCTGGGCCTTGCCGCCAGAATGATAAGATCGGAGCCCTGGAGGCCCGAGGTGAGATTGTCGAGTCGGCTGAAACCCGTGGTAACGCCGGTAACAAGGGTTTTATTGCCCTGCCGTTCCTCGAGCGCGTCTATGCTGTGCCCAATGATCTGGGACAAGGCAAAGAACGATTTTTTATTTTTGTTGCCGGCTATTTCAAAAACAGCCCTTTCGGCAAAATCGATGACATCGTCCACTTCGCCGCTGTCTTCAAAACACTTGACGCTGATCTCGTTGGCGCGTTCGATGAGTGCCCTGAGGGCCGCTTTATCACGGATGATCTTGGCATAATGCTGCGCATTGACGGCGAGCGGAGCCGTGTCCACCAGTTTGGCAAGGTAGGTTGCCCCCCCGATTTCCTCCAGCTGTCCCTTTTCCTTCAGGATGTTGGCCAGGGTTACCAGGTCAACCGGCTCGCTTTTGGTAAACAGTTCGGTAATGGCGGCAAACATCTTGGCATGGGCCGAGCGATAAAAATGCTCGGGTTCCAGGACTTCCAGGACGTCCAGCAGGGTGTTGTTGTCCAGCAGGATAGCGCTGAGAACTGACTCTTCAGCTTCGAGATTCTGGGGCGGAATTTTATGAAGCGCCGGGTCCTTCACCATGAAATTATCTTGCCTGACTATGCGTTATGAAATCAACAAAAAAATCTGTGGAACGTTCGAGCAATGCTCCGGGTAAAGCAAAATGATTTACTCGGGAACGATTTCCACGGTAATTTCTGGTTCGACTTCCTTGTACACGCGGATGGGCACCTTGTGGATTCCGATAGTTTTGATCGGCTCCGTGAGAAGAACCATGCGCTTTTCAACCTCTACACCCTGGTCCTTTAGCGCCTTCAGGATATCACGCACGGTAATCGATCCGTACAGACGGTCTTCTTCGCTGACTTTGGCGACAATTTTGCACGCCACATCTTCAAGGCGCGCCGCCATTTCTTCGGCAATCGTTTTCTCTTTGGCGATCTGCAGTTCAAATTTGGCCTTTTCCTGTTCCAGCATCCGTCTGTTTTCAGGGGTGGCCAGCACCGCCTTGTCTTGGGGAAGCAGGTAGTTGCGGGCATACCCCTTAGCGACATTGGCCTCGCTTCCGATGATACCGAGAGAATCAATGGTTTCCTTTAAAATGACTTTCATTTTCAACCTCCGTGAAAATTTTCATACGCTACCACACCCGAGGAGATATCCTCATTGTACCTCCCGGGCTAAGTATTTTTATCTGTTTTAAGTTTTCTGAAATTCAGCCACATATCAAAAAGGCCCAAGCCTATGACCAGCAGCAATATGAACTGCTGAAGCGCGATGAGGGTGTAGAGAAACAACCGCAACGCTCTTGGGAATTGCTTCTTCTCGAAATAATAAGAGACCACGGCAATGCCCTGCAGAAAATATACGATCAAAAGGACCAGCAACCCGTTGAGCCCCAGCATTTTTATGCTGCTTCCGGGTATCAGCAGCATGCCCCCGCAGCCGATCAACACCCAGATGATGGCATCGGGCGCTTTCCAGTGATTGAGAGCGCCGAAATCCGGAAAAAGGATCCCCCTGGCAGTGAAAACGCCCTTGGCCATGAGAAGATTGATCCACGCAACAAAAAGCGTCGATCCTATTACCATGGCCGGAACGATGTGTACCAGAACATAGTGTATCTGCTCAAAGGAGTTGGAAAGCTGTACAAGGCTTTCCTCCGAAACGCCCATGCTTTCGTACAGCGCCATGGTCAATTCGAGATTCTTGGCAATATATTCGGATACGAGCACGGAAATTCCAATATTGCTCGCATTGCTGTAGACCACAAGGCCTAACAGGCCGCTCACCAGTACACTTCCGCAGGTGTAGAGGATCGTTTTTTCCACTGACAGGTTCATGGTCAGAAATTCACCCAACATGAACCCGAGCAGCAGTAGCTCCAGGAAAAAAACGAGATCAACGGCTATTCCGCCCAACACGGCAGCCATCACGAACAAGGCTGCTGCGGGAATGATAATCCCGGTATGCCTGCCCAGCTTGGAGCGATAAAAAAGGGTGGGCAGGGGGATAAAGAGTGCGCAGAAGAAACCGAGTATCGGCAGATAGCTGGTAACCGCAAAAATGAAAATCGTTAATAGGGTTCCAGTTGCGATATCTTTGGCGACACTTCCATTATCCGTCTGAGACACCATCCTCTGCTCCTTTGAGGGCATCGGCACTGTTTTCCTTTAAAACGATCGTTCACTGCCTGGTCATCGACATGTCGCTTATGCCGCGAGGATTAATGTTCCAATGTCCCCACATAAGGAAGAATGGCGATTGTGCGCGCCCGCTTAATGGCGTGCGTAAGGGCCCGTTGGTGTTTGGCACAGGTGCCTGAAATCCGTCTGGGGATGATTTTGCCGCGTTCGGTAATAAAATAACGCAACAGTTTCTGGTCTTTATAATCGATGTCAATGCTCGTATCAGCACAAAAGCGGCACACTTTCCTGCGGTGGTATACTCTTCTTTTTTTCTTTGCATTGCCGCCGCGGTTTCGTTTCTGGGTACTGTAAGCTGCCATTTATCTACTCCTCTTCCTTGCTTTCGGTTGGGATGGTGGTCTCTTCGACTGTCTCGGGGTCTGATGCTTCCGGGGCTTCGGCTTCAGCGACAGGCGCCTCTTCGGGGGCCTCTGCAGCCTTTGCTTTGGCTTCGGCGTCTGCTTTTGCTTTGGCTTCGGCGTCGGCTTCTGCTTTAGCTTCGGCTTCGGCTTCTGCTTTTGCTTTGGCGTCTGCTTCTGCTTTTGCTTTGGCTTCGGCTTCCGCTTCAGCGATTTCCGCCTGTACAGCCTCAAGATCCACGTCTTTATCCAGCACAACCGTCATGTACTTCAATACCCGGTCGTCGATACGAAAGAAGCGTTCCATCTCGTTGACCAAAGCACCGTCACCACACAGGTCTAAACAAACGTAATAGCCGCGTGATTTTTTCTTGATGTCATAGGCCAGCTTGCGGGCGCCCCATTCATCCAGTTTTACCAGAAAACCGTTTTGGGCGGGGATCAGTTGGGTGAGTCGATCGAATACAGGAACTCTACCTTCTTCGGAAAGGTCGGGGTCTAGAATGGCAATTGTTTCATACCTTCGCATAATACCTCCTTTTGGCTGTAAAGCCCCGGTTATCTTTATGAAATTATTATAATTTCAAAATATTGCCGGAGCAAGGATATGTGACAATGTTCCCTTGGGAACCAAAAACAACATATATATTGGTCATGGGTTTGATTTGTCAAGCTAATTTTAT
>JAOZRT010000380.1 GCA_029940035.1 Desulfobacterales bacterium
AAAAACCAGTTCCAGTTCTCCATGACAAGCCGGATGATCTCCCCGAACCCCAGGGTCACGATGGCCAGGTAGTCGCCGCGCAGCCGCAGAACCGGAAACCCCAGGATGAAGCCGAAAATACCGGCAAACAGGGCACCGATGGGCAGCACGGTCCAGAACCCCAGCCCGAAATGCAGGTTCAACAACGCATAGGTGTAGGCCCCCACCAGGTAAAAGGCCACATAGCCCAGGTCCAGCAGGCCGGCCAGCCCCACCACGATGTTAAGCCCCAACCCGACGACCACGTAAATGAGCGCCGTGGTCATGATGTTGGTCTGGTACATGGAGAATACGAACGGAAAAATCACCACGAAAATGGCAAGGGCTGCCAGGGACGGATAGTATATGTTCCGGTTTTCCATGATGCGCTGAGCAATGGTTTGTTGCGCATCCTCACCCATATCGGCTTTCTTGATGCCCTCCTCTTTGCGCTTGATAGCATAGCGCCACACAAAAGAGAGCACAAACGTGCCGACCCCCACCATGAAGAGGCGTTCCCAGCGCCACTCAATGGTCTTATAAATGGTGTTCACCCGGATGACCATGATGGGAAAGGTCAAAAACATGAACCACAGGGCAATCAGAGCCGACTTTTTTATTTCGTTTAAGCTGAACATCGTTATGCTTTTTTATTCTTTTTTAGCGGCGCAGCCGCGTTGAGTAGCATCGCGGAGCGAGGCTACACTTTGTCTGTATCGCTCCTCCCCAGAATCCCGGACGGCCTGAAAATCAGGGTGAAGACCAGGAAGAGGAAGGCAAACACATCCTCATAGTCACTGGAAATGTAGCCGGTGAAAAAACTTTCCGACATGCCCAGCACCATGCTGCCCAGAACAGCCCCGGGCATGCTGCCGATGCCGCCCAGAACAGCGGCCACAAAGGCTTTTATGCCGGCGATGAAGCCGATATAATAGTTGATCTGACCGGTATGCGATGCGATCAGGACACCGCCCAGGGCGGCCGTGGCCGACCCGACGATAAAGGTGAAGGAAATCACCTTGTTGACATCCACCCCCACGAGCATGGCCATATCCTTGTCCTGGGCCGTGGCGCGCATGGCCTTACCGATACGTGTGAACTTGATCAGGAATGTCAAAAAAATCATGACGATGGCCGTGGTGAGATAGATGACGATTTCCGTGGAACGGACCAGGTGTTCGATGGGTTCCATGAATTTAAAATCCGGGATCAGGCTGGGAAAGGGCAAAAAATTAGATGTCTGGGCCAGCAGCACATAGTACTGCAGAAACATGGACATGCCGATGGCACTGATCAGGGCGGAAAGCCTGGGGGCCTTACGCAGGGGTTTGTAGGCCAGCTTCTCGATGGTCCAGCCGTAGGAAGCGGAATAGACCACGGCGATCACCGAGGCGAGTAGAAGAATGACGATGGGGTTCCAGCCCAGCATGGAAAGAATACCGGCCACGATCAAGGCAGTAAAGGCGCCAATCATGTAGATTTCGCCATGGGCAAAATTGATCAGCTGGATGATACCGTAGACCATGGTGTAACCCAGGGCGATCAGGGCGTAAATGCTCCCCCGCGTTAATCCCCCCAAAAAGAGTTCGAGAAAATATTCCATGCGTTACCCTGAAAACTCCAGCAACAAAATCTCATGCTGCTCATTAGAAACAGGCCGCGGCGTTTTTCGAGATTATCCATGCCCGAAAGTCCGCAATAAGACATAAGTAAGCACTCATGATTGTTTCTAATGTATATTTAAGTATAGATGTATAAATTAAGCCCAATAATTACAATAAATTTTCATGTCATGCACTTCGAAGCATCCAAAAAAGCGCTTCACACTAAACAATAATTACATGCCTGGTTACACGCGGCCACCATGAAAATTTATGGCTTCAGAAAAAGTCAGGGGCCAGGCTTTGAACGGCCTGTCCCCCGACTGATTTCTTTTTGGCCGAATTACTTCAATTCGATATAGGCGCCGTCCTTCACGCGGTACATGGAAAAGCCCACGCCCGTGGCGTCACCCATCTTGTCAAACTTGATCTTCCCCAGAGGGGTGTCGACCAGGTCGGATTGGAGTGATTTCGAGATGGCATCGTAATCAGTGGAACCTGATTGTTCGATGGCATTGAGCAGGGCCAGGGCTGCGGCATAGGCATTCAGGAAGAATGCACCCGGGTCTTCCCCGTAAGCGGCCTTGTGCGCCGCATTGGCGGCGGCTGCCATGGGGTTGGAAGAGACATCCATGGGACCGGTGGCATAAACACCCTCGGCATACTTGCCGGCGACCTTGATGAAGGTGTCGTCTTTTACGCCGTCATCGGAAATAAACGGGATGCCCATTTTTTTCTTGCGCATCTGGGTCACGATTTTGGAGGCTTCGGGATGGTACCCGCCGAAAATAACCGCCTCTGCGCCATTGCGTTTGATTTTCTGAACAATAGCGGAATAATCCATGGCGCCGGGGGTGATGCCCTCGTAGAGAACGACCTCAGCACGGGAATCTTCTTCGATAAATTTTTTGGCAAATTCCGCCAGGCCCTTGCCGTAGTCGCCTTTGTCGTGCAGCACGGCAATTTTGCTGACCTTGAGAATATCGAGGACAAAATCCACTTCCAGGCGAGCCTGGGCATCGTCAGAAGCGATGGTGCGATAAAAATTGGGATAGTCACCGCTCTGGGTCAGGGCCGGATTGGTGGCCGAGGGGGACATGACCACAATCTTGGAATCCTTGTAGATCCCCAGCGCGGCTTTTGTGGCACCACTGCAGATATGTCCCAGGACAACGTTGACGCCTTCGCCCACGAGCTTGGTGGCGGTGTTGGTGGCCACTTCAGGTTTGCAGACATCGTCCTCGACAATAAGCTCAACCTGTTTGCCCATGACGCCGCCTTTGGCATTGATCTCTTTTACGACCAGTTCGGCCGCTTTAATCGTCGGAATTCCGTAAGATGCCAGGTCCCCGCTGTGCGGTCCGGCAACTCCCAACTTAATGGTGTCCGCAAGTCCAGCTCCGGACAGAGTCAGCGCCAGAAACAGGGTCGCAACAGCCACGATTGATACCTTTTTAAAATTTCTTTTCATCGTCTAATTCCCTCCTAATATAAGTTTAGTGAACATAATACCCTTATAAACCTGAGTTTAATAAACCGATGCGGGGTCTGAGTCAAGCTAAAATAGCGGCCCTATGGTATTGCAGGGCAATTTCTATTTAAACATGGTTGCTATATTCATCGAATATTGCGCCTAAAAAGTATCCCTTCTCATATTTTAGCTGTTGCTGTTTGGCACCAGGCGCTATATTAGAGAAACGAAGCCGGCATCGGCACCTGTTTCCATTATGACACCATGTCAACAGGAGTCTTAAGACATTGAAAAAAATAGGATTGGTCGTAAAACCGGATAAAGCCGTACAGGCACGGGCAGACATGTTCGAAGCTTGGCTGAATGAACGCTCGGTAGAAGTCACCCGCAACAACATAACGTCACATGGTCCGTCCGCCAATCAGGATCCCACAGCAGTCGCGCCTCCCGATCTCTTCTGTGTGTTCGTTCTGGGGGGTGATGGCACTTTCTTAAGTGCTGTACGCTGGATCGGCAACAACAGCACCCCTGTTCTGGGGGTAAAATTCGGCGAAGTGGGATTTCTGGCCGACACCACGGAAAGCAGGCTGACCAAGGCCGCCGAGGCCGTTCTGGATGGCGCATTTAAAACGGTTTCGCGCATGCGGCTCCAGGTAACCGTGCTGCGCGGGGATACGGAATTTACCCGTAAAACCATTCTCAACGACGTGGTCATTAACCGGGGCGCCCTGGCCCGCCTGGCCCATGTCCAGACCCATATAGACGACCAGTTTCTGACCGAATACCGGGCCGACGGCCTGATCATCGCCACGCCCACGGGATCCACGGCCTATTCTCTGGCGGCCGGAGGGCCCATCGTGCACCCGGCGGTGGACAGTATTCTGCTAGCACCCATCTGTCCCTTCACCCTGACCAACCGGCCGCTGATCGTGCCGGACGACGTCTGCATCAAGCTCAAGCTGGCCAGAGGGGCGTCGGACATCTTCCTGACCTTTGACGGGCAGGCCGGACTGGAAATCGACGAGCGCGACACCATCGTGGTGCGCAAGGACAAGCACCCGGTGCACATGATCATCCTGCCCG
>JAOZRT010000381.1 GCA_029940035.1 Desulfobacterales bacterium
TTCTGGATCTTGTGGACCCTTCCATCGGTACTCACCCACTGGAGGTTTTGCAAAAACAACTGAACCACTGCAGATACCATTTTTATTACAAATTTGCAAAAAAAGGAGAATTGGTTTGATCAATTCTCCCTCTGATAACACAAAAACACAACTTGGCTAAAAATGGCTATCGTGGTGATATGCTAAAAAACCTGTAAACATCACGAAACTGCCATATGTTGGAGGCATCAACGGTGTTGAAAAACACGCTTTCTGAATATTTAGGCAACAAACTCAAAGGTGATTGCCAGAAAAATATGATGCCTTCCTGATGTCGTCCCGTTGTCGAATTAAAAAAGACTCTGTTGCTGAATAAAAAGGATTAGAAAAGCATCCCAACGGAAATGAAAATATCTGTAGAGTTGCCTTCCAATGTTTCATTCCAGTCATACCATTCTGCATCGCCAGAGTATGCTAAACTTCTCACACCAATAGTAGTGGTAAGAATAGTTTTACCGCTTCCAAGGCCAAAGTTAGCGCCACCAGCTAGCCCAAGGGCAAATGCTGTACCTGTATATGATATTTCATCTCCCTGAAACTGATCATCTGTTTTACCGCTGTAAAATCCGACCAAAATTTGAGGCCCCCCCCAAAGGCGGGTCTTTTCGGAGGTGTTCCCACCAAAAGCAAAAGTATTGTTGAAAACAAGGCCACCAAGTTCCAGTGTCGTGCCATAATCATCTTCCATTCCCCTTGATTCGAATCCAGCCTGTAATCTGTAACTAAATATTTTTTTAGGGGTAATTGGATTGGTTTCTAATTGAAATCCGAGCCCAAAAAAATCACTATCCATGTCAAATTTTTCTGAGTATGCGATGTCATATTCTGCTTCACCAGACCCACTACCAAGATCAAGATAAAAGCCGAAGTCAACTGCAAAAGAATTGCTTACGAAAAGAAACATACCCAAGACACAGAGAATTAATAAAACTTTTTTCATAATTAGTCCTCCTTAAGGTTAAATTGGCTAATTGATCGAGAAACCCAAGAGGGGGGAATAGCACGGCTTAGGTTTGATCTTAATGTGCATATGCTTATTATATCATTTAGGCAAGCACGAAAATGAAGTGAGGTTATATTGTTGGTTACGGGATAGTTGTAAATGGAGATAATGTCAGGTTTCAGACCCATCAAAAAACCTGCGATACCTTGAGATTCAACGGTCTTTCCGGCCACGATCACGATTACAGATATCCTATTTCTTACAAAAATGCAAAATGGGAGAATCAATGGAACAAACTCTCCCCCTGATACCATAAAGATGCAAGTCGCTTAATTTTGGCTGTGGTGGTGATATGCTAAAAAACCTGTGAACATCACGAAACTGTGATTCGTTGGAGTAATCTGCTATTCAAATGTCAGGCTCTCAACAATCGATACAATTTTTTCTGGGTTTCGTCCGGTATTGATAACAAGATAGACACATTTTTTATCTCTGTATGAAGATACGACCAGCGATGTCAATTTAATATAATCGTAATATGTCCATTTGATATCTGTCCTATATGCGCGTGAGCCACAATTCAAAGTTATTTCCTTATTGGCTATAACCTCAACATCAGAACCTATGCCTTGAAGATATTCCATATAATATTTTGGTCCGAAATCCTCTAATTTCAGCTTATCCGGAATGGCAATTACAGATGCTTCAAAATTTGCCTCGTATGGTGTTTTCATTCTCATGATCTGCCATTTTGAAGTGGTACTAAGTTTTTTACTTCCAACAGGATACTCAAACCTAAATTTTGGAGATTTAGCTCGCCGGAATATACCGTCCTTTGCTATACCCTCTTCTCTGGAGAACCAGACAAAACCATCTGAAAAAGAAGTGGACACGCTTTTTACCAATTGATCAAGTCTTTCGGCTTCTCTCGTATTTGCTGGCAACGACTCAGAAGATACAACCGCAGGAAAAATATATTTCTTCGTTAATTCAAGCGGAAGAGAAGTTTTCCCGCCGGGTAAGCCACCGGTAAATACCACAACCATATTCATCTCCGGTGCCACCATAATATACTGACCACTATAGCCGATAGCAGAATAATTGCCGTCATCATCCACCCACCATTGATACCCGTATTGCAGAGCTGGTTTAGCTTCAATATGTCCACGCGTTGATTTTTCTACCCAAGAACTCGATACAAGTTGCTTCTTCCCCCACCTTCCCTTATTGAGGTAAAGCCACCCAATTTTGGCCATGTCATGGGGTTTTAACCACATCCGACCATATCCAACATCAATACCCTGCGGGCTTTTTTCCCAATCAATTTCTGAAATACCAAGGGGAGTGAATAGATTCTTTTCAGCAAATTCTCTGGTTTTCATTTTCGTTGTAGTATTGATGATTACCGATAAAAGATATGATAGGCCGTTGCAGTACTCGAATCTACTACCTGGAGGACCGACCATCGGTAGATTAAGGACATGTTGCCCCCAATCACCGCTGCGCCTCATTTCGAATAATCCTTTCCAATTGTAATGATGAGAGTCCCTGCAATCTAAACCAGAGGCCATAATTAACAAGTGCTCAAGTGTAATTGACCTTTTATTGTCACCTAAGCTATCAATTATATTATGCGGTAATAATTCAACAATAGGTTGATCGACACTTTTTATATACCCTCTATCAATCGCTATGCCTATCAGGATCGACATAATACTCTTTGTACAGGAACGAATGATGTGTCTCTGGCCTTTTGAAAATGGGTAAAAGTAGGCATCAAGAACCATGTAACCATTGCGGATTATTGATATGCTATCTATGTTGTAACCTTTCATTTTTATCTCTTCAATCATATTGGCAAGCACTTGAGATTGCATGCCCTGTTCCTCAGGAGTGGAGGTCTGCCACCCATTTGCGGGGTAAGTGTTAACGGCTGCGGGCGAGAGTGAATAGGAAAATGTAGTAATCAAAAAAGCAAGAAGGGTGTAAAATAAAATGTACCATTTATCTTGAATCAAATTCATGGTTCCCCCTTGGGCAAATATTAGACGATTGCAGATAAATGGACAGCATCTGGCATAAACTGATCCTAAAAAAACCTGTGATTACACAACATTTCACAATAATAATTGCCACGATCACCGTTACAGATATCCCATTTCTTACAATAATGCAAAAAAGGGGAAATCAGCTGAACTGATCCTCCACATGATAACATAAGAATGCAACCTTGCGAAAATTGGCTGTGGTGGTGATGTGCTATGTTATCTGGAATTATCGTGAAATACCGATGATTGGAGTAATCAACGGTTGTGACGGTAAGCTTCAGCGAGTCCGGTGGAACGCAGTGGATCGGTGTTAAACGCTTGGTTAAGTAGATTTTACCTTTCGTGTATCCTTAACCAAATAGGAGTTTCCTGGTCCGCGCTTGAGCTTAAACAAATCGATTGCCTTAACAAGGCTGCTCAAATTTTTGTAACCATAGTTTCTGGTATCAAAAGAGGTTTTATTTGATATATGTGACCCCACGGGTCCAAGAGCCGCCCAGCCGTCATCTTCTGCCGTTGATTCAATTGCTTGGCGAAGCAGATTTATAAGTTTGGTATCAGATTTTATATTTTTAGATTTTATTTGTATCCCACCATTCTGTCGGGTTTCCTCGTCTAAAAATAAAAACTTGGAGCATGCATTCACAAAAGGAGAAGGGGTTTTACGCTCACCAAATCCCAAAACAACTTTACCTTCAGCGAGGGCGCGCGTAACCATCGGTGTAAAATCACAATCCGATGAAACGAAACACATGACGTCGATATTCTTGGTATACATCACATCCATTGCATCAATCACAAGTGCAATGTCCGAGGCATTTTTCCCTTTTGTGAGATCGTATTGCTGGATCGGCTGAATTGCATATTCATGCAAAAGATCTTCCCAAGGTTTTATAGAAGGGTTTTTCCAATTTCCATAAGCTTTTCTTATCGTTACAACACCATATTTAGCAACTTCACTTAGAACCTCTTCAAACTTACTTGCAGGTGCATTATCTGCATCTATAAACAGTGCAATTTTCTGCTTTGATTCATCCATTTTTTGTTTCCGCCTCGTTTAAAATTTAATCAGTTAATATACAGATATATGGAGTTATGTTGCGAGTCGCCTTAACCCAGTGAATATAGTACAATATTTAAGG
>JAOZRT010000086.1:0-14020 GCA_029940035.1 Desulfobacterales bacterium
GGGGCCACCTTTCAATTCAGTGCCGAAGTGGCCGGCATCCGGCAGGCCGGCGGCAGGGTTGCCGGGGTCACCCTGAAGGATGGAAAGCAGATCGACGCTCCGGTAGTTGTCAATGCAGCCGGACCGCATTCATTCGTGATCAACCGCATGGCGGGAATCGAGGACAAAATGAAAATCAAAACCCGTTCCCTGCGGCACGAAGTCCACTTCGTACCTTCTCCGGAAGCATTCAGTTATGCAAAGGACGGTATAATCGTTTCCGACGGGGATGCCGGCGGCTACCATCGGCCCGAGGCGGGCAACCTGGTGCTGGTGGGCAGTGAGGATCCGGCCTGCGACGAGCTTGAATGGATAGACGACCCCGACAACTTCAACCGCGATGTGACCACCGACCAGTGGAATGCCCAAGTGTACCGCATGGCCAAGCGGATTCCGGATCTCGCCATCCCCAGCCAACCCAGGGGGGTGGTGGATCTTTACGACGTGACCGATGACTGGATTCCCATCTATGATCGATCCGACCTTAAGGGCTTTTACCTGGCCATCGGCACCAGCGGCAACCAGTACAAGAACGGACCGGTGATAGGGCAAGTGCTGGCTGATATCATATCGGCCACTGAAGACGGGTACGATCACGACCGGGAACCGGTTCAAGTGAAGCTGCGAAATATCGACTACACCTTGAACACGGGCATTTTTTCGAGAAATCGAGAAATTATCGAGGGCAGCACCTTTTCGGTACTTGGATAACTCTTTTTATATCTTCGGCTTTGCCGGAGGCCGCTGATTTGCTTGTTGACATCGTGGTGATGAAAAAAAGCTGTGGATGGAGTGTAAAATGATCAATTCAGGTTCAGTTCAGCAAGGATCCCCTTATTTGAGGATTCTTACGGATGATCAGATATATGAAATCAAAAGATCGGCGTTTGACGTGATGTATCATGTCGGTTTCAAGGTACTGCATGCAGGCGCGCGTAAAATGCTGAAACAGGCTGGAGCCATTGTAATCGATGAGCTTGTAAAGGTACCTGAATTCGTTGTGCTGGAATGTCTCAAAACAGCACCCAAAGGATTTACGATTTATGATCGGAATGCCAAAAGGGCTATGGAAGTTGAGGGCCGTAAAAGCTATTATGGTACTTCCACCGCTAGTCCGAATACAAAAGATGCTTTGACCGGAGAGATTCACCCGACCCGTGTGGTAGATATCGGCATGGGCGCCAAGGTGGCTGATGCCTGTGAGAACATCGACTGGGTGATGCCGATGGGGTCCTGTCAGGATGTACCGGCAATCGCCGCTGACCTCCACGAGTTTCAGGCGGTGGTAACGAACACCACCAAACCGATTGTCTTTATCGGTTACAGTCCGCGTGGCACGGAGATCGTTTATGAAATGGCGGCTGAAATAGCCGGCGGTTTGGAGAATCTTAGGCAGAAACCCTTCTTGATACTCTACCCGGAACCCATTTCACCCCTGGTTCAACCCGCGGATGTCGTTGACAGAATATTTCAAGCTGCCGACCTTTTCATGCCCCAGGTTCCTGGCCCTGCAGTTCAGGTTGGCGCTACAGGCCCTTGCACTTTGGCTGGGACAATTACCCAGATTACGGCTGAATCGCTCATGTGTCTGACATTGGCCCAACTGCGTCGCCCCGGTTGTCCGGTATGTTTGAGCGGAAATGTGCAGATCCTGGATATGGCAACCGGATTGTTTGGAGTGGGCTATCCGGAAATGAGTTTGGGGATATCCGCCCAAGCCGAGGTGGCCCAATCGTTCGGACTGCCGACCTGGGGATATGCGGGCTGTACAGATGCAAAAGTTGTGGATGCCCAGGCCGGCCTGGAGAGTGCTTTTTCGATTCTTTCGCAAGGTTTGGCAGGTCTCAACCTTATTCATGATGTCGGCTATCTCGATATGGCCATGGTTTGTTCAGCGGCTCAATTGGTTCTGGGGAACGAGGCCATTGGGATGACCAAACGATTTTTAGCCGGTATCCGGGTCGATCAGGAAACCATCGCGCGTGATGTTATCCAGAAGGTTGGACCGGGCGGTCATTTTCTAAATGAACCCCATACGGTAAAGCATTTCCGTAATGAACTGAGCCGTTCAGACCTCCTCACACGCCAGCCATATGAGACCTGGAAAGCAGAGGGGAGCAAGGATATGGAGCAACGGATCCAGGATAGACTAAAGGAGATAATGGAAACGCATATGGTGGCGCCGCTGCCGGACAAGATCCTGTCAGCTATAGAAAAATTGAAACAAACAGGGGAGGCTGAGCTGGTAGACGCCCAGCAATAGTGGGCAGGGCAACAAAGCTTTTTTTGGCGGAAACCATCTTTGTTCGTGAACATGGTCGATAGCAGAAGGCAAACCAGATCGAGTTGCACAAAATCGGCTTCACTTTGAACAGCTGTATTTGTCACCCAATAGGGCAGTTATCATGGTCGCGGAAAATTTCTTCTTGATTATCGGTTAAGATCTGTAAAGTTTTAATTTATAAAGAAGTATGTTATATCCAATCAAATGCGCAATAAATAATGAATTGAATTCGGATAGAGCTGTAATCCTTAGTTATGGGATTCCAATCAACAACCAACTTAGAGGAGGCGTATAGTATGGAAATCATCAAGAAAAAAGAACGCAAAGATCCACATCCCTACATCCCCGAGTTGAAGGATCAGTTTTTGAAAGGCAAGGTCACCCGTCGGGAATTTTTACGGAACTCCACCCTGCTGGGGCTGTCCGCGGCAGCGGCCTACGCCTTTGTATCACCGTTCTCCGCCACCAAGGCCATGGCAGCCGCCATGCCGCAGAGAGGTGGAACCTGGACCTGCGGTATGCCCCTGCAGCTCATCGATCATCCCGCCCGTCTCTCCTGGTCGGAAGGGGCCAATGTGGTTCGCCAGGTGGCTGAGTACCTGAGCGATACCGGACCGGACAATGTCACCCGGCCCGCGCTGTGCGAGAAGTGGTTGGCCAGCGAGGATCTCAAGACCTGGGATCTTCATCTGCGCAAGGGCGTCAAATTCAACAACGGCCAGATAATGACCGCCGACGATGTCATCTTCACCATGAATGAGTGGTTGAACAAAGATGTGGGCTCCTCCATGCTGGGGTTGTTGTCCTACTGGGGCGGTCCCCAGAATATCGAGAAGGTCGACGACTATCATATCCGCCTGCACCTGGAAGCAGGTAATATCGGCGTTCCCGAGCATCTCTGGCACTATCCCGGCGCAATTCTGCCGCGGACTTTCGAGGGAGATTTTATCAAACAGCCCATCGGTACGGGTGCTTTCACTCTGGAGGAGTTTGCTGAGGGTGAGCGTTGCGTGCTTAAAGCCCGCAAGGACTACTGGCGGAAGGGTGCTGACGGCAAACCGCTGCCCTACCTGGATAAAATAGTCTATGTCGCCCTGGACAAGGATGCGGCCATGGCCGCCATGCAGTCCGGCCAGATAGATTCGGTCTATCATCCCCGTCCTTCTGACTACCTGGCACTGAAGGACAATCCCAAGGTCAATATTACCAGCGTCGCTAGTTCATATTCCTATCTCGTGAGAATGCGCGTTGATTTGCCGCCCTGGAATGACAACCGGGTGCGCACGGCTCTCAAGATGTGCCAGGACCGCGGCAAAACCCTTCAGTTGGCTGGCTACGGTCTGGGGGCGTTGGCTATCGACGCCCACATGTCACCGGCTCACCCGGCTTATTGTGAGAAACCGATTCCCAAGTATGATCCCAAGGGCGCCCGGAAACTGCTGGAAGAATACGCCAAGGAGAAGGGTCTCAAGCTGCCCCTGAAAGTAAAACTGGCCACCAAGAACGACGAGGCTGAACCGGAAATCGCCCAGGCCCTGAAGCAGACGGCTCTGGCAGGCGGTTTCGACATCAAGCTGGATATCACCGAACCGGGCGGCTACTGGGATCGCTGGACCGAGGTGGATCTGGGTATCACCGCCTGGACCCACCGGTCCATCGCCGTCATGGTCCTGCCATTGGCCTATACCAAGGAGGCCATCGGGGCCTGGAACGAGACCCGCTGGTATGATGACGAATTCACGGCCCTCTTGAATAAAGCCCAAAAAACTCTGGATGTTGAAAAACGGCGGGTTCTCATGTGCGACATGGAAGATATCATGCAGGAGCGCGGGCCGCTTGCCATCAGCTACTGGGTCAAAATATTTGACATCAGCAGCAAGAAAATGCATGGCATCAAGGTTCATCCCACCAGTTTTCATTCATTTACCTATGACATGTGGAAGGAATCCTAAGCCTTCCCATCGATAGCGGCTTGCCGATCCAGGCAAGCCGCTGTTTCTTATAACCGGCGAAGCCGATCGATACGTCACACCTCATTCGGCTGCGCCTTTGCTTTTTAGTCCTATAATTGGTTATATCAAGGTTTGGTCTGTGCAATATGTTGAATGAAAAACATTTAGGTTTAGGTCTGTTTCTAATGTTTCTAATGAAGGAGATGAAGCCATGATCCGTTTTCTTGTACGGAGCGTTGTTTCGACAATCGTAACAATCCTGCTGGTTTCCATCGGCCTTTTCCTGCTCATCGAGGTGGGCAGCGGTGACATCAGTGTCAAGATTTTGGGGGTGTTCGCCACCCCGGAACAGCGTGCCTCCTACCGAGCCCAGTTAGGTCTGGACGCCCCGGTCTGGCAGCGCTACCTGGACTGGTTGATCGGCAACGACTGGTGGGCTAAATCCCGCATGACCTATCCCCTGATTACCCTGAAGAACACCAAGACAAAAGAGACAGAGTGGTGGGCTGATGTTGGTGGGCAGGCCACCCGCTGGAAAATGGAGAAGGGCGAACTCAAGAGGCTGCTGCGCCAGGAAGACGGATTTTCCAAAGCCGTTCCGGCCGTGTCCGATTGGATCAAAGGCGAAAATAGCGAGTATTTTTTCTGGGGGGTGGACAACCGCAACAACGCCGTTAAATTCGTCAAGGGTGCGGGTGAGGAGGTCTGGGTGTTGACCAAGGCCGGCCTGCGCAAACAGGGCGACGGGCCCCGGAAATACATTCCTTTACGCAAAGGTTTGATCCGCGGTGATGCGGGCATGTCCTGGCAGTACAACCGCCCGGTTTCGGTGGTTCTGAAACCGCGCATCCGCAACACTCTGATTCTGGCCGGTGTCGCTTTCGTGGTGGTCATGCCCCTGGCACTTTTTTTTGGCATCCTGGCCGGCATCAACGAGGGCAAGCCCCTGGATCGCATCGTATCCATCACCAGCCTGGGGGCGACAGCCACACCGGAGTTTGTCACCGGTATTTTCCTGATCATGATATTCGGCATCTGGCTGAAGGTGCTGCCGGCGGTAACGCTTTTCACCAGCAGTGACGCGATTTTCAAGAATCCGACCATGCTTATTCTGCCGGTGCTCACGCTTACGGCCGTGGAATTGGGTTATGTGGCCCGCATGACGCGCGCCAGCATGGTGGAGGTCATGGATTCAGCCTACATCCGCACGGCCATCGTCAAAGGCATGCCCTACTGGCGGGTGGTCTTTCGGCATGCCATCCGCAATGCCCTGATGGCGCCCATCACCATCATTATGCTGCATGTCAACTGGCTCATCGGTGGCGTGGTTGTGGTGGAGGTGATCTTTGGCTACCCCGGACTGGGGAAGTTTATCTTCGACTCGGCCATATTCGGTGATTTCAGTGCCATCGAGGCCGCGGCTATGGTCACGGTCCTGATCGCCATCATCACGCGCCTGATCGGCGACCTGGCCTATACACTGCTCAATCCCAGGGTCCGCTATGCATAACATGGCATAGCAGCGAAGACTCAAAGGCCCAAAGAGAAAAGAGTTCTTAGCGTTTTTGCGCCTTTGTGGCCAATAATGGAATAGCGAATAATGACTGACAAGATAGAAGGAGAGCTTTCATGAACGCGGAAGCGTCTGCGAGCAACAAACAGAAAAGAGAAAAAAGGGAAAAACCCAGTCTTTGGAAAACCATTTCTATCGTATTCGATTCCCGGGTGGCCACCGTCGGGGTGGTCATGGTTTCTTTCTGGCTGGTGATAGCCGGAGTTTCCCTTTTCTGGACACCCTATGACCCCAACTCCAGCGACTTTATCCAGAACCTGTCTCCTAATGCCACCAACTGGCTGGGCACCGACCACATGGGCCGTGATCTCCTGTCGCGACTCATGCAGGGCACCCAGGTGATCCTGCTGAAGACCCGTCTGCCGGGGGGGGACCACTCCATCCCTGGCGGAGTGGCCATCTGGGGGGTATTGGGGTCCCTGATCCTGGGGGCGATTCTGGGGTTGAATGCCGGGTACCGGCGCGGCTGGACCGATCAGATTATCATGCAGGTACTGGATGCCCTCATCGCCTTTCCTCAGATTGTATTGTATCTGGTGGTCATCGCAGCCCTGGGGCAGGGTGATCTGGTGGTGATTCTGGCAATTACGATTACCGGTGCTCCCGGTGTGGCAAGGCTGGCCCGCAGCCTGGCTTTGGACATCCAGACCCGTGACTACATCCGGGCCGCTGAGACACGCGCCGAGAGCGTGTGGTTCATCATGTTTCGGGAAATTTTGCCCAACGCCCGCGGCCCATTGCTGGTGGATGCCATGCTGCGCGTGGGCTATGCCATTTTTATGATCGGAACCCTTGGGTTTCTGGGTATCGGCCTGCCGCCGCCCGATCCCGATTGGGGCAGCATGGTCAACGAAGCGCGTAAGTACATTTTCGTCAATCAGCTGGCGGTAATCTGGCCGGCCTTGTCCATCGCGACACTGGTGATAGGCTTGAACCTGTTTGCGGACGGTCTGCGCGAAGAGCTCATGCGGTATCAGAAATAAGGGTTCAAGGATTCAAGGGCTCAAGTGAAACAATTACGACAAAATTAAATCGAAAGACACGAAATTCTATCATTTTTATCGAGTTTTTCTGCTTTCGTGTTTTCGTGATGTAAGATCTTACCATAGTGAACTACAGGGAAAATTAAATGGCTGAACCAACCAGGCGTAAAAGCGAAGATATACCGGTTCTGGACATCGAGAACCTGGCTGTGGCTTACAAGGTCCGGGGAGGGGAAGTGGAGGCGGTGCAGAACATCACCCTGGACATCAAGAAAGGTGAATCCCACGGTATCGTAGGGGAATCCGGCTGCGGCAAGAGCACCTGCGCCTGGGCCATTATCAATTTTCTGGGGGCAAATGGCTATGTGAAAAGGGGCAGCATTAAATTCCAGGGCAAGAACCTGGTGGGTAAAAAGGGTGAAGAACTGCGGCGTCTCAGGGGAGATCAGATCGCCATGGTTTACCAGGATCCCATGCAGTCCCTCAACCCTTCCATGCTGTTAGGTGATCAGCTGAAAGAGGTGCTCACGGTGCACCAGGGCATGAGCAACAGCCAGGCGGAAAAAGATTGCATCCGCATGCTGGAAAAGGTGCAAATGCCGGATGCCGCCAATGTCATGCGCCGGTTTCCCCACCAGATTTCAGGTGGTCAACAACAGCGCGTGGTCATCGCCATGGCCCTGTTGAACAACCCGGCCCTGTTGTTGATGGATGAACCCACGACCGCCCTGGACGTGACGGTGGAGGCGGCCGTGCTCGACCTGATTGCCGATCTGCGCAAGGAGTTCAACACGGCCATTATGTATATCACCCATGACCTGGGCGTGGTGGCGCGTGTCTCCACCAAGGTGGGTGTCATGTATGCCGGCGAAATGGTCGAACGGGCCACGGTGGAGGAGCTTTTCAAATCCCCGCAGCATCCTTATACGCAGGGGCTGATGCGCTGTGTACCCAAACTGGGCACGGACAGGTCGAGCAGTATTCTTTACCCCATTCCCGGGAGGGTGCCGCCGCCGGACGGCCGTCCCGCGGGCTGTGTGTTCTGGCCGCGCTGCGACTATGTGCGCAAGCGTTGCCGCGAAGAACGGCCTAAATTGAGAAGCATTGCCGGCACCGAAACCTGGGTGCGCTGTCATTTTTCGGAAGATATCGACATGGGCAGCTGGGAGCCGCCCGAAGATCTGGTCGTGCCGGGTACGGTTCCGAAAAAGGAAGTCGATGAAACCATACTCGAGGTGAAGGGGCTCAAAAAATATTACCGGGTTCGCGGCAATTCGCTCAAGGATGTCTTCGGAATGGGTGAAAAACAGTATGTCAAGGCTGTCGAACACGCCAGTTTCAAGGTTCCCAGGGGCAAGACTCTGGGTATTGTGGGTGAATCCGGATGCGGTAAAAGCACCCTGGTCAAGACGATTATCGGGTTGGAACACGCGACAGATGGAGAAGCGAGATTTTTAGGATTTGACATCACCAACAGCATCTCCGCCCGCGATCGCAAGTTGATCCAGGAACTGCAGATGGTTTTTCAGAATCCCGACTCGACCATGAACCCATCCTATACCGTGGGACAGCAGATTGCACGGCCTTTGAAGCGCTTCAATGTCATGCCCAAGGAAAAGATTACCGATGAGGTGCTGCGTCTGCTACGTTCCATGCGACTGGGTGAAAAGTATTATGACCGGCTGCCACGTCAATTGAGCGGCGGCGAAAAACAGCGCGTAGGCATTGCCCGGGCCCTGGCCAGCCATCCTGACCTCATTTTGTGCGATGAACCGGTCAGTGCCCTGGACGTTTCGGTTCAGGCAGCCATCATCAACCTATTGCTTGAGATCCAGGAGGAGTTCGGCACGACCTTGATTTTCATCTCCCACGATTTGAGTGTCACTCGTTTTTTCTCCGAGTATGTCTGTGTCATGTACCTGGGTCAGATCATGGAACTGGGTCCGGCCGAAGAGATCTACGCGCCACCTTATCATCCCTATACCGAAGCCCTGTTGTCTGCGGTGCCGATTCCCGATCCAACGGCAAAACAAAAACGTGTCCGCCTGCAAGGGGTGGTGCCCAGCGCCATAGCCCCCCCGTCAGGCTGCAGACTGAATACCCGTTGCCCCCGGCGGGAGATGCTTCCGGACCCGGACATCTGTTTAACCGATCCGCCGTGGCGGGAAGTCCACCCGGGCCATCACATCTATTGCCACATTCCCTTGGATGAATTGCGCAAAATAGATCCCGTCGTAAGTATCAAGGAGGTAAACCATGCTGGTTAAAGATTACATGTCCCGTCATCCGTTCATGTTGGAGGAAGATTCATCCATAGTGGAGGCCCAGAGCTACATGAGTGAAGTTCACGTCCGTCACCTGCCGGTTGTCGGTGACGGCAAGCGCCTGCTGGGTCTGATTACCCGCGAGACCCTGATGATCGAGCCCGGGTCCCTGGATAGTCTGAACGTCTGGGAGATTACGCGTTATCTGTCAGGGATGAAGGTGAAAAAAATTATGATCAAGGCCCGGGATGTGATCACCGTGGATGAAACTGCGGCCATCGAAGATGCGGCCCTGCTCATGATCGAAAATAAGATAGGGTGCCTGCCGGTCTTGAGCGGACGCGTTGTGGTGGGCATGATGACCCAGGAGGATCTGCTGGTTCAATTATGCCGCCTGCTGGTAACGCGCAGGCCCGGGCTGCGTGTATCCGTGAGCATGCCCGATAAACCCGGTGAAACCAAAAAACTTATGGCGTGTGTCGAGAAACAGGGGTGGGAGATCCAAAGCATGGGCGGTATGCCCGACCTCAGGGACGACACCCGCTATAGTACTATGGTCAAAATTATTGCGGACGTTTCCATGGAAGATGTGCAAGAGACCATCAACCAGATTGAAGGACATGAAGTGCGCGACATCCGGGAAACCCAATAAAATTTTACGCCCAATTGGAAAAAGGATGAATGAAATATTTGATCATGTCGAAATGCCGTCCTTATATTCTTAACGTGGTGGATGAAATTTTATTGTAAAAACAAGTTATTATTTCTGGCAAAATAATGCTTGTCCTCAAAAAAATATTGTCTTAGTTTTCCCCATCCATAACGCATATGCCGTGGGTGGGATTTTTTTCTCTACGTTTTAGTACCTGTTTATTCAAATCACATCATGTATGCGCATGACTTCGGTATTAATCGAAGGGTTTAGCAGGGATAAATCCCTGCACTACAAAGCCGTCGGCCGTGTGCCATGTAGTCCAGGGCTTCAGCCCTGCCGGAACTTGATAATTGGATGTTCAATGTTCAATGTTCGATGTTCATAAAGATGATTTTATCGATTTTAACAGGGTAAGGAATTAAAGATGACCGATAACACCAAAAACTCGATGTCTTCACACTCCTTCCGTCCCAGCAGCTTTCGAAATCTGAACCAGGACCAGCTCGATATTCTCCACGATGCCAGCCTGGAAATCATGGACCGTACCGGCATGCGTTTTTTTGATCAGGAAGCACTGGACCTGCTTAAGAAGGCCGGCTGCCGTGTTTCCGACGGCAATATCGTACATATCCCTTCCAAACTGGTGGATTGGGCACGGTCCTGTGTTCCTGAAAATGTAAATATTTTTGATAGAAACCGGAACCGGGCGATGATGCTGGGAGGCGATAGATCATACTGCGGCGTCGGTTCGGACTGTATGTCCACGTATGATGTTGAAACCGGTGAACACCGCAAGGCGGTGCTCAATGATGTGGTTAACGGTGTGCGCCTTGTGGATGCCCTGGCCAATATGGATTTTGTCATGTCCATGTTCCTGCCGTCAGACGTGCCCCAGACAGACTACGAACGACACCAGATGTCGATTATGCTTCAAGAAAGCACAAAACCGATTATTTTCGTGGGCCTTGAAAAAGAGAGCACGGGGATGGCCATCGATATGGCCGCTGCCGTGGCCGGCGATCTTACGGCTTTGCAACAGCATCCCTTCGTGATAAACTACGTCAACACCGTGTCGGCTTTTCATCACAATGGCGAAAGCCTGCAGCGCCTGCTTTACGCGGCCGAACGAAATATCCCCAGCATCTATGCGCCCGGTTCCACAAGCGGTACACTGGGCCCTATAACATCTGCCGGTGCCATGGCACTCAACAATGCAGCCCAACTGGCTGGGCTGGTACTGTCGCAACTCAAACGCGAAGGCTCACCCCTTATTCTATGCGGGCGCGGTGGTCATTACATGGATATGCGCACCATGGTATCCCTGTACACGGCGCCGGATGCGGGTCCCTATGGCTGGGACCTGGCGCGCCACTATCGGATTCCCACATTCGGCGCGGCCTGCACCGATGCCAAGGTGTTTGACGCCCAGGCGGCCGCGGAAACAGCCTTGACATTGGTTGAAAATACCCTGAACGGCGCAAATTTAATCCATGACCTGGGTTACCTGGATAGCGCCATGACAGGCAGCCTGGAACTGACGGCCTTCAGCGACGAGGTGATCGAGTGGATCAAACGCTACTGGCAGCCGGTGGAAATTACTGAAGAAACCCTGGCCCTGGACCTGATTCACGCTATTGGTCCGGACGGCCATTTCCTGGAAACCGAGCACACCCTGAAGCATTTTCGCGAACTGTGGGCGCCGGAGTTGTTCGACCGTCTGGATTTTGAAACCTGGACAGCCAAGGGCAGCCTCAGTCTTCAGGAGCGGGCCAACCAAAAGGTTAAGGAGATCATTGGATCGCACCGTGCCGAACCTTTACCATCCGATGTGGTGGCAAGGCTTGAGGATATCGTGGTGCGTCGCTGAACGATATTGGAAATATTTTTGTTGAAATTGGTAGGTGTTTTAGCTGAACACTTTGATCAAAAGACAAAACATTGGATCTTATCCGTGTAATCCGCGAGATCCGTGTCGATGATCTGATAGAAAAACTGAATGCATATTTTGTCTGGAGGAGTTGGGAAAATGGACGGCAACCAATTGACGGCCAAGTTTATTGCGGAAACCCGCTGGGAGGATCTACCGGCAGACGTACAGGAAAAGGCGCGCATGTGCCTGGTTGACAACCTGGGGGCTACCTTATCAGGGACAAAGACACGCTACAGCCAGATCTGCGCCGACTATGCCCAGGCAACCTGGCCTGCGGACAAGGCTACCATCCTGCTGCATGGGCAACTTGCCTCTGCCGTTGGTGCTGCCTTTGCCAATGCTGCCGCTGCTAACGGCATCGACACAGACGATGGTCTGATTTATGCGTATGGCCACGGCGGTGCTCAGATTTTCCCGGCATCTCTGGCGGTAGCCGAGGCTCTTGATTTGAATGGTGAACGTTTTCTGGCCGGCATGGTGGTGGGCTATGAAGTCGCCCATCGCATGGGCAGATGCTGGCATGACGATCACGATGTATACCAGGCTTGCGGATCCTGGGGCTCTGTGGCCAGTGCCGCTGCAGCAGCCAATTTGATGGACCTAACCCAAGAGCAGGCCTGGCATGCCCTGGGCATATCCGATTACCAGGCTCCCAATTTGCCCATGATGCGGGACATCGATCATCCGGCCATGGTCAAGCACGGAATCCACTGGGGTGCCATGACTGGGGTCATTTCTGCAGAAATGGCTGCCCGGGGATTCACCGGGATCCCATCGCTCCTGGGTATGGAAAAATACCGTGATTGGACCAAGGATATCGGCCAACATTATATCATGGTGGATGGGGTTGGATGGAAAATGAAAAACTATGCCTGCTGCGGATGGGCTCATGCGGGTGTTGAGGGGACCAGTGAATTGGTCCGCAAACATCATATCGAACTGGGTGATATCAAGCAGATCGTAGTTGAAGCCTTTCATGAAACCGTCCGGTTGGGAACAAAACTGCCCGCCACAACGGAGGAAGCCCAGTTCAACCTGGCCTGGCCGGTGGCGGCCATGCTGGTGGATGGTGAGATCGGTCCTGATCAAACCCTGGAGCATCGTCTAAGTGATCCTAAAATTCGGGATATGGCCCAAAAAATTGAAGTTGTTGAGTCCGACAAACTCAATGAACTGTGCCGGCTGTACAGGGCCGGTGACCCGAAGGGATGTTTTGGAAGCATCGTGAACATAAAACTGAAGGATGGTCGTGAATATACTTCGGGTATAAAAGATGGTGGCATGACCGTGGAGGCTCAGGAGTGGACGCGTGAAACCATGGCGGAAAAATTTCGATGGCTGGCTGAAACGGTAATAGTGCCTGATAAAATCGATAAAATCCTGGATATGGCCTGGCACCTGGATGAGATAGAAAGTGTGAGGGAGCTGACATACAAACTGAAATAATAATCAAGATATTGAAAACTCTAATATCGAATATCCCAAATCCTAAACAATCTCAAAAATCAAATTTCGAATGACCATAAACGCAGGTAAGGCAATTGCCACAGCCAATAATGCTTTTTTCCGTTTTTGAAATTTGATCATTTGAAATTGGGATTTGTTTAGAATTTGGAGGGTTAGAATTTAGAAATTTTGACTTCAGCGGGGGGTTAAAATGAATCAGTTCGGCAAAATTTTAAACATCGATCTTTCATCCGGGAAAATTGACCAGGAGGATATGTCGGCAGACACGGTCCGGCAAAGCCTGGGCGGCTTCGGCTACAACGTGGAAACATTGTACCGTCGTGTGGGAAAGGGCATTGATCCCTTTGACCCCTGCAACCTGATGGTGATCAGCCGCGGCTTGCTGACCGGAACGGTGGCACCTTCCTCGTCACGTATCCACATCAATGCGCTCTCACCGCTGTCCGGATTGATCGGCAGTTCCAATGTCGGCGGGTATATCGGCTTTAGGATGTACTCATTGGATATTTACAGCATCATCATCAAGGCGCAGGCTGCCGATCCGGTCTATCTATACTTGGGACCCGGCGGCGCCGAAATCAGGGATGCACGGTATCTCTGGGGACTGGACAATCGTGAAGCCGAAGAACAGCTCCATCAGGAAGTGGGCCCGGAAAATATCGACATGCTGACCATCGGGCCGGCGGGTGAGAACCGCGTTCTATATGCCTGTATCATGGCCGGTTGGGACCACGCCGCCGGGCGCACGGGTTTAGGCGCCCTGATGGGGTCTAAAAACCTGAAAGCCATCGTCCTTCAGGCCGAGGCCAAAAAGGAAAAAATGACATCCGGGCAGGGCGAGGTCATTCGTGAGTACGTCGGCCGGATGAAGAA